>JAUXGZ010000079.1 GCA_030621785.1 Gammaproteobacteria bacterium | reverse complement strand
CCGGCCTCGGGATCCTGTTTGGCCCCGGCACGTGGTTTGCCGAGTACCAGGCCGCCGGCAGTCGCCGCCGTGAACAGGATGGTGAGTTCCATCAGGGTGTCAAAGCCGCGATAGCCGAGTACGACCGCGGTGACAAAGTTTGCGGCGCCGGTCTGCTGCGCGGCCGATGCGTTAATGGCGTCGCCAACGATGGCTGCAGAACCGGCGAAATCCATATTCTGGAATATTGCCGTGATAAGCACGCCAAGCCCAAGGAGAAACAGTGCGGAAGTGAATCGATACATGCCGATCTATTTCCTGGTGCGCCACAGGCCCAGTCGACGCAGTGCCAGGGCAAACAGCAGGCTGCTGAGACCGGCACCGATGGCGGCCTCGGTCATGGCTACGTCAGGGGCGCGCACAATGACGAACAGTACGGACATGCCCAGAGAGACCACGGAAAATGCCGCCAGTGCGGCCAGAAAGTCTTTCAGCAGCAATACCGCGATTGCGCTGCTGAGCACTACGACGACGATCATCAGGGTCAGCCAGTCCATGTCAGGAGTCCGCTTCGTACTTGCCGGCCAGCGGCCGGGGGCGGATGCCGACCTTGTAGGCCGCGCGGGCAATCGTTGAGGATCCCACCGGGTTGGTGAACAGGACAAAGCCGGCGATGACCAGCAGCTTCGCCCACCAGTCCGGGTGGTGAAAGCCAATGCCCAGCAGAACGGCTATGGTGCCGAGCGTAGCGGCCTTGGTACCGGCTTGAAGTCGGTTGTAGACGTCTGGCATGCGCACCAGGCCCAGGCTGCCCAGGGCGATAAAAGCGCAGCCGATCACCAGCAGAATATCGCCGATTATACTCATTTACTATCCCCCTCCAGGGCGCGGGCAATCGCCACTGTGCCGGCAAAGGCGAGCGTTCCATAGACCAGTGCGACATCCAGGTAGATCGGATTGTCGAACACACTGGCCAGCCCGGCCAGTCCCGCCGTGGTGATAACCGCCAGCGTGTCAGCCGCTACCACGCGGTCCGGCGTGGTCGGGCCCAGTAGCAGGCGCAGGCAGCTGAGTCCGATGCCGAGTACCAGCAGCGCCAGCGCGATCATCTGCAATACGCTCAGGGTCATATAAGGAACCTGGAGAGGCGACGTTCGAAGCTGGCGGAAATCTGTTCGGTAGCTTGTTGCAGATCCGTACCCGGCGGGTAATACACCCAGTGTACCAGCAGACGGTCATCCTCGACATCAATCGTGAGGGTGCCCGGGGTCAGGGTGATGGTATTGGCAAGTAGCAAGCGGCCCAGCGGTGACTTCAGGCTGGTGCGAATTTCGACCAGTGCGGGATTGATCGGCAGGGAAGGGGACAGAACCCGGCCGGCAAGGTCCAGGTTGGCGCGCAGCAGGGCGATGAAAAAGTTGCCCAGATAGGTCAGGACGTAGATGGGTGCCAGCCAGCTGAAACGAAAGCCGGTGAGTATGGTGAAACGAGAGCCGAACAGCAGCGTAACTGCCAGCGAAACTACCGTGCCGGCAACCAGTTCCTGTACATCCAGACTGCCCGTCAGCAGCACCCACAACAATAGCAGTATGCCGAAAACAAAAACGTGATGTGACAATGATACGGGCGGTGTGTCCAGGGAATCTTCCATTTCAGCGCCGACGCTTCTCCAGGGAACCATTGAATGGTACAGGTTATTTGTTACCGTACCGTGACGTGCAGGGCGCAGAGCCTACCTCAAACCGGAAAACAATTCCACGATCCTGTCGGACTTTTCACCGGATCGGCACGAAGATCGTGTACCCCAAGACCATAACGGCGGCATCATCGAGCCGCCGTTATGGTAATGCTATTTGCGTGTCCTGCCTTATCCACCCATTGCAGAGAAACTGCGGATGAACGGACCTGCCATACGTGGATCCTTGATCATGGCGCTGTAGTCGCCGACATTGAACTTCAGTTTGCGGGATGTGTACGCCATGCCCAGGCCCATCATGCCCGGCGGCTTCTTCATCCACTTGTTCCAGCTATCTTCGGAAGCGCGCAGGTCCCAGTTGAGATCTTCACCGCTGTAAGCACCGCATTCGACCACGTGGCCGCTCTCGATTTTAAGAAAACCGCGTGGCTTGTCCTCGCCATCGATGCCATAGGCGATGGTGGAACTGAAGCCGATTTTTTCCAGCGCGCCGGATAAATCGCTATCCGCATTCCAGCGATCCTTGAAGCCGTTCATGAAATCCTCGGAAAACATATCAGACATACTGACTACTCCTCTCCTGCTCGTTCGTTGATTTTGTATCCCCCCTGCCTGCGTACCAGGCAGATGGCCTAATAGTAGAACCAGCGTTGGTCACGGTCAAAGCAAGTTGTTGATTATTTTCATGGGCATAATTTTTGCAGTGACTGCAGGTAGTCAGAATAACGGCACCGGGAATAATAAGCTGCGAGCGAAAACATGAACATGCAAGTCACTAACCTATTGATACTAGACGAATATAGAGAATTTGTCGTGCGGGACAAGGTGGTCCGGCTATGTTTCAGAGTGACCGAAGCATCGACCGGTAGCCTGTTGCAGTATGGTGACGATCTTACCTACCTGCATGGCGGTTATGGCGGGGCATTTCACAAGGTTGAGCGGGCAATAGAGGGTTGCAGGATAGGAGACCGGGTCAACGTCTCCCTCACTCCGGAGGAGGGGTACGGCAATCATGATCCGGCGTTGGTCCTGCAAATGCCGCTGGAACGTTTTCACGGCGAGACGCCCGAACCCGGTTCCCTGGTGGAGGGTGAGATGCCGGACGGGCAATCACAGGTTTTTACCGTCGCCGAGGTGTCTCCCCGGCAGGTGACGCTGGACGGCAACCATCCGTTCGCGGGAAAGCTACTCGATTTCCACTTTGAAATTATTGAAATTCGCGATTCTATCGAGGCCGAGCGCACCGCTGGATTTGCTTTTGATTGCATTCACGGCTGATACCTGATGCTTCCCCGGTGAGAAATCCGGCCGGGATCTGCTATACTTACGCTATTCGCTAATATTCTTAAATAGGTCGTGTGACCTGGGAAAATGGATGGGCTTGAGTATGGCTACACGTTTCATCTGGATAGTCGGGCTGCTGGGTCTGTTGATTAGCCGGTTGGTGTCGGCAGACATTCTGGTGCTGGTTCACGGTTATGCGTCCGGTGCGCAGACCTGGGAGTTCAGTGGCATCAATAGTGAACTGGATGCGCGCGGTTGGCAGCGAGCCGGGGTGCTTGCGCCCGGAGCCGAAGGCATGCAGCTGTTGCCGGCACAGGGCGTGCAGGCTGCGAATAAAAGCTTTACTGTCAGCTTGCCGGCAGAGGCACCGCTGGCAATCCAGGCCAACTATCTGGCGATGGCGCTCGATGCGTTGCGTCGCTACTATCCCGATGAGAAGCTCGTCCTGGTGGGGCATTCTGCCGGTGGCGTGGTCGCGCGCTTCGTCCTTCTTGGCAATAACCCTTACCGGGTTTCGGAGCTGGTCACCATTGCATCGCCGCATCTGGGTACAGGACGGGCGGCGCAGGGGCTGGACGTTGTCGACGCCAGGCCCTTTTTCTGTCCGGGTCCCGGTATCGAGTTTCTCAAACATATGATCGGTGGGTCAGACTACGCGTACCTGGAAGACTCGCGCGGTGTGTTGATCGACCTGCTGCCGGTCGACTCGGGCAACGTGCTTTCCTGGCTCAACCAGCAGCCGTATCCGGATATCAAGTACTACGCGATTGTTCGCCAGACTCCGTTCTCGTCTGGCGATGACATCGTTCCGGGCTTCAGCCAGGATCTGAACAATGTACCGGCGTTGCACGGCAGGGCCAGGGTGATGTACACGCCGAGCGGCCACGGGCTGAATCCGCAGGATGGGGTTTTGCTGGCGAATATACTGGCAGAGTCCTGACCGAGCGAAAGCTACGGTGCCTTGTGTGCCTGGTCTACCGGGGCGGATTCATCGGCCTGGTTCGGCGTAATCCGGTTGCAGAAGAGACTGTTTTCGGCGCATTGCTCGTTATTTGAGTCGCGAACGGCAATTGCGGTCCAGACCGAGGCAATGGCCCAAAGTCCGCAGCCAAGCAAAATAGTATTCCAGCTGGGATCCGGCAGGTTGGCCGGCCCCCCCGCGATGCCCCAGACGATACTGACCATTCCGGCCAGCCAGGAAACACCCACAGGTGCCGCACAGCAGCCGGCACAGCCGTACAGACAGACCGCATAGGGCGGGGCCACCAGGACGAGCATGGTGCGTTTCATTATCAGTACCTGCTATTGATTCTGATTGTTATTTAGATATACCACACAAGGCGGCTGGTGTTCAATGCTGCAGGTCCGTGGTCAGGTGGGGGTGAATTGCTTTCAGGATCTCGGGAAACAGTTTGGGGCTGGCGGTGACGATATTGCCGGTTTCCATAAAGGCGTGGCCACCGCCAAAATCACTGACCAGTCCGCCAGCTTCGCGCACCAGTAGTACGCCGGCCGCCATGTCCCACGGCCTCAGGCCGATTTCCCAGAAGCCATCCAGACGACCGGCCGCCACGTACGCCAGGTCCAGTGCGGCCGATCCCGCCCGCCGGATGCCCGCAGTATCAGGGAACAGTGCCTTGAACATGGCCAGGTAGGCATCCAGGTGTTGCTGCTTCCTGAACGGGAAGCCGGTTCCCAGTAATGCACCATTCAGGCTCTTCTGCGGAGTAACGCGCATGCGCCGATTGTCGAGGAAGGCACCGGCGCCACGTGTGGCGGTGAACAGTTCCTGACGCATCGGATCGTATATCACCGCCTGTTCCAGACGTCCCTTGTGCTGCAGCGCTATGGATACCGCGAACTGTGGAAAGCCGTGCAGGAAATTGGTAGTTCCATCCAGCGGGTCGATAATCCACAGGAATTCTTCCTTGCCCTGGTGGTCGCCGCTTTCCTCGGCGAGTATGGCGTGACCCGGGTAGGCTTTGCGGATCACCGCAATGATTTCATCTTCAGCCTGCCGGTCGACCTGGGAAACGAAGTCGTTCTTTTCCTTTGTTGTGATGGTCAACTGGTCGACACGGTCGGAGTACCGGACAATGATGTCGCCGGCGTTACGCGCCGCGCGTACCGCTATGTTCAGCATGGGATGCATAGTGGAGTCCGGTTTTGTGTGTCAGTCAGCTAAGTGTCAGGGTGGGTGATTGTACCTGCCTGGTGAAATTCTGTGAACTCCGGCCTGAGGCAGGTCAGGGCAGGATCTGGCCGATGGTTTGTCCCATGCGTAGTGGCTGGCCCGCACGCAGGTTTTCCTGCCACTCGATATCCTTGCCGGGAAACAGCAGGATCACGGTCGAGCCCATGTTGAAGCGGCCCATTTCCGCGCCGCGCACCAGCTCGATGTCCTGTGGCTGCATATTGACAAGCTCGATACTGCTGCGCGTTGGCGGAGTGACCAGACCGGACCAGACCGTTTCAATGGCGGCGACATTAATAGCACCTACCAGCACCATGGCCATGGGCCCGGCGTCGGTATCGAATATGGTGACCAGGCGCTCGTTGCGGGCAAACAGCCTGGGGACGGTGCGGGTGGTATGCGGCGCTACGCTGAAAAGTCTGCCCGGTATGTACACGGTTTCGCGCAATCGGCCATCCAGCGGCATATGTATGCGATGGTAGTCTCGTGGCGATAGATAGACAGTGGCAAACAGGCCGTTCAGAAAAGGGGCGGCCCGCTCACTGTCGCCACCCAGCAGTTCAACGGCGCTGAAATGATGCCCTTTCGCCTGGAACAACTGACCGGCCTCGATGCTTCCGATCTGGCTGATGCGACCGTCTGCAGGACTGATAATACTGTTTTTGTCGCCCTCGACCGGTCGTGCTCCCTGGCGCAGTGCGCGGGTAAAGAACGCATTGAAGTGCCGGTAGTCCTCCGGCCGCTGGAACTCGGCCTCGGTCCAGTTGATCCGGTACTGTCGGGCGAACCAGCGGATGAACAGGTCCTTGAACCAGGGCGTCTCCACGCGGGTGAGCGCAAAGGTCAGCCGCGAGACGGCATGGTGCGGCAGCGGGTAAAGTGGCAATGACTTCAGGTAGTCCTGCCAGTTGGCGCCACGTTGCGGCACCGGCTTCATGGCTTTCGGACTTCGGCGGATACCTCCAGCTGCTCGCCGTTGGCAAAGCGCAGCACGAACGGGACGGTATCACCGGTCGTCAGTCGGAGATCCGGTGCAGGCATCATCAGGTGATAACTGCCGGGTTTTAATTCTGTCTTGCCGTGCGCGGGGATCGTGATGCTTTCTTCGTGGATCATGCGTGCCATGCCATCGACCATTTCGGAACGATGCATCATAACGTGGGCAAAGCGGGGGCTGCTGACATCGACCAGTACCTGGTCCTCGTCGAACGGATTTTCAATGGTCAGGTACCCTGCCAGCATACTGGCGCCGGGCGGTGCTTCCCTGACCCAGGCGTCACTGACCAGAGTCTGTGTTTCGGCCGCGACTGCCAGGGAGACCGATAGCAAAAGTATCGTGGCAAGGATGAAAGATTTCATTGGCTTTCCTCGTAATAGTTGCGAATGGCGATAAAGTCGTTTGCCATTTTTTCCGGGTCGTGTGGCGGACCGAATACGGCACGCATGTTGCCGTCGGGATCGAACAGGAGAACCGAGGCACTGTGATCGACCAGGTAGTTCTCGCCGCTGTCATTTTCGGCCTTGCCATAAAGAATGCCCAGTCGCCGGGTAAATGAATGGATTTCGTCCGGCTCACCGGTTACTCCCAGAAAGTCGGGATGAAAGTAGGGCACATACGTTGCCAGCGTTGCCAGTGTATCGCGCTCCGGGTCCACACTGACGAATATTACGTCCGGCAGCTCTGGCGTGCCCGCCTTTTCCAGTCGGCGTTGCATCTGGGCAAGCATGGCCAGGGAAGTTGGACAGACATCCGGGCAGTGGGTATAGCCGAAAAACGCAAAAGTCCAGTGGTTTTTGAGGCGTTCCCGGGTAAACGGCTGGTCATTCTGGTCGACCAGGGAAAAGTCGCCAATCACCTTGGCTTGCGGAAGCAGAGTGCCCTGTTGCAGTGCAGGTGTTTGTGGCTGGCCGCACGACAATATCAGCACCAGGCTCAGCAATACGGGTATAATTCGCAGTATTTTCATGGGGCGGTATTATTCCATTGTCGAGCGGGAAATCACAGCATTCTGAATTACAGACCATTCGTGACCTGGTGCGCTGGGGCGCAAGCAGTTTTGCCCGGGCCGGACTGGTCTATGGTCATGGAACCGATAATGCCTTCGACGAGGCACTGGTGCTGGTGGCGTACGCGCTGCACTTGCCGACCGGGTTTCCGGAGACCTATCTGGCCGCGCGGGTAACCGCCGGGGAGCGCGAGGCCGTGCTGGCTACCATTCAGCAGCGGATTGATACCCGCAAGCCGGCAGCGTACCTGACGCACCAGGCCTGGTTTGCCGGCTTGCCCTTCTATGTGGATGAACGGGTGCTGGTACCGCGTTCCCCGTTGGCGGAGTGGATCGAGAAGGGTTTCGAGCCCTGGCTGCAGCCCGATAGCGTACAGCGCGTACTGGACCTGTGTGCCGGCAGCGGCTGTATTGCTATTGCCTGTGCACATGTTTTCGGTCGGGCCCACGTGGATGCGGTGGATATTTCTGTAGATGCATTGCAGGTGGCGCAGCGGAATGTTGAAGATCATCGCATGCAGGACTGGGTGCGTCTCCTCCAGTCCAACCTTTTCGATGCGCTGGGTAGCGAGCTCTACCAGTTGATCATTAGTAATCCGCCCTATGTGTCACGAGACGAAATGGATAATTTGCCGGCGGAGTTTCGTCACGAGCCCGAGATCGGGCTGGTGGCAGGGGACGAAGGGCTGGATGTAATTGTCAGGATACTCGCGCGGGCCGGGCAGCACCTGGAGCCGGGTGGTATTCTGGTAGTTGAGGTTGGCAACAGCGAGCAGGCCCTGGCACAGCTGCTGCCGGAAGTGCCTTTCCTGTGGCTGGAATTTGAACGTGGCGGGCAGGGCGTGTTCCTGCTCGATGCGCAGCAGCTACAGCAATATCAGAGCGTATTCGAAAACATACTGGACGGAGAATCTTCGCATGCTGGGTAGACCAAAAACCGCGGCACAATATGTAGAGCTGGTGGATCAGGCCTTGTTTGAAATCGAGGATCTGCGAGCAGCGGCTGAATACGATATGGAATCCATGGGTGCGGCGACCGATTTTCTCGAGGATCTTGAGCGTGATGTGCGCAAGTTGCGCGCATCGATGGCGGATGGCAGCTACCGCTTTGACAAGGAAGATCTGTCCTTTGCCAGAATGGCCGAACACCAGGATGAACGTATTCTTCCCTTCAGACGGTTGTTGCTGAAAATCAACGAAACGCACATAAAAGGTCTGGAAACAGAAGACGAGTGACCTTTCGAGCCTTGACGCAGATCAACGCTCCAACTGGCTAGTACAGGATAGAGTTAGCGGGTTTACCGGAGAAAAGCATGCTGGAAGATGTTGAATTTGATCCCGACCTGATTCGTCGTTACGAGGGTAGCGGACCCAGGTACACGTCCTACCCGACGGCGATGGAATTCTCGCCTGCGGTCGGCGAGCAGGATTACATCGACTGGGTGCGTGCCAGCAATGCCAGCAGCAAGCCGCTGTCGCTGTATGTTCACATCCCGTTCTGCGCGCATGTTTGCTATTACTGCGCCTGTAACAAGATTGTCACCGGAGATCGCGGCAAGGCAAGACCGTACCTTGACAGTTTGTACCGGGAAATACGCTTGCAGGCGGCATTGGTGGAGCCCGGTCGCCAGGTGGAGCAGTTGCACTGGGGCGGCGGGACGCCGACCTTTCTCAGTGACCGCGAAATATGCGAGCTGATGGATGTGCTGGCCGAGAATTTCTGGCTGCGCGAAGATGACCATGGCGAGTATTCCATCGAAATCGATCCTCGCGAAGTGCGTGAGGACACCTTGCCAATTCTGCGCAATATTGGTTTCAACCGCGTCAGCATCGGTGTGCAGGACTTTAATCCCGTGGTGCAGAAAGCGGTGCACCGCATCCAGACTGCGGAGCAGACACTGAGCGTGCTTCATCAGTCGCGTGAACTGGGTTTCCGTTCAATCAACATAGACCTGATGTACGGTTTGCCGCTGCAGACCGTCGACAGTTTTTCGGAGACGCTGGATGCGGTTATCGAGACCGGCGTCGACCGCCTGTCGGTATTTAATTACGCGCACCTGCCCGATCGCTTCAAGCCCCAGCGCCGGATCAATCCGGAGGATCTCCCCGGTGCGGACGAGAAGCTGGGGATTCTTGCGCTGACTATCGAGAAGCTGACTGCCGCCGGCTATCAGTACATCGGTATGGATCACTTTGCCCGTGCAGACGATGAACTGTCCATCGCCCAGCGTAACGGAACCCTGCATCGCACCTTCCAGGGCTATTCCACCCATGCCAATACCGACCTGCTGGCTATGGGCGTGAGCTCGATCGGCTTCATGCCTGGTGGTTATGCGCAGAATACGACGGATCTGGATGAATATATTCGTGAGCTTGCCAAGCCGCATATTCCCGTGAAACGCGGTATTGCCCTGACGGCGGATGACTGTCTGCGCAGGGAGGTCATCCAGCAGCTGATCTGTAATACCCGCCTGGATATCAAACAGGTCGAAAACCGGTTTGAACTCGATTTCCAGCACTATTTCGGTGACGAACTGGAGCGGCTCGGGGACATGCAGCAGGATGGGCTGGTGCGCATCGATGACCGGTACATCGATGTCACGGCCCGGGGCCGCCTGCTGATCCGGAATATCTGCAAGGTGTTCGACCGTTACCGGGTCGAGCAGGAAGAGAAGTTCTCAAAAATGATCTAGGAGCCTGTCCCGGGTACACGCACTGAGTATGACGGCCAGCCTGATGCTGTTCTGGCTGATGATCTCCGGCGATTTCGGCGTCCTCAATCTGGCGCTTGGGTTTGCCTCTGCCTTTCTGGTGGTCGCCATTTCCAGTCGCATGGACGTGGTTGACGGGGAAGCGCAACCGATCACCTGACCGCCAGCGGCTGCGTGCTGCTGTTTTTCTATGCCGACACACTGTACGCGCTTGCAAGCCTATCTGTTGGCCTACCTTATCGCGTCCTGAAGAGTTGTTTCGGGTTGCGACGCCGGCAGCAATGGCGTAGATTTCCTCCCGCGTACGGAATGGAACAGATTATGAAAAAAGACCCGGGGTCCGCACCACAAACCCTGCCGAGCGGAGTTATGTTTAATGCCTACCCTGACAGCATTGGCAGAAAACTTGCGGACACGGTGGAGTTACTGAAAAGAGCCGAGTTCAAGGATGCCT
>JAUXGZ010000044.1 GCA_030621785.1 Gammaproteobacteria bacterium | reverse complement strand
GAATTCTACGGACTGCTCGAAGACCGTTGGGAGCACTATCGTGCGGCGATTCAGCAGGGAAAAATTCCCGTGGTGCGCGGTATCGAGCTGGAGCCGGACGATGTGCTGCGTCGCGAGATCATGGATATGATCCTGGCAGCCTCGAGAATTCCAGTGGGCATGATCGAGGAGAAATGGGGCATTCGCTTCAATTATTTCTTCGCCCGGGAGGTTGCGCAGTTGCGTGAGCTGAGGAGGAGGGCCGGTGCAGTTGAATGGAGCGATGGCGATATTGTTATGCACAGCCGGCAACGGTCTGCGTTGGTCGAGCTGTGCCGGATTTTCCATCATCGGCAACCGTTGCAGAATGCGCGTAGCGGACTGATCTGCGTTTAAGGACGAGCCCTGACGCACTACTCCGCGTAGTTCTTTTCCACGTAAGCGGTCACCAGTTGCTGAAACTCCTCGGCGATGCGCTCGCCCTTCAGCGTTACTGTCTTTTTGCCATCCACATATACGGGTGCCACCGGTCGCTCACCGGTGCCGGGCAGGCTGATGCCGATATTGGCATGTTTGCTTTCTCCCGGCCCGTTGACAACACAGCCCATCACTGCGACGGTCATGTTTTCCACGCCGGGATATTGCCGGTGCCATGCCGGCATCTGATTGCGCAGGTAACCCTGGATGTTCCGGGCCAGTTTCTGGAAATAGTCACTGGAAGTACGGCCGCAGCCAGGACAGGCGATGACATCAGGGGTGAACGAACGCAGACCCATGGACTGCAGGATCTCCTGAGCGACGAGCACTTCTCCGGTGCGACTGCCGCCTGGCTCCGGGGTGAGCGATATGCGTATGGTGTCGCCGATGCCCTGCTGCAGCAGGATCGCAAGGGCGGTGCTTGAAGCGACGATGCCGCGAGAGCCCATACCGGCTTCGGTCAACCCCAGGTGCAGGGCATAATTACATTGTTCCGCCAATGACCGGTATACCGCAATCAGGTCCTGTACGCCGCTCATTTTGACAGACAGGATAATGCGCCCGGCAGCCAGCCCCAGTGCTTCGGCGCGCTGTGCGCTTTCCAGCGCAGAAGTCACCATGATTTCGTGAATAATGTGCCGGCTGTCTGCCGGCTGTTCGCGTCGGCTGTTTTCGTCCATGACCCGCGCGACCAGTTCCTGGTCCAGGCTGCCCCAGTTGACACCGATGCGTACCGCCTTGTCGTGCCGGCAGGCGGTTTCGATCATGGTGGCGAACTGTTCATCGCGTTTCTTGCCGCGCCCCACATTGCCCGGGTTGATGCGATATTTGGCCAGGGCCATGGCGCACTCCGGGTAACGCTCCAGCAGTTTGTGGCCGTTGAAATGGAAATCCCCGATTAGTGGCACATTCAGGTTTTCAGTATCCAGGCGTTCGCAAATCGGGGCGACTGCCCGCGCCGCAGCTTCGCTGTTGACGGTAATGCGCACCAGTTCCGATCCTGCCTGGGCAAGCTGGCTAATCTGCTGCACCGTGGCCGTGATATCGGCGGTATCTGTGTTGGTCATTGATTGCACGACAATGGGTGCAGCGCCACCTACGGGTACGCTGCCTACCTGAACAGTATGGGTTGGGTGACGACTGACAGGGGTGGTTTCCGGGTTCATTCGGTTCGACTGCTCCGCTGCGAAACGCTAATCATAGTCGCACCCGGCACAGCATAAAACCGCTGTTGTGCGGGGTTGGCCGATTGTATCTGAAAGCTGGACAAGCGCTATCGGCAGCTTCGCCGGGCTAACTGTGGATGGCGCAGCATGGCAGCAATGTCCGGTGTTTCGATCAGTTGCACGCCCCGTGCGGCCCATTGCATGGCCAGTTCCGGGGCGTCGATGTCGTACAGCATCCACTGCCAGTTTCCGCTGAGAGGATCATTCCCGGGTGGAATCTTTTTGTAATTACAGATCAGGAATCCGGGTTCTATGTCCCTGGCGAACTGCAGGTGGGCACGGTCATAGGCGTGCAATACCCAGCCGGTCTGCAGCGAGCTGTTGTTGCGGGTCCAGACCACTGCGTCGGCGCTGAAGGAGATCAGTACACATTTCTCCCGATAGTCCTGCAGACACCCGAGCAGTTTTTCCATGACGGTGTTTACCCCCCAGTGCTGCAGACTTTCTTCCTTGATCTCTACCATGACGCGTGCCTGCGGATAACGCTCGAGCAGCTGCAGCGTCTGTTTCAGAGTGACCGGCGGCAGTGGGAAGTAGCGCTCACCGAAGCGGTTGGGCTCGTGTACGCTGACACGGTCAAGGTCTGTGCCGGCCAGTTCGAATATGTTGCCGGGTTTATCACTGATACGTTGCAGGTTGTCGTCGTGTAGCAAAACAAAACTGCCGTCGCGGCACATCTGCACGTCAAATTCCAGCCAGCAGGCACCGGCGTTCAAGGCTGCTTCCAGCGACAGCCAGCTGTTTTCCGGACAGCTGTGCATGAGTCCCCGGTGGGCGACCAGTTGTGGAATGTCCGGGTCAGTCATCGTTGCGCGAGCCGAATCGTTGTTGCAGTTGTACACTGAAGGTTCGATAACGCTGCTGCAGAGCCGCGTTATGCAGCGGGTGGAAATGTTCCGCCGAACAGTCATTCTGCCATTTCAGCGGCTGTCCGGCAGCAAGCCAGGCGATGCCGCGGGCACTGGCCTCGGCATCGTTGCTGCGTTCCACCTCGCTACCACTGAGGTCGGCCAGTTTCTGGCACAGGCCATCGAGACGTGATAAACCACCGCTGACCCGCAGGCGCCGGATCGGTCGGCAGGTACGGATCCGGTCCAGGTTGTGCTGCACCAGAAACACAATACTTTCAATAATGCCGGCAGCCCGCTCGGCAAGGCTGAATTGTCCGTGGTCATTGATAAAACCGCTTTGTACGCCGGACTGCCACCAGGGCGAACCCAGCCCGCCGATGCTGTTCATGAACAGGGGGGGCGCGGCGATTGCCTGCAACCAGTGTGGCAGTTTTTGTTCCAGCCTGTCTACCTGCCAGTGATCACGGAACCAGCCCAGTGCGTTACCGGCTCCATTGACGGTACCTTCAAACAGAAAACGGCAGTGTTCGCTGTTGCTCCAGGCGATACTGGTGAGCAGCCGCTCGTCACTTGCGCCTTCGGGTAGCGCCGCCAGGATAAAGGCTCCGCTGCCAAGGTTGATCATGGCGGCGTCCTCGTCCGGCAGGCCGGAACCTGACCAGGCGGCGTTCTGGTCGCCACAGACTGCGGTTACCGGAATCGCGTGATGGGCCAGTCTGCCGTAGGCCGAGATAACCGGTCGGCAGCGCGGCAACCACCTGGCGGGGATTCCGAACCAGTCTGTCAGTTGCGCAGACCAGTCCAGGGTGTGCAGATCGAAGAGTTGCATGCGTTGCGCGTTAGTGTGGTCCACGCAGTAACAGTGATCCCGGGTCAGTCGGTACAACAGGAAACTGGCCAGAGGGCCACCCAGCGGATTAGTGGTTGCGTGTGTGCGTTCGAATAGCGAGTGCAGCTTTCCTGCGCCGTAGTGCGGTGACAGCGGCAGACCGGAGAGTTTACGAATTTCGTTCGCGTGCGGCTGTAGCCGGTCTGTCTGTGCTGAACCGCGTGTGTCCTGCCAGTTGATGGCTGGCGACAACGGAGTACCGTCCTTCTTCCAGCTAACAACCGTGGAGCGCTGGGTGGTAATTCCGCAGGCCCGAATCTGTTTGCGTTCCTGTGTCGACAACAGCTGCAGTGCTTCATCGATGGCATCATGCACCGACTGGAAGATTTCTTCCGCATCCTGCTCAACATGCCCCGGCTGTGGTCGGGAAAGCGATACTTCCCTGCTGCTACGGGCCACGATGCGCCCGTCCCCACCAAATACCAGCGCACGGCTGGCATGGGTTCCCTGGTCAATGGCCAGAATGAATTTCATCCGTACAGACTAGCAACATCGATAACAGGGTGTCATCCTTCCTGCACCGGCGGGAGCCATTTTTTCGGGAGACATGATGACGGAATTCAGGTTGCATGAAAAGCTGGCGGCCGACTGTATCCTGGCCGGGCGACTGCCGGTCAGCCAGCTGCTGCTGCTGAACGATGCGCGCTTCCCCTGGTTTATCCTGGTGCCGGAGCGTGCCGGAGTGTCCGAAATCTTCCAGCTGGATGAATCCGACCAGCGCCAGTTGTGGAAAGAATCGGCGCTGCTGTCCGCGGGCCTCATGCGTGATTTCGGTGCAGATAAAATCAATATCGGTGCCCTGGGGAATCTCGTCCCCCAGTTGCACGTGCACCACGTGGCCCGCTTCTGCACCGACGCCTGCTGGCCAGGTCCCGTCTGGGGTTGCGGTGAGTCGGTGCCCTGTGAAGATGCGGATATCCGTGCACGCCTGGCGGCCGCGCAGAACTGGTTCCATGGGCAGTTGATGCTATCCCGGTGAAGTCATACATCTACTAAATATATGGAAAAGATCCGATTTTTTGGCGCTCAGGCTGCAGAACTGAATTTTGGTGCTATGCTTTTCGTGTGGCTTGGCGCGTTTGCGCCGGGTTTTGTGAACACAGGAGGATTGAAGAATGGTTATATTAGACAGATCGGGCAATTTTCCTTTTGCACCAACGGACTGGTCAAGCGACGAAGCCGAGAACATTGCCAGGGAAGAAGGCCTTAATCTGGGAAATGATCACTGGCAGGAGTTACAGGCCCTGCAAGAGTACTATTCGCGTCGTGATACCCGCGTGAGTGTGCGGGAGCTGCACGATGCGCTGGATGAACGTTTTCACGACAAGGGTGGATATAAATACCTCTATGGCCTGTTCCCCGGCGGGCCGATTGCCCAGGGCTGCCGTCTGGCCGGACTGGAACCACCGGCGGGAGCAACCGATCGGGGTTTCGGTAGTGTAGTCTGATCCTGGCCGACGCTGTCCGCGGGCGAAATATCACCCCTGGGCAGCGTCGGTGTTCAGTGATCGATGACCATCAGCGTGCCTTCCTCACCCTGTTCCTGATGGGACTTCTGTAACGGTAAGCTCTTGTTGCAGTAGAAAGTGTAACTTCCGGCGTTCAGTGCCGGCAGTTCGGTTGCGACCGTTTTACCGGCTTCTACATTCTGGTTGATAACGAGATTGCCTACCTTGTCCTCTACGGTGAAGGTATGCGGTGCTACTATGTCGATATTGACCAGTTCAATGGCCATCGGGGTATTTGCCGGTACCTCGATCAGGCTCGGCGAGATACGATTGTTACCGAGTTCGATCCTTATGTGCTGCGAAGTGTCCTGTGCAAGCGCAATCGCATTAAAGCCACTCAAGCATAGCAGCGCTAGCGGAGCCAGCAGATGGCGGTACCGGTTGCCGGGTTTGCGGGACATGGAGTCTCCCTTGTTTTTGGAGGATGGAACCCCGCTCATTGTAGACGATGACCGCAGCGGGAGTCAGTTTTTTAACGCGCGCAGAAAATCCAGATAGTCGGGTTCGTCCCATGGCCGGCCGCCAAGCGCCTGGTAGCGGATTCTGCCTTGCGGGTCAACCAGGTAGGTTGCCGGCAGACCGCGCGGTTGCCAGGCTTCCGTGGCGCTGCCGTCGCGATCCATGTAGGTGCTCAATTCCGGGGCCAGTTCCGCCAGGAAGCTGAAAATGGTGTCCTCATCTTCTGCGGTATTGATCAGCACGATTTCAGGCGGGTCGTCCTGCAGGATTTTGTCCAGACGCTGGATGGCGGGCATTTCTTCGCGACAGGGGCCGCACCAGCTTGCCCAGAAGTGCACGAATACCCAGTGTCCGCGCGCGGCTTCAAGGTCGAAGGTCAGGCCATCCATATCCGACAGCCGGAACAGCGGTGCGAGACCGGGCTCATAGACCAGAATGCCGGCGGGCGGTGAGGTTTCGGCTGCCATGCTGTTGCCGGTCAACAGCAGTGATAGCAGGCAACTGAACATAGCCAGTCGCAAGTATGCTCTGTAACCAGTACCCCGGGTGGTCATTTTTTGTCCTCCGCGCAGCGCAGATTTTCATAACGACGCCGGATTACCGGACCATTTTTGTCCACGCCGGTACGGAATGTCGCCTGCAGGGTGATCGGGCTACCAGTGCGAGGCAGGATAATATTGCCGCCTTCGGTTTCCCCTGGCTGGTAATCGAGAGCTTCCGGTAGTAGCGTCCAGCGAAAGGTCGACTGGCTCGCCAGTGGCACCTGCATGTCTTCCCAGCGGCGTTTCCAGTAATCGCGATGCTCCCGCTTCAGCGTCTTGCCGTTTGCATCGAAGTGCCAGTTGTCCAGTTCTGCCCAGATAACACCTTCCCCGTTGTTGTGGATGCGCACCGTGATAAAACATTGTTGCTTCAGTATGTCGATCATAGGGCGCGGAAATCCCCGGGCTTCGTAGAAGGCTGCCATCTGTTCCGGTGATCTGGGCGTGAATTCGATTTTAAGTAGCGCAGAACCAGCTTCGGCTGCGGGGGTCGACGCCAACAGGAAATACGGAATCAGAATCAGTTTGCGCAGGTAGTAATCCATGATTTCCAATACTACCGCATTCGGTGATCGGTTTTTTTGCATGGTGTCTGCGACTATGGCCCAATATCCACAGCGGGATGCCTGGCTGGTGAGCCTGCTAACAACCCCCGGGGATTTTTTTGCGCCTTTACCGTCCGAAGTCGATACGCCGTTTGCTGCTAGTGGGATTTATACTGGTCGTGGCGCCCTTGCTGGCAGCCCTGATCCACGCTGCGCTGTCGGTGGAGCACCTGGTCGCCCAGGGTCGGCAGGCACTGTTCACTACGGTCAACGCGACCCGCAGCAGCCAGCTTCTGGTAGACGAAATTACCAGTATGGAGCGCAGCGCCCGCCAGTTTCAGGTGCTTGGGGATGCCACTCTGCTGGATGTGTACGTTGAAAACCATCAGGAATTCCTGGATACCGTGGAACAACTCGGCAACCTGAGATTGTCGGCGTTGCAGCGGCAGCGGCTGGAATCCATTTCGCTGGTCGAAAGCGGGGTTCATTCGGTTATAACCGGGTCGCCGCATGATGCCCCTGAGGTCGTGCAGGCACTGGGTAATTTTGCCGAGCTTTCACGCGATGCCGGACAGATGTTGGTGGATAATCGAAAGCAGGTAAAGCAGGAAGTAGAGCGTCTGGTGGGAAACGGCGCCGAATTACAGCGTAGTCTGGTGTTGCAGGCGATGGCGCTGGTGCCTGGAGCGCTGATACTGATTATCGTTTTTACCGTCCTGATTACCCGGCCATTGCGTCAGATGGATCGGGCGATCCGCCATCTGGGTGACGGCGATTTTTCCCGCTCCCCCGATATTACCGGGCCACGGGATCTTGAACAGCTGGGTGAAAGGCTGGACTGGATGCGTAACCGACTACTGGAGGTCGAACAGGACAAGACCCGTTTTCTGCATCATATTTCCCACGAATTAAAGACCCCGCTAACCGCGGTACGCGAGGGTTCCGAGCTGCTGGCGGAAAAAGTAGTCGGCACCCTGAACGCGCAACAGTCAGAAATTGCAGAAATTTTGCGTGACAACAGCCTTCAGTTGCAGAAGCTGATTGAGGATTTGCTGGATTTCAATGTCGCCAGTTCGAAGGCTTCGCTGCTGCACCGGGAGAACATCGAACTCGACTTGCTGATCGAAGGGGTGCTGGAGGACCACAAAGTGGCCATACTGGCACGACAGCTCAGGCTGGATGTATCCTTGAGGCCGGTGCAGGTCGAAGGCGATCGCAGCAAGCTGCAGACGCTGGTGGATAACCTGGTTTCCAATGCCATCAAATATTCGCCGGAAGAAGGCCGCTTGCGAGTGGAGCAGGATGTTCAGGGCGACCGCGTGATCATCGAGGTGGCCGACTCAGGGCCGGGCATTCCTGCAGAGGAGCGCCGGCGCGTCTTCGATGCCTTTTACCAGGGATCGTCAACGGCCAACGGGCGTGTCCGTGGTACCGGTCTTGGCTTGTCCATCGCGCGCGAGTATGTCCACGCACACGGTGGTTCGATTGAAGTCGTCAACCGTACAGGGCAGGGAGCCTGCTTGAGAGTAGTGTTACCTATACACCCGGAAGGGGAGGGTGATAATGCATAAATTGTTGTTTCCATGCGTGTTAATACTTGTTGCCTGCCAGCCGGTTACCGTCCAGCGCACGGAAAACCTGGTGCCGGTCAGTGTCCGCGTGGACGACGCGGCCTTCTGGCTCGAGGAGTGGCAACGGACGCTGGAACTTCCGGAAGGCCAGCAGACCGAAGTCCTCGAGAAACGGGAACAGGCGTTTATCAAATCGCGCGGTGCACGTAACCGTTTGCGACTTGCGCTCTTGCTGGTAGCGGGGCCCGAGCAACTACAGGATCGAGACAGGGCGCTTAAGTTACTGGAAAATATGGACTATGACGAGGCAAGTCACAGCGCCCAGGCATTGGCAACATTATTGGTAAAGCTGATTGGTGAGCAGCGGGCAAGCAGTGGTAAAATAAGGTCACTGGATGTGCGTCTGGCCCGGAGTCAGGAGCGTATCCAGGAATTGGAACAACAATTGCAAGCGTTGACGGATATCGAACAAAATATTCAGAATCGGGAACAAACAAGCCCGGAGGAAAAATAAATGAATGCCTGCCGCTATCGGGTTCTGGTGGTCGACGATGATCCGGCCCTGTTGCGTCTTTTATCCATGCGCCTGTCCTCGGTTGGTTATGAAGTGGCCGCCGTCGAGAGTGGCGAGAAGGCCATGGCACAGCTGTCTATCTTCCAGCCACACCTGGTGATCACCGATCTACGTATGGATGGCATGGACGGCATGATGCTGTTCGATAATATCCACCGTCGCAATCCGGCGCTGCCGGTCATTATACTGACCGCGCACGGAAGTATTCCGGACGCTGTGGCAGCGACCAGTCGCGGGGTATTTGGTTATCTCACCAAGCCATTCGAAAGCAAGGAACTGCTGGATCAGGTGACGCGTGCGTTGCGGGTTACCGGCGAGCAGCACGAGCGGCATGAGGATGGGCTTGTCTCAGAATGGCGTCAGGGCATCGTGACACGTAGCCCGCTGATGGAAAATTTGCTGGGACAGGCGCGTCTGGTTGCCTCGAGCGAGGCCAGTATCCTTATTCACGGTGACAGCGGCACCGGCAAGGAGCTTCTGGCGCGGGCCGTTCATCAGGCCAGTGAGCGTGCCGGCTGTGAGTTTGTCGCAGTGAACTGCAGCGCCATTCCCGAGACACTGTTCGAGTCAGAATTTTTTGGTCATGCCCGCGGTTCATTTACCGGCGCAACCCGTGATCACAAGGGGCTTTTCCAGAGCGCCCAGGGCGGTACGCTTTTTCTGGATGAAATCGGTGACATGCCGCAGAGCTTCCAGGTCAAGTTGTTGCGTGCGTTGCAGGAACGTACCGTACGGCCGGTAGGTTCCACCCGCTCGATCGATGTGGATGTGCGCATCATTTCTGCAACCCACCGTGATCTCGATGAGTTGCGCGACGGTGGCGGGTTTCGCGAAGATCTCTATTATCGTCTGAACGTCGTAGCGCTGGAGATTCCTTCCCTGCTGGATCGGCGCGAGGATATTCCGTTATTGGTCAGCTATTTCCTGTCCGGTCTAGATGATGCGGGCAAGAAAGGTGTAACGGGTTTTTCCTCCGAAGCTATGGAGGTGCTGTTATCGGCGCCCTGGCCGGGGAATGTGCGGCAGCTGCATAATGTGGTCGAACAGGCGGTCGCCTTCAGCACGACCTCACTGATCCCGGCCAGCCTGGTGCAACGTGCGTTGCGTGACGAGGCGCATGCGGATTTGCCGGCCTTCGCCGAAGCGCGGGCGCATTTTGAACGCGAATACCTCACCCAGTTGTTACAGATTACCAGTGGAAATGTCAGTAAGGCAGCCAGGATCGCCAAACGAAATCGCACTGAATTCTACAAGCTTTTACACAAACATCATCTCGTTCCCGCGCAGTTCAAGGGTGCCAGGGCATCCTGAACCGTAACCGTCAGCTTGTCCGGGACGGCCGATGGCTGTCTCTCCCGAGCGACATCCAGATTGGCTTTAAATCCGGGTTTCACACGTCCATTGGCCGGCCGCGTCGCTGGACGGCGACGTGTTTCAGACCGATTCGCTATATCGAGGCCGTTTTACAGCAGACCGGACAGGTCAACGTGAGGGCTGTTTTTACGGGATGCACTTTGCAATTCAGGAACAGATTTATCAGGGAGGAAGAGTATGAAGTATCTGGTATGGATCCCGCTGGCGGGACTGATGTCCGTCTGGGCACAAGCCGATGAAGCCGTGTCTGTGGACGTATACGGTTATGTGGCGTTCAATCGCATCGACAGTGATCATAACGGCTATGTGAGCCGGGTGGAGGCACGCTCGATCTATGGCGTGGAGCGGGCATTCGACTCTGCTGACACGAACCAGGACGGGTTGTTGAACTCAAGGGAATACAAGCGCGCGCGCAGTGCCGTAAAACCGGACGGCTGATGCCCGCCCCGGTTGCTGTGCCGGCAAGTTGTTTGATGTATCGTGTGGCCATCTGTGATGGCCACATTTTTTTTGCTCCGGTGGTAACACTGCAGGGTGCAATACGCTGCCCGCCCCGGTAAGCTACAGGAATACTTTCCGGGGTCCGTGATGCCCGGTCGCGGGAATTATTTTGCGAAACTGTTGTCTCTGGTGGGGGTTGATTTGTCGCGGTTTGTCTGGCCGGTGCGTGTTTATTACGAGGACACCGACAGTGGCGGGGTGGTGTACTACGCCAACTACCTGAAGTTCATGGAGCGGGCGCGTACCGAGCGACTGCGTGCAATGGGGTTTGATCAGGATCAGTTGCGCAGAGATCACGGGGTTTTGTTTGCGGTGCATTCCATACAGGTCGATTATTTGCGTCCAGCTGTCTTTAATGATTTGCTGGAGGTGAGCGCGGCTATCAGCGAGCAGCGACGCGTGAGTCTGACGTTCACCCAGGAGGTGCAGTGTTCCGGCACTGAGCGGCCGGTGCTGTGTCGCGGACAGGTGCGCGTTGTCTGCATCGATGCAGACAGCTTCCGACCGCGTCCGATACCCGGGGTGGTACGGGCAACACTGGAGTCGATGGATGGGTGCTGATCTTTCTTTTTTTGGCCTGATTGCCGGTGCCAGTATTGTCGTGCAGCTGGTCATGTTCCTGCTGCTGGCGGTTTCGGTGCTGTCCTGGACGATGATATTCCGCAAGCGTAGTGCTATCCAGGAAGCGCGCGAGGCGGCTGATCAGTTCGAGGAGCGCTTCTGGTCCGGTGGCGATCTCGCCAACCTGTATCATCAGCTTGAACCACGCAGTGGTGAACTGAAAGGCCCGGCAGGTATCTTTGTCGCCGGTTTCAAGGAATTTATCCGCCTGCGCAAGCAAAGCGGTATTGATCCCATGTCGGTGCTGGAGGGTGCGCAGCGCAGCATGCGGGTGGCCCTGTCGCGCGAAGTCGACCAGCTGGAAATCCATTTGTCTTTCCTCGCGACCGTAGGTTCCACGAGCCCCTATGTAGGGCTTTTCGGAACGGTATGGGGCATTATGAATGCTTTCCGCGGGCTGGGTAACGTGCATCAGGCGACTCTGGCGATGGTTGCCCCCGGTATTGCCGAGGCACTGATCGCCACGGCGATGGGGCTGTTTGCCGCCATTCCCGCGGTCATTGCGTATAACCGCTATTCGAACGACGTAGAGCGGCTGGAGATCCGCTATGACAATTTCCTGGAAGAATTTTCCAGCATCTTGCAGCGCCAGGCGCACGCCTAGGATGTGGTAGGCGGTGGCAAGGCGACGTAACCGAAAGCGGGTGATCGCAGACATCAATGTCGTGCCCTATATCGATGTCATGCTGGTCATGCTGGTGATCTTCATGATTACTGCACCCCTGCTGAACCAGGGCGTGGATGTCGAGTTGCCAACGGCGGACGCCGAACCGCTGGACAGCGACAAGCCGGATCCGGTGATACTCTCGGTGGATGCGTCGGGACGCTACTTTCTGAATGTGGGAGGTGAACCCGAGCAGCCGATCGATGCTGAAACCCTGGTTACGCGTGTGGCTGCGGTCTTGCGCAATCGCCCGGCAGCGGTGGTCATGGTGCGGGGCGATGCCCGGGTCGACTATGGTGTGGTGGTTGCCGCCATGTCCCTGTTGCAGCAGGCCGGTGCTGCGCGTGTGGGGCTGGTTACCGAGCCACCGGAGGAGAGCAGATAATCCACGATCTGGTGCGCATAATACGCGGAAATCCGAGGGCTTTTGGCCTCGCTCTGCTGGTTCACCTGGTGTTGCTTGCGGTGTTGGTTTTCAGCCTGGACTGGACTCCGGAACGCCAGCCGGTGACTGCACAGAAGCAGGCGCCGGTGCAGGCGGTAGCCGTGGATGGTGCGGCGCTGGATGCACAGTTGAAGCGCAAGCGACAGCTGAAAGAGGCGGCTGAGCAGCGCAAGCTGGATGCCGAGCGCAAACGCCAGGCGGAAATCGCCGCAAAAAAGAAGGCCGGGCAGGAGGCAAAACGCAAGGCGGAAGCTGAACGCGAGCGCAAGGCGGCGATTGCTGCAAAAAAGAAAGCCGAGCAGCAAGCAAGGCGTAAAGCGGAGGTTGTGGCGAAACAGAAGGCGGAAGCTGAACGCAAGCGTAAGGCCGAACAGGAAGCAAAGCGCAAGGTCGAGCAGGAGGCAAAGCGTAAGGCCGAGCAGGAGGCAAAGCGCAAGGCCGAGCAGGAAGCAAAACGCAAGGCCGAGCAGGAGGCAAAACGCAAGGCCGAGCAGGAGGCCAGGCGCAAGGCGGAAGCCGAGCTCCAGGCGGGGCTGGCAGCTGAACAGGAGCGCATGGCTGCGCAGCGGCAGAGTGCCATGCAGCGCATGATCAATGAGTATGTCTCGCATATTCGGGACAAGGTGCAGCGGAGCTGGATACGGCCACCGGCTGCCGGTAGTAACCTGGCCTGCAGTGTGACGGTTCGACTGATGCCGGGTGGTGACGTCGCAGAGGTAAAAGTGGTGCGCAGCAGTGGTGATGCGGCTTTTGATCAGTCGGTCAAGAATGCCGTACTCAGGGCCTCACCGTTACCCATGCCACCGGACCCCGAAGTCAGGGAACAGTTTCGTACAATCAGTTTTGAATTCAAACCGGATTATTGATGAACAGGATAGTTGCTACTTTTATTTTACTGGCATCGCTGGTGCCAGCCTTGTCACAGGCCGAGTTGACCATCGAGATTACACAGGGTGTGGAAGGTGCGTTACCGATTGCGGTCGTGCCCTTCGAAAGTTCTGCGACCCAGTATGTGCCAACCGAGGATGTGGCGGCCATCGTCGCTTCCGACCTGCGGCGTAGCGGACGTTTTGCACCGCTGGCGGAGGAGGATATGATCAGCCGCCCCGCAGAAGCCAGTGAAGTGCGTTATCCCGACTGGCGTACCCTGGGCGTGGACAATCTGATAATCGGCAAGATCGAGCCGGGCGACGATACGGATTTCCGCATCGAATTCCGGTTGTTCGATGTCTACCGTGGTCAGCAGATTGCCGGTTACAGTCTGCCGGTCGCCGCGGATGGTTTGCGCCATGTTGCGCATCGCATCAGTGACATCATCTACGAGAAGCTGACGGGGCAGCCGGGCGCTTTCGCAACGCGTATTGCCTACGTTATTTCGGAAACCATCGACGGCAACAAGCAATACCGCCTGCAGCTGGCTGACAGCGATGGTTTCAATCCGAAGACGTTGCTGACCTCACGGCAGCCGTTGATGTCTCCCGCCTGGTCACCGGATGGTCGCAGACTCGCCTACGTTTCTTTCGAAACCGGAAAAGCGACCATTTTCATTCAGGAGATCACGACAGGAAAGCGCGAGGAAATCCCCTCCTTTGACGGCATCAACGGGGCACCAGCCTGGTCGCCGGATGGCCGTAGCATGCTGCTGACACTTTCGCGTGACGGTAACCCGGAGATCTACCACCTGAATCTGGCCAACAACAGCTTGCAACGTCTGACCGTCGGGGGGGGCATCGATACCGAGCCGGCCTGGTCGCCGGATGGCCGCAGTATTGTATTTACCTCGGACCGGGGCGGGAGCCCCCAGCTGTATCGTATGCCGGCCGCAGGTGGTCAGGCCCGCCGGCTGACGTTCGAGGGCAACTACAACAGCAGTGCGGATTTTTCGCCGGATGGCCGGAATCTGGTGCTGGTGCACGCCGAAGGTGGTCATTACCGGATTGCAGTGCTCAACCTGGAAAGTGGGCTGTTGCGTGTTCTGACGGATGGCAATCTGGACGAGTCACCCAGTTTTGCACCCAATGGCAGTATGATTATCTATGCAACCGAAACGGCCCATCGGGGCGTGCTTGCCGAGGTTTCCAGTGATGGTCGTTTCCGTCAGCGACTCAGCCTGCGCCAGGGCAATGTTCGTGAACCGGTATGGGGTCCGCTCGACAAACCATAATCCATGAATGCAAGGAGTCACACCATGAAATTTGTGCAGACAGTTATCGCCGTACTGGCCATCCTGTGGATCGCAGGCTGTAGTTCGACCGGCGACAGCAAGGGCGACGATGTTGCAGTAGAGGAACACAGCGATGGTGCCGGCAGTGGTTTCGACTACAGTGACGGAGCTGCGTCGTCCGGTGTTGGTGGTTACAACCAGCTTAATATCGAGGAGCTGAACGATCCCGATAGCCCACTCTCCCGCCGGGTGATTTATTTTGCCTACGACAGCAGCGAGGTGGCAGAGGAAGATCGCGATCTGGTTGCCGCCCATGCCGGGTTCCTGGCGGCCAACCCGGGTGTCAGCGTCGTGCTGGAAGGGCACAGTGATGAACGTGGTGCACGCGAATACAATGTCGGTCTGGCTGATCGGCGTGCGCAGTCGGTACGCCGCATGCTCGAGTTCCAGGGCGTGGCGCCGGAGCAGATCAGTGTAGTCAGTTACGGTGAGGAGAAACCCGTCATCGAAGGTTATGATGAATCTTCCTGGAGCCAGAACCGGCGCGTGGAGCTTGTCTATGTTGGTGGCTAGGGCTCTGCTGGCTCTGTTGCTGTCTGCGACCGCAGCCGGCGCATCGGCTGCAGCCAGTAACTCGCAACTCGAAGCCCGTATCGAGAAACTGGAGTACCTGCTGGACAGCCGGGGCTTGCTGGGATTACTGGAGCAGGTCGAGACTTTGCAACGGGAAGTCCGGCAATTGCGCGGTGAAGTGGAAGTCCAGACCCATACCCTGGAGGGCGTGACCGGGCGCCAAAGGGAACTGTACCTGGACATCGACAACCGTCTGCATCGCCTGGAAGGCGGCGACCAGGGTGAGCCCGCTTCCCCGTCCACACCAGGTTCGACCGGGTCTGCAGCTGCGCGCGCGCCATCGGCTACAAAGCCGCCTGCGGCAACGTCAATGCCGGGATCAGCAGAGGAGCGCAAGGATTATGACCACGCACTGTCGCTGCTGCGCGATGGCCGCTATAGCGACGCTTCCGCTGCCTTTCAGACATTTCTGCAGCAATACCCGCAGAGTGGATATGCCGATAACGCCCGTTACTGGCAGGGGGAAGTCTACTACGTGACACGGGAGTTTCCGCTGGCGCTGGAGGCGTTCGGTGAAATTCTGAGCGACTACCCCGACAGCAACAAGATCAGTGATGCCCTGCTGAAGACCGGTTACATCCAGTACGAACTCAAGGAGTGGCAGAACGCTCGTGCCAGCCTCAACCGGGTGGTGAAGGAATTTCCGGGTTCGACCGCCGCCCGCCTGGCCGCTGAACGGCTCGAGCGGATGAAGCGGGAAGGGCACTAGTGATATCATACCCGCATGGAATCAACGCTGCACCAGAGCCCCCGGGCCGTTGCCGACCGCCTGCGTATTAGCGAGATCTTCCTCTCCCTGCAGGGTGAATCCACCAGCATGGGGCTGCCGACGGTGTTCGTGCGTCTTACCGGCTGTCCGTTACGTTGTCAGTACTGCGATACCGAATATGCCTTCCGTGGCGGTGAAGCCATGCAGGTCGATGCGATTGTCGCCAGCGTGGCCGCTTACCAGGTCCGCCACGTTACTGTCACCGGCGGCGAGCCGCTGGCCCAGCCGGCGTGCCTCGTGCTGCTGCACCAGCTGTGTGAGGCAGGTTACCAGGTCTCCCTTGAAACCAGCGGTGCACTGGATATAAGCGAGGTGGATAGCCGGGTTACCCGGGTGGTCGATCTGAAAACGCCAGGTTCCGGTGAAATGGCAAAAAATCGCTATCAAAACCTTCAGCACCTCACGCCGCGCGACCAGGTCAAGTTTGTGATTTGTGATCGGGCAGATTACGACTGGGCCTGTCACCGGCTGGACGAATACCACCTCGACTCGCGTTGTGAAGTACTGTTCTCGCCCGTTTTCGGCCAGCAGGATGCCACCCTGCTGGCCGAATGGATTGTGCACGACCGGTTGCCGGTTCGTTTCCAGATCCAGTTGCACAAAATTCTTTGGGGCGATGAACCGGGTCGCTGAACAAAAAGCCGTGGTGCTGTTGTCCGGCGGGCTGGATTCAGCCACCGTGCTGGCGATGGCAAGCGAACAGGGCTACCAGTGTTATGCCCTGAGCCTGGATTACGGCCAGCGCCACCGCGCCGAACTGGCGGCGGCAAGTCGCGTGGCTGAGGCGCTCGGTGCAGTCAAACACAAGGTGATTCGGCTGGATCTGGCAGCCATTGGCGGCTCGGCCCTGACCGATGCGAAGATCGATGTACCCGAACAGCCGGTGGAAGGGATTCCGGTTACCTATGTGCCCGCCCGGAATACCGTTTTTTTGTCGCTGGCTCTGGGCTGGGCGGAAGTGCTGGGCTCCGGGGATCTTTTTATTGGCGTCAATGCCGTGGACTATTCCGGCTACCCGGACTGCCGCCCGGAATATATCGAGGCATTTCAGCGTCTTTGCCAACTAGCGACCCGTGCCGGGGTCGAAGGTGGTGCGTTCAAGATTCACGCGCCATTGATCGAGCTGAGCAAGGCGGACATTATCCGTTCCGGCAACCGCATGGGCGTGGATTACGCGGTGACCGTTTCCTGCTACACCGCGGACGCGGAGGGGCGTGCTTGTGGAAAATGCGATTCCTGCCGACTGCGCCGGCAGGGTTTTGCTGACGCAGGTGTTCCGGATCCAACTCGCTACCGCTGACTGCCAGACGGTTTTATGAGGGATGAATGAATATGATTTTTGACAGTTTTGCGTCCGCCCAGTCGTTTTTCCTGTGGGCAATTTTCTCCGCTTCGTTGATCCTGGGGCTCGTGGTCAATAAGACCAATTTCTGCACCATGGGGGCGATTTCTGACTGGGTCAATATGGGCGATCTGGGTCGTTTCCGTGCCTGGATGCTGGCGATTGCGATTGCCCTGCTGGGTGTGGTGGTGCTGGAACCCCGGGGGCTGTTGGATGCCGGCGCATCCTTTCCACCTTACCGTGGCAGTCTGCTGATCTGGGCGGAAAACTTTTTGGGCGGGTTGATGTTCGGGATTGGCATGACCTTCGCCAGCGGTTGCGGTAACAAATGCCTGGTACGTATCGGCGGAGGGAACCTGAAGTCCATCCTGGTTTTCCTGGTCATTGCCGTGATCGCCTACTTCATGGTCAATCCATTTCCCGGTACGGACAAGACCTTGTTTACCGTACTGTTCTACGACTGGATCCGACCGCTGGCGGTCGATCTGGGCCGAAACCAGGACCTCGGCACGCTGGTTGGTGGCGTTGAAAATGCCCTCGATACACGTCTCTGGATAGGGCTGGCCCTGGCTCTGGCACTGCTTGTCTATGCTTTCAGCAGCGCCGATTTCCGGCGCAGCCTGGATAATATCCTTGGCGGCCTGGTGGTGGGTCTCATGGTGCTGGCGGCCTGGTATATCACCAGCAACACAGTGATCGATATCGACGGCGAGCAATACTCCTTGCAGTCCTATGTGCAGGAATGGGACTTTCTCGCCGAATCCGATGCCGGCAAGCCTGCTGACAGCCGTCCGCTGGCCCCGCAATCGTTTACCTTCATTAATCCGATGGGGCAGACGGCCGGTTACTCCGCTTCCGGTTTTCAGAGGGCCTACGTGACATTCGGTGTGGTGGCGGTACCGGGCGTGATTCTGGGTTCGTTTCTGTGGTCTCTCCTGAGCCGGAGTTTTCGCTTTGAATGGTTCTCCTCGTGGCGGGATTTCTTCAATCACCTGCAGGGTGCGGTACTGATGGGTTTTGGCGGTGTGCTGGCGTTGGGATGCACCATTGGCCAGGGTGTTACCGGCATCTCCACCCTGGCACTCGGCTCGTTTATTGCTTTTGCCGGCATTGTGCTTGGCACTGCGCTGACCATGAAAGTACAGTACTACCGGCTGGTGTACGAGGGTGAAGCCGGAGTCGGGGCCGCGTTGCTCAGTGCGCTGGTGGATTTACACCTGCTGCCGGAAAAGCTGCGCCGACTGGATGCGGTCTGATTCAGGAGCTGGCAAGGCTAAGGCTTTTTCCTGTCCTGCAGTTGCGGTATGATGCGCGCCTTCACCACGGGTCGTTAGCTCAGTTGGTAGAGCAGTTGGCTTTTAACCAATTGGTCATAGGTTCAAATCCTATACGACCCACCATATAATCAATGGCTTATGGGTTTTTTGCGTAATGCCGAGCTGCGCAAGTCACCAATAAGTCACCAGCAGGACGCATTCCAGTCAGGCCTAAATAAGAATATGGGGTGCAGTGGTCTTCCAGCGTTTCGTGAAGAAAGCGATGTGCGCCGTGGTGGGTCTTGCTTCGCTGAGCAATCGCTTCACGCAATGACTTGTCTTATTACTGAAGCCTCGGAAGGCGCATCGAGTTAGTTAGTGTCCGTCCATAAAGGCCAGGATTTTGAATAAGCACGAAACTCAATTTCCACGATTGAGCCGCCGCTGCCTGATATTATCGCGCATGCATTCAAAGATGTGCATTATTTTGCCAATATAGCCGCTGATCTGCCTGCAGCACGCAGACGAAACCCCGAGCAACCTGGCTCATCACAATGCATCACACATCGTGCTGATTCAGGCTGGTTTTAATCGCTATGGGTGTAATTCCCCGCCGCTTGCGGCGTTAAACAGGGTTGTTGCAATGAAAATCTGTGATTTTCGAGCAACTCATAAATGCCCCGTCCGCTTGCGGCGGGGATGATTTAAATGCGTGGCCCGCGTCGAACCTGATCTTGGCGCGTTTGCACCATCAGAGCGTGACGTTCTGGAACAGGTGATCAATTATTTCCGGGACTTTGGATCTGCAGAGATCATGAAGTT
>JAUXGZ010000095.1 GCA_030621785.1 Gammaproteobacteria bacterium | reverse complement strand
CCCAGCTGGTGCGCGATGTGGCGCAGGACAAGGCGCAGGGGGGATTGTGGCCGGGAGTGGTGGAAAAAGCGGCCGATGGCGATCAGGAAACGGCGGCGGCAGAGCGCGTGGCCGCAGAGACACCGGCCGCCACCGAGACGCCCGCCAGGACATCCCCGTCGCGCAGTAAGAACAAGCACCGGCAAAAGAGTCCGCAGCCGGCAACGGCAGGGGGTTTGCGCATCGCCATCGCAGCCGGCTCACCGCTGTTGCGCAGCTACCTGGCCCAGACCCTGGAGCAAGCCGGGATCGATACCATCACCACCCTGCCGCTGCGTGCCACCGACCTGAAAAAACTGGACCCCGACAGCATCGACGTACTGCTGGTAGAACTGGATGACCACCTGGACAGCACGGTATACCATCTGCTGGAAACCTGGGAATCACCCTTGCTGCTGAACAACAGCGAGGAAACCGAGACCCGCCTGTCCCAGCCGGATAGCGACTACGGCCGGCAATTGAGCGAAAAACTCGCCGCCCTGGTGCCTCCCAGGCCGCAAACCGTAGCCTGAACCTGCACCGATGGCCCGGCTGATTCGAGGCAGCTCGCTGCTACTGGCTGTGCTCTGGATGGCCGCTCTGTTCTATCTATCCAGCCAGCCGTCGCTGCCCACCCCTCAATGGTTCCCCCACCAGGACAAGCTGGTACACGCCATCGCCTACGCGATACTGGGGGCGCTGCTGTTGCTGTGCATGCCCATGAAGGCGGGTGGCTTCATGCCACAACAGGCACTCGCCGCCACCCTGATCGCCAGCCTCTATGGTATCAGTGACGAATTTCACCAGTCTTTCGTGCCCGGTCGGCAGGCCGATGTGCTGGACTGGGCGGCGGACACCGGCGGCGCACTGCTCGCCACCCTGCTACTGGCCTGGCTGACACGCCGCTTGATAGCGCGGCAATGACGGTATTCCAGCTCAGAGATACTGTGACCAGTCGCGGCTGTCGTCCCCGAATACGAAGAAGAACGGGTTGAGCAGGGAATCCTTGGTGTTGTAGCGCAGCGGCTGCATATCGGTATCGGTCAGAAAACCACCGGCCTGCTCCACGACGCAATGGGCGGCGGCCGTATCCCACTCCGAGGTCAGGCCGAGGCGCGGGTAGATGTCGGCGACGCCTTCGGCGACCAGACAGATTTTCAGGGAACTGCCCATGCTGACGATCTCGTATTCACCCACCTTGTCCAGCCAGGCTTCCAGGGATTCACCACGGTGGGAGCGGCTGCCGACCACCGCCAGCGGACCGGCTGACAGGGTACGAACCTTGATCACTTTCTCGCCTTCACCCGGCACTTCCTTGAGGGAACCCTTGCCCTCGCAACCGGCGTAGGTAACGCCACTCACCGGCACGTACACCACACCCAGTACCGGCACACCCTTGTCGATCAGCGCGATATTCACGGTAAACTCGCCGTTGCGCTTGATGAATTCCTTGGTGCCGTCCAGCGGATCGATCAACCAGTAGGTGTCCCAGCTCGAGCGTTCCTCGAAAGGAATTTTCGCCGATTCTTCCGACAACACCGGAATTTCAGGCGTCAGCTTCTCCAGCCCCGCGACGATCACATTGTGCGATGCCATGTCCGCAGCCGTCAGCGGCGACTTGTCATCTTTCTCCTCGACGGAGAATTCGGTGTTGTAGATTTCCAGGATTTTTTCACCTGCCTGGTGGGCAAGATTCCGCGCTGCATCAAGATAGTCACATGGGTTCATTGTAAGTTCCGGTCGTTAGGTTGCTTTCAGCCATGAATTCCTCGTGGCCATACTATAAATTCGCCGTTATCATACCGATATTGGTTCCCGTTTACGATTCCCGTACATGTCCCGATCTGTGCCCTGGCAAGACATCGAAACCGTGTTTCTGGACATGGACGGCACGCTGCTGGACCTGCATTTCGACAACCATTTCTGGCAGGAACACGTGCCGCTGCGCTACGCGGAGAAACACGGCCTGTCCGTGGACGAGGCCAGGCAACTGCTGTATCCAAAATTCCGCGCCCGGGAAGGCACCATCGACTGGTACTGTATCGACTACTGGAGCCGGGAACTGGAGCTGAATATCTCCGACCTGAAAAAGGAACTCGAACACCTGATCCAGGTACACCCGCACGTCATCGATTTCCTGGTCGCCCTGCGTGGCAGCGATAAACGTGTGGCCTTGTTGACCAACGCCCACCATAAAGTCATCGAACTGAAGCTGGCAACGACCGGGCTGGACGAACACTTCGACCAGTTGATCTGCGCCCACAGTTTTCGCATTCCCAAGGAAGACCCGCGTTTCTGGCCGCGCCTGGCCGAGGAAGACCCGTTCGACCGGGACCGAACCCTGTTCGTGGATGACAGCCTGCCGGTATTGCGCGCCGCCCGGGACTACGGTGTGCGCCACCTGCGCGCAGTACGCCTGCCGGACAGCAAGGCGCCCCCCAAAGATACCGCCGGGTTCATCGCCGTGGAAAGTTTCGACGAGCTGGCCCGGGGCCTGTAGAACCAGCCCAACCTGCAACGGCTTTAATAGGGACGCTGACCCCACTTTTTGAAACGTTTCCGGCAATACTTCAACAACGACTTGTAGCCGTCGAAATACAGCTGAAAGCCATCCTCGGCCGGCGCATCAAACTCGCAATAATCGTTCGTGTAGTCGCGACAGATTTGCGGGCGATCCGCGTAGATGCCACACCGGCCCCCCTTGCCGAGATGGTTGCAGGGGGTGTTGGCCAACAGGTACCAGCTACCCTCGTCCTTGTAGATCTGGATATCACGGTGTGATATCTGCCACAGCAGAAAATCGAAATCCGTCTTGGATCGGGGCGTGTCTATTTCCTGGCTGATGTAGGTGCAACACCTGGAACTGGTGCAGTAGCCGCACTTGGTTTCCGGCGTCATGTCCTTGATGGGAATAACTTTCCTTTTTTTCACGCTACCCACTCCATGTCAATTCTCTCCCGCCAGGAACTCGAATAGTTCTATACCGGCACCCTGTTGCAGACGCACACCGCAGCATACCGGGATGGTGCGTGTACCGGCGTGGATCTTCAGGGCGCGACCGTCACGATGAATGCCGCACGGCGCAATCAGCACGGCGGCAATGCCGGCCTTCGGGGCCGGCAGAAACAGGGCCGCCACCGGCGCCTCATCTCCCGGCTCCGGCACTTCCAGGCGCACCGGTCCGGGCACACCCTGGATTCTCTCCACGCCCAGCTCGGTGCCCTTGCCACGCTCGTCACGCAGCCAGCGCACCAGGAACAGCCGCAGTGCCTGCACCTTGTCATCAGTATCACGCTCGATTTCACAGACCAGTTCGCCCACCTGCAGCAGCCCGCTATCGCTGTTTTCCCAGGTCAAACGGTAACCCTGTTCGCTGCGATCCAGGACCTGCCAGTCGATGCCTTCCGGTTGTTCACCACACTGCTGGCGCAACAACCAGTCGACAATACCATCCAGCCCGATGACGACCTCGATCCAGCTGCCATCAGTGCGACGTTTTCCGCGGCGCTTGTCGCGGTCGATTACTTCAGGCAGCAAGGCACGCAGAATGGCAGCTTCCGGGCGCCGCTTGCGCCGGTCCGCGTTCAGGCTGGCCAGGGTACGGTGCATTTGCTGTAGCGGCACCCGGGCATCGAGCAGGTACGGATCATCGCCATCCACCGGCGATTGCAGGAAAACGCAATGCCGCGGCCGCAGATCACTCTGCAGGTCGAGCACGTACAGACCCTCCGGAACCCCCTGCCAGCTGTTGCCGGGAATAATGCGGGCCTGCGGCGCATACTGCATCAGGGCACGGTACTGGCGATCCAGCTCGCCTTCTTCCTGGCTGAACGGATCGATCAGCGCCAGCAGACAGATGGCCTGGTAGATGCCGGCCAGGGTGATCTGCACGCCGCTGCTATCACCCTTGCTGACCTGATCGACCAGGCCGTGATGACGCGCCAGGCGATACAGCTGGTTCAGCTCCAGGAATACCCATGCCGGTTCCGGGCGGTAAAAACGAAAACTGTGTACCAGCGCCTGTGTCAGTTGCTGCAGACACCAGCGCAACACCGTGCCCAACAGCGGCTGCTTGCCCGCCGGCTGCCCGGGCGCGCACCATTCCTTGACGATGATCTTGAAACCATTGGCCATCGCCAGGCACAACCGTTCAATATCGTCGACCGTATCCTGGCGCTGCTGCCGCGACAGATTCGCCTGGCGCAGGCGCGCCGGTTGCGCCGTATCGTAGAGGCGTTGCACCGTAGGCAGGTAGACACTCAGCAGGCGCAGACGATGCTTGCTCTCCAGGGTTTGTTCGTTCAGGGGTTCGAGCGCGTCCAGCACCATGCGCAACGAGCTACCGGTATCCAGTACCGGCAGACCACCCAGCCACTTCTGCAGCCGCTTGTCGTCGAGCTCCAGGGTGGGATCCTGGAAGCTGTGCTGTTCGGGAGTGGAAAGAAGCAGTGCCATTGTTACAACTGGTCGGACCACTCCAGCCGGTAGACGCCATTCCGGTATTCTGTGAAGGTCGACAGAAAATCACCGACCTGCCCGGGAACGTCACCATTAGTGCGTAACTCTGCATCCAGACGGTAGGCGCCATCCGGTTGCATCTCCACCTTACCCTGCACCAGCAACTGGCCGCCACTGGCGTTCAGGTCACCCAGCGTGCGGTCGTCCTCGATGCGCATTTTCAGGCTGGCGGTGCCAAAATCCAGCTCAACCGGTGCAACCATGAGCGCCGGCTTCCAGACCAGATTACCGTCCACCAACGGCAAGGCGGCATCCGTCCAGCGCACCTCGTCCAGGTCGAATTCCAGCATGCCGGCCACGCCGGCTTCAGCCGGGACGTCCAGGCGCTGCAACACTTCACCAAGCGGCAGTCGGCCCTGTACCCGGGTAAGTCGTTGTGTACCCCACAGGTTCACCCCCGCATGCGCACGTACCGTTTCCGTACCCAGACTACCTGCCAGGGCGAATTTCAGGGTGCCGGTAAACAGCGCCAGCGGCTGCAGGTGCCATTCGACATCCCGCAGGTTCAGGGTGCCGGTGTCGAGCGCTACGGCTTCGCCGGACCAGAGCGTGCCGGACACACCGGCAATCCGCAGCCCTGTGTCGGCCGATGCCAGGCGGGAGACCAGCGGCGCCGCGGGCAGTGTGACAACGAGGAATACCAGGTACGCCGCCAGCCCCGTCAGGGCAAATCGCAACCAGGGTTTCATGCCGCGGGTTCCAGCAAGGTCAGGCGCGCATCGACACGGCCATCGCCCTTGGGATCAATGGTGATGACGCTGGTCTGCACCTGCCAGGTTCGGGTCAACTTGCCCAGCCACAGGATCATGTCATCGAACGACACACCTTCCAGCCACAGTTTGGCGCCATTGCGGCCATCCGGTTCGAGGCGCTTGATAGACTCCCCCAGCCCACTGGAACGTGCCGACTGATCGACCACCGCCAGTAACGAGCGACCACCCAGTCCGCGGCCGGCGCCCGGACTGGAACCTTTCATAACCTGTACCCGGGCGGCTGCTTCCTGCATCCAGACCAGGGTTTTCTGCTGTTCTTCAACGCCGGTTTTGAGCGCCCGGTAATTGCTGAAAAACGGCTCCCACAGCGATGTATACAGGATCAGTAACAGCAGGATCACCGCCCCGCCGACAACCAGCAAACGCTCACGCGACTCCAGTCCGTTATACCATTCCTTCATAGACCCGCCCCTACAATGCGCATGCGGCTGGTGACCTTCTTGCCGCCTTTTGTGGTGGCCGACTGGATCTCCGCTGTCATGTGCCCGCTGGCGTCCAGACTCTGTTTGAGCTGGTCCAGTATCTGCAAACTTTCCGCTTCCAGCTCCAGATCCAGTCGTCCGACACGGTAGGAAGCGCCCTGCACTTCAACACCCTTCGCTGCCCGGATCACGCTGGCAGCCTCGCCGATCAGTTTCAGGAACTCGGGACCACCGCCACCGGCCGTGCGTTCGAGTTGCTTCAGTTTCTGTTCCATCTGGGCACGCGGATTTACCACCCGGCGCGCATCCGGAAAGGCCTTGCGGTACAGGGCCTCGATATCTGCGGTCAGCTGTTGCTGCTGCCCGGACAAGCGGTAGTAATCAACGCCGGTGCTAACACCACCGAGCAGCAGCGCCACCAGCAACAGGGCCGCCGTAGCGATCCAGGGACGCAGCAGCCGGCTCCACTCTGCCTTGCGGCTGTAGGCATCCTGTAGCAGGTTGATTACCGGTCCCTGCTGCCAGCCACGGGCCAGGATTTCCAGTGGCGGGACATCGGGGTCGACCATTTCGACCTCGAGATCCTGCAGGTCAATCACGGTCGAACCGTACAGTTGCACCTGCCCGGGTTCAGGCTCCGACTCAGCCTCTGCCGCCGGTTGCCGCATCAGTTCGAGCATCTTCGGCAAGGTATCGCACTCGATAACAAAGCCCGCATACGGGCCGGTACGTACCACCGCAAAATCACCGTCCACCAGCACACTCCACGCCTGGTCAAACAGCGGCAACGCCAGCTGCTCGGGAATCCATTGCTCGGCGACCACACCCAGCTCCCGCAGCATGGTCTGCCAGGCATCCATGCGACTGCGCCCGACGACCGCAACCGGATGTATATTGTCGTCCTGTGGAGTCGCCAGCGCGAAGTGCAACTGCTCCACATCGGCGGCCAGTTTTTCTTCCAGTGCATAGGGGATGGCACGCAACAGCCGCTGACGGTTGCGACCGGGGACGCGGGCCTGGTCCAGATAAATGTCGGTACCGGGAACGAGAACGATTACCCGACGCGCCTCGGTCAATACATCACTGCCGGGTACTCCGGCCTGTGGTGCTTGTCCAGGCTGCCCCTGATCATTCAGCAGCAACCATTCCCTGACTGCCGGGCGATCCCTCTCCAGCCTGATCAGTAACGTTTCAACCATTCTTCCTTTCCCGAACCCGAAAGCCCATCGTAGCAAATTCTGTTGTCATTGCGAGCGC
>JAUXGZ010000006.1 GCA_030621785.1 Gammaproteobacteria bacterium | reverse complement strand
GCCTCCGACTTTCGGAGAATAACGATGTCCGGATCCATCGGCCCCATGCTGCGCCACTACTGGCAGAGGACGTCCTCGCTACCTGGCGGCAAGTGGCTGTTTAGCCGCCTGCTGGGCATGATGGTGCCCTATACCGGCACCCTGGGAGCAACGGTCCAGCAGCTGGAGCCGGGTTATTGCCGGGTACTGCTCCGGGATCACCGGAAAGTTCGTAATCACCTCGGATCCATTCACGCCCTGGCACTGGGTAACCTCGGAGAGATGACCACCGGATTGGCCCTGATGAACAGCTTGCCGGCAGGAAGTCGGGGGATTCTCACCGGACTCACGGTGAACTACCTGAAAAAGGCACGTGGTGAACTAACCGCCGAGTGCCATTGCGGGATTCCGGACCCGGCAGCAGCAAGTACAGAACAGGAAATCGTCGGTGAAATCCGCGACGCCGGTGATGAAACCGTCTGCGTACTGAAAGCCTGCTGGCTGATCGGTCCTGAAAAAGAGCCTTCCCATGCCCGGACAAACTGAATTCAGTCGCACGCTCGGCATTGATGTGCCACTGATCTGTGGCGCCATGTACCCCTGCTCCAACCCCGAACTGGTCGCCGCGGTATCGGAAGCCGGTGGCATCGGTATCGTGCAACCACTGAGCCTCAGCTATGTACACGGCTACGACTTCCGTGAAGGTTTGCAGTACATCCGGCGCCTCACCCGCAAACCCATCGGAGTCAACCTGATTATCGAGCGCAGTTCGAAAAAATACCTGCGACGGGTACATGAATGGCTGGATATCGCGCTGGAAGAAGAGGTGCCTTTCCTGGTGACCGCGCTGGGAAATCCGCGCTGGGTGGTGGAACGCGCAGGCCACGCCGGGGTCACAGTCTATCATGATGTTACCAACCGCAAATGGGCTGAAAAAGCGCTCGACGGTGGTGTCGACGGCTTTATCTGCGTCAATAATCGCGCTGGCGGGCACGCTGGAGAGCTCTCCACAGAAGCCCTTCTGGACGCAATCGGTCCACTGGGAAAACCCATGATCTGCGCCGGCGGCATCGGTGCTCCGGAAGACTTTGCGGCTTGTCTGGAGGCCGGCTACGTCGGTGCCCAGCTGGGAACGCGCTTCATCGCCAGCAGGGAATGCAGCGCCCATGCAGACTACAAACAGGCGATCCTGAATGCCGGCGAAAATGACGTGGTGTTGACCGAGAAAATCTCCGGCGTACCGGTGTCAGTCATCAGGACAGCCTACATCGAGCGCATCGGCACCCATGCCAGCGGTTTCGCGAAGTGGATGCTGCGCGGCCGAAAAACGAGGCACTGGATGCGCCTGTTCTATACCCTGCAATCACTCTGGAAACTGAAGCAGGCTGCAACGCACGGAACGCGCTACCAGGACTATTTCCAGGCTGGCAGGAGCGTCGAGCACATTAACCGTATCCAGCCTGCGGGTGAAGTGGTCGCCGAATTTGCCGCTGCACTGCATAATGGCTGATATGTTACGTACTATTTTTCTGCTATCACTCGGCTGGGCTACGCCAGCACTGGCCGAAATTCTGCCGCGGCCACCGGTCGATGTGGACCTGGTGGGTGAGCTGCGCACAGTGAAGGCGCTCCATGAGGACACCCTGCTGGATATCGCCCGGCGCTACGATATCGGTCAGGACGAAATGTTCCTGGCCAACCCGACCATCGATCGCTGGCTGCCGGGTGAAGGCACCGAGGTGATTTTACCCACCCGTTACATTCTGCCCGCCGCGGTTCGCAAAGGCATTGTGCTGAATGTTCCGGAAATGCGCATGTACTATTTCCCACCTTCAAAGAAGGGGAAGGCGGACATTCTGGATGTCTACCCGGTCAGTATCGGGCGCATGGACTGGAACACGCCACTGGGTGGCGCCAGCATCACCGCCAAGACGCGGGACCCCAGCTGGCGGCCTCCGGCATCCATCCGCAAGGAAGCGGAAGAACGTGGAGAACCACTACCGGAGATCATTCCACCCGGTCCCGATAATCCACTGGGACAGTATGCCATGCGCCTTTCGCTACCGGGCTACCTCATCCACAGCACCAACAAACCTTTCGGCGTCGGCATGCGGGTTACCCACGGCTGCGTGCGCATGTATCCCGAGGATATCGAAACCCTGTTCCCGAAGGTTCCGGTGGGCACGAAAGTACAGATCGTCAATCAACCGGTCAAGGTTGGCTGGTTTCTGGATACGCTGTATATCGAGGTCCACCCGCCTCTGGAGGAAAACCAGTCGCATGCCGACCTGGTGAAAACATCCATGGATCTGGTCAATGCAGCCTGGGAAAAGCGGCCGCTGGTGTTGAATGTCCGTGCCCTGAGAAAGGCTGCGGAAGAAAAGAGAGGGATTCCGGTAGCGGTTGCAACCGCGTTGTAGACTACCCTGACCGCATGATTGCGGTCAGGAAGCAACCACAGCCGGTAGTACTTATTTGTACATGGCCTTCTTGAACATCCGGTTTACTTTCTCGTCGGTATCATCAGCAGTTGCCTTGGCATCGCTGGCGGTGGCCAGTGCTGCGGAAGCATCACGGCTGGCGGCATCTGCCTTGGCTTCGGCGCGATCGGCCGTGGCCTGGGCCGCTTCAACCTCGACACGGAGCTTGTCCACGCTGGAAGTGGTGGCACAGCCAGACAGGCCCACGATTCCGGCCACGGCCAGAATGGTTACGATTGACTTTAGTTGATTGTTTTTCATGACGAACTCCTCGTGAATTTACGTTCTATTTTTTACCCGCCCAGATGATACGTGGCCATCCGGGAGAATACCAGACCCGGATTCCCGAACAGCTTAGCGAATCACCACCTTTGTGCCCATAGCTATGCGGCTTTGTAGATTATCGACCTGTTCATTGGTGATTGCAACGCAGCCATTTGTCCAGTTGAATCTACCGTGCACCTGTGGGTCGCCTGCACCGATACCGTGAATACCGATATAACCACCGAGGGGTGTGTTTTGCGGGGGAGTCCGGTTTTCCCGGAAAGCACGCCGAATGGCCGCATACTGGGACAGGTCGATCGTGCCCTTTTTCAGAGCACGCTCAGCCTGATCGAGTGTCGGATAGTCCAGACCGATAAAACGGCGGAATGTTTTGCTGTCAGCAATCCGCACCACGTGGTATTCGCCCAGTGGCGTCTTTTCGTCCCTGGTGATCTTGTCGTTTGTGGTGCCACGCCGTCCGACCGAGATATTGCTATAGGTTTCCAGTATCTCGTCACCTTCGAAGATGGAGAGTGTCGATCTGTTGGTATCCACCAGCAGCCACACCTCGCTGCCATCTGCCTGGCTGGCCGGGGCCGTCAGCAGCAACACAACAAGGCCCAATAACCCCACGACTGTACGCCCCAAACGGACGGCGCCCGTAGACCCGGAAATGCTAATCATCTGTTTCAATTCCCTCATAAAACATGGATTATATGATCTAGCTCATATAAATTCTAACCCGGCCGGGTACATAATAGTCGGACGGTTTCGGAACATTCTTTAATCCGGAGGAAAAATGATGGATAAAACACAATCCCTGGACCTGATCCAGCATTCAGCACTGACCAGCGACCTGACCCCGGAGCAGTGCGTGGAGCTGTCCGAAATCACCGGTGTACAGCTGGTCAAAAGCGGTGACGCGCTCATCCAGCAGGGTGATATCGACGAAGCCCTGCATATTATCGGTGAAGGTACCCTCGCGGCAGAAAGAAAGACTGCGGGCGGCGATACCGTTACCCTGCACATTCTCAAACCCGGCGACCTGGCCGGCGCCATGGGTTTCGTGGATGGAACCGAGCACACCGCCACCCTGCGCGCCCTCGGTGACACGACCGTCATCACCCTCCGGCGACACGACCTGGAATCCGTTCTGCACTCCAGTCCGGAACTGGTCTACGGCGTCATGCGCGGCGTAATACGCGGTGTGCACCGGATTTTGCGTGAAATGAACCTGCAATATGTGGAACTGAACAACTACATTACCAAGACACACGGCCGGTACTGAACCGGACGGAATCTCTACGGCAGCGCTCTCGTCGGCGCCTCTACAGGTTCTTCTGTAGGTAAGCGGCTAATGCACCCACCGTGGGAACCGGAGAGAGCTTGAGCTGCAAGCCGTCGAACAGATCAGCGATTCCGGCTACCAGTGCGGCCGACTGGCCCTCGTTCATGCCCAGATCACGTATCAGATGCGTGTCTGGAGTTATCGCATCGAACTCCACCGAGCAGACATCGCAGACCAGCGCCGCAACGGCCATTCCCGCCAGGTTACAGACACTGTCCAGTTCATCAACTCCTGCTTTAATACACATGTGTTTTTTACCGCCAGAGACTTTCCCACTGGATCGGCTGACAGACCGGCTTTTGAAGGGATCAATGCCATCTTCATCATGAATCTATATGCTTCTAATATTTTATTGATTTCATTGATTTTTGTTATTTCAGGCTGCGCAACTCCGTGGGTACAGCCAGAAGGACCGCGACAGACCGAGCCGCGCCTGGAAGACTCGTATGCGGTTATGAATGACGCCTACCGACTCCCGGTAACGCGTTGGGAAGCAACCGAAAACAGCCGCGCCGTGGTTCTTGCCGCACACGGCCTCAACGATTACAGCAATGCGTTTGTCGAAACCGGAAAGTACCTCGCCGCGCATGGCATCACCCTGCTCGCCTACGATCAACGCGGCTTCGGTGGCACCGCCGAACACGGTGTCTGGCACGGTGCAGATCGCATGATCGAGGACCTGAACACCATGACGGCACTGGTACGACAGCGTTACGGCGAGCAGTCACTGTTCCTGCTGGGTGAAAGCATGGGCGGCGCCGTGGTCCTGGCTTCACTGGGAAAGGCCCCGCTACAGGCAGATGGCATCATTCTCGTCGCGCCGGCGGTGTGGTCCCGGGCCAGCATGCCCGCCTACCAGCGACTGGCCCTGTGGATTGCGGCACACACCATGCCTGACCGGCCCCTGACCGGCAAAGGCCTGCACCTGCATCCTTCCGACAATATCGACATGCTCAGGGCACTGTCACGCGATCCACTGGTCATCAAACCAACGCGGGTGGATGTGCTGTACGGCGTCAGCAACCTCATGGATGTGGCTGCAGACTCCGCCCGGCAGATAAGCGATCACACGCTGATCCTGTATGGACTGCACGACGACATCATCCCGCGCCAGCCGGCCTGCCGTTTTTTCCTGCAACTTCCGGACAACCCCGGTCAGGATCTAACCGTAATTTTCTATGCGAACGGTTATCACATGCTGACCCGCGATCTGCAGGGTGAGGTGGTGCTGGCGGATATCACCCGCTGGATCAACGTGAGGAATGACCCTGCCAAACCACCACTGCCTGGAAATAAGCGTATTGAGCAGGTTTGCGGGGAACCATGATGCAGGCGCGCCGCTTCAATCGCCCGGCCCCAAAAAACGTAGCAGATAGACAACAGATAAATATCAATTAATTCAATAAATTGGAATTCATTGGGCAAATCCGGTCGCTATGTAACGACGTTTCCCACCCCGCCAAATTGATAGCATTAACATTACATTTATATAGTAACTATATGTTATATATCTATTTTAAACGACATATAACCCAGCTGGCACGACATTTGCCTTATCCATCATTGTTATTAACTGCTAGGAAGGAACTGAACAATGAAAAAATTCATGATGATCGCTGTACTGGCCCTGATGGCTCCGTTGGCCAACGCCGATGGACAGGCCGCTGCTTCCGCCGATGCTACGCAGGCAGACACCTCTGCTGCTGCGGTAGAAGTCATTGAAGTTATGGAAGTGGAAACGACCGACACGGCTGCCGACGCACAGGACAGCGCAGAAGCCGCTACCGGCAACCAGTAAGTACAGGCCCTTTGTGTACGGGTTCCGGATGTGTGTCCCACCCCTTTATTAACCGGAACCCGTTTTTTTACGCCGCGTTATTTTTCCATCATTCTCGGCATCATCTGTACCAGGTTGCAGGGACGCGTACGATGATCGAGCTGGAAGCGGATCAGCTTGTCCCAGGCGGTACGACAGGCGCCGCTGGAACCCGGCACACAGAAAATGATGGTGCCGTTGGCAACACCCGACAGGGCACGTGACTGTATGGTGGAGGTCTGTATCTCCGCGTAGGAAATGCTGCGAAACAATTCGCCAAAGCCCTCAATCTCCTTGTCCAGCAATACACTGATAGCTTCCGGCGTGCCATCCCGCCCGGTCAACCCGGTACCACCAGTGGTCAACACAGCCTGCACATAGGGTTCTGCAACCCACTTCGAAACGATGGCCCGGATCTGGTACAGATTGTCCGGCACAATAATTTTTTCAGCCAGTTTATGCCCGGCTTCTTCCAGCCGTTCAACCAGCGTTTGTCCCGAGGTATCGTTGTCCTCCGTGCGGGTATCGGAAACCGTAAGCACGGCGATGTTCAGGGGAATAAAAGCAAGATCTTCCGACATGTACTACTCCAAATCCGGTGGCAAGCTAGGGCGCGCAGTATATCGCAGACCGGTCTACCTGAAACTGTCTTCGAGCAACCACAACAGCATACGCCAGGATTCCCGGTCAGCGCTTTCGCTGTAGGCCAGCGCGTCGATGCCATAGTCGCCGGCATTCGGGTTGGTGAAACTGTGTTTCACGCCACCGAACTCCATCATGCTCCAGTCTGCGCCGGTGGATAGAGCACAGGTGCTGAGGCGCAGATTGTAAACCAAACAGCCGCCGCTGCGCATTGGCCACGATGCGTGGCCGGACGCAGACACACTTCGGGTGCTAGAATCCGGGCTTTGACCAGCCCCTGCCCTATGGACAATGCACTCACCATCGATAATCTGACGAAAACCTATGCAAACGGTTTTCAGGCTCTCAAGGGCATCAGCCTCGAAGTCAGGGAAGGAGACTTCTTCGCCCTGCTGGGCCCCAATGGTGCCGGCAAGTCGACCACCATTGGTATCGTCTGCGCACTGGTAACCAAATCCGCCGGCAAGGTACGTATATTCGATCACGACATCGACCGCGATTTCTCCAGGGCCAAGCGACTGCTGGGTCTGGTTCCGCAGGAGTTCAATTTCAACATCTTCGAACCGGTTGAAGAAATCCTGGTCAACCAGGCGGGCTATTTCGGTATCGAACGCAAAACGGGTTTCGAGCGTGCTGAACGCTATCTGAAACTGCTGGGTCTGTGGGACAAGCGCCGTTCGCAGGCGCGTGAACTGTCGGGCGGAATGAAGCGGCGTTTAATGATCGCTCGTGCCCTGGTACACGAACCGCGCCTGCTGATACTCGATGAACCGACGGCTGGCGTGGACATCGAGGTTCGCCACTCCATGTGGAAGTTCCTGCGCGAACTCAATGCTGCCGGGATCACGATTATACTGACTACCCACAATCTGGAAGAAGCCGAGAACCTGTGCCGCAATATTGCCATCATCGACGAAGGCAGGCTGATCGAAAACACCAGCATGAAACAACTGTTGGGCAGACTGCACATGGAAACCTTTGTGCTCGAGCTCAGGCATCCTGTCGGCCGGCTACCGCGGCTGGAACCGGACTGCCTGCGCAAAATCGATGACACGACGCTGGAGGTCGATATCGACCGGGACCGCAGCGTGAATGCCCTGTATGAGCAACTTTCCCGACACGGTATTGAGGTGCTCAGCATGCGTAACAAGACCAACCGGCTGGAACAACTGTTCCTGCACATGCTGCAAAATGGTACCGACGGGGAAGAACGGCCGTGAACCTGCACGACCAGTTAATCGCCTACAAGACGATTGTCATCAAGGAAGTCCTGCGATTCGGGCGCATCTGGGTACAAACCATCGTGCCGCCGGTCATCACCGTGTCACTGTACTTCGTGATTTTCGGCAACCTGATCGGCTCCCGGATCGGTGAAATGGACGGTTTCAGCTACATGGACTACATCGTGCCGGGGCTGATCATGATGGCCGTGATCACCAATTCCTATGCCAACGTGGTGTCCTCGTTTTACGGCTGCAAGTTTCACCACAATATCGAGGAATTACTGGTATCACCGATACCCAGCTATCTCATTGTGCTGGGCTTCATGACCGGCGGGGTCGCCCGCGGGCTGGCAGTCGGCGCGGCCGTCACGGCGGTTTCCATGTTCTTCACAGAACTGCAGTTCCATAACCCGGTGGTAATTATCACCATCGTACTGCTCACTTCCATGCTGTTCTCGCTGGCAGGCCTGTTGAATGCGGTGTTCGCCAGGAGTTTCGACGATATCTCCATCGTCCCCACCTTCGTGCTGACCCCGCTGACTTACCTTGGCGGGGTCTTCTACACCATCCACCTGCTACCCGAATTCTGGCAGAACGTATCCCGCCTGAACCCCATCCTGTATATGGTCAATGCGTTCCGCTACGGATTCCTGGGGGTATCGGATATCGGTATCTTCTGGTCTTACGCAATCATCATCGGCTTCACCGCAGCACTCTACGGCATCGCCGTGTACGTGCTACACATCGGTCTGGGCATCAGGAAGTAATACTGGAATCTAGTAAACAACCGTAAACAAGACACTAGCTTTCTTTCAGCCACTCATCCAGCGCCTCGATAACCGATCTTGCCTGGTCGGGGCTGGAAATGTTGAACTTGGATTTTTGCTGGTACTGACCGTTGCGCTTCTGGTATCGGCGGATGGTGTACTTGTCCTTGCCATACTCCTCCTTGCGCCGGTCCCAGTCCTGATAGCGATAAATGATGGTTGACCAGGCGCCCTTGGTCAGTACTTTCTTGTCCAGTTCCTTAACCGTAACCAGTCCATCTTCCTCGTACTGGACCGTCAGTTCATCGATTTCCGAAGCCATATCCACTCCTTATGTGTTTTGCTGCAGCTTGTGTCTCATCCCTTGCGCGGTGACACCGTTACCTGGCCGCTTTCGACAGAGACTATCCGTTCTCCGTTTCGGATTGCAAGCAGTTCTGCACCAACCATCTCGCGGCGCCAGCCTTTGAGCAGCGGAATATCCTCCTCACCACGGGCGAGCGCAAGTAGATGTTTCCGACTTGCCAGCACGGTGCTGTTAATGGCGTAGCGTTCTGCCAGCAGACGCAGACTGGTCTGCAGCAGGTCGGCCAGCGCCTCCTCCTGAACCGTTGATTTCCTGCCCTTGCGTTTCCAGTCCGGCAACGGTTCTGCGTCACTGGCTATACCATCGCGCACCAGCTCCAGTATGTGGTTCCCGTAGCGCGAAATACTTTTATCCGGCAGGCCGCGAATACGCGACAGCTTGTCAAGATTGTCGGGAGACAGGCGGGCGATATCGACCAGCACATCATCCTTGAGTACCCAGTTTCGCGGCAGGTTTTTCTCTTTCGCCACCTGCTCACGCCAACGTGCCAGTACCTGCAGCACACCGAGCGCCCGGGGACGCAGCTTTTCAAGACCCCGTATGCGCAACCATGCCGTGCCCGGAGCCTGGCAATATCGATCCATGTCTGCCAGCGCCTCAAACTCGGGTGCCAGCCATTGCAGCCGACCGAGTTCCTCCAGCCGCGCACGAAATCCCGGGTACAGATCAGACAGGTAGCGCACATCATCAGCGGCGTATTGCAGCTGCTCGGCTGACAGCGGCCGTCGCGACCAGTCGGTGCGTGAATGGGATTTTTCCAGCGACACCCCGAGCATTTCGCGAACAAAATTCCCGTAGCCCATCTGCTCCGGCAAACCCAGCAGTGGAGCAGCCAGCTGGGTATCAAACAGCGGCCCCGGAATACGGCCCTCGAGATGCGCGAAAATCTCGAGATCCTGTGACGAGGCATGGAATACTTTGGTGATGGAGTCGTCGTAGAGCAGTTCGAGCAGAGGGCCGAGCCCGGGCAAAGCCAGCGGGTCGATGCACGCCGACCGGCCAGGAACGCCGACCTGGACCAGACACAGCTGGGGATAATAAGTACGCTCACGGATAAACTCGGTGTCCACCGTGATCCAGGGCTCCGCCCGTATCTCGCTGCAGAAGCGTGCGAGATCCGCGTCCTGGTCAATGAATTCGTAGTTGTCCTGCACGACCTAATGAACCGGCAAACGAGCGCGTAATTCGTCGCGATCGAACCACCAGCTGTCCATCACCATGACATCGACAATGGTAGCCAGCTTTTTCAGCAACTCCGGAATATCATTAAGCTGCAGCATCTCGATCCAGACATCCAGCGTCTCCTGGTCCTCAATGCCACGATGCCGTTTCGCCACACGGGCAATCATCTGGGTAGTCAGGAAGGTCAGGCTGTCATGCTCCTCGCCCTCCGTGCGCATATCGGCGATATAGTGCGCGGTCATGGCTGCGACGGCAGCACCGTCTGAATCGTCCGGGGTTTCATCGATGACGTGATCCAGCAGCGTGATCGTGGAATATGCCTTGACGGGATAGGTCACTGCCAACCAGATACCCTGCCCCAACGCGACAATCGAACCGGCTTGCCCGGTCTGATAGAGAATATCGGCCGCTTCCACTGCGTCCTGCCACTGCTGGTAATCGATGAACACGCTAAAAGCTTCGCGAGCAAGGTTCCAGGCGACTTCGTGAGCATCCAGGCCCTGCTGGAGTTCGGCCACATCCATGATCGCCCGGGCCTTTTCGACCGGATCGGCATCCGGGGCCAGGCTACGCAGTTTTTTCTGCGCACGCGTCAGTGCAGCGCGTATTTCAGCCCGTGACTGATCCGCGTTAATTGCTTCGACGGGGTTATCCTTTGGCACATTATTTCCTTACTGTCGAGATCCCGCACACAACCCCGACAATGGTTGCGTAGCGCATTCCCGATCATAGCCCAGCCTGAAAACACTGTCACCAGATACCTCGCCCGCAACCCTGACTGCCCGTCACCCGTTTCGGGGATTTTCCACCATCTGCAGTTTTTTCATCAGATTGTACAATGACGGGCGACTGACACCGATGGCATCGGCAGCGTGCGAAATATTGTTGTTATGCACGGATAATGCGCGCTGAATGACGCGCAGCTCCGCTTCTTCGCGCGCCTTGCGGAGGTTCAGGCTCAACGACCCGCTCTCGCCGGTAAAGCCAAGATCGCCGGCCGTAATCCGGTTACCGTCAGCCAGCACCACCGCACGCTTGATCTTGTTTTCCAGCTCACGCACATTACCGGGCCAGTCGTGTGATTCAATTTGTGCCAGCGCATCGTCACTGAAACCACGGAAACTACGCCCGTTTTCCTGGGAAAACCGGGTTAGAAAGGTTTTCGCCAGCAGCACTTTGTCGCCCTCGCGATCACGCAATGCCGGGATCTCCAGCACAATTTCGCTGATGCGGTAATACAGATCTTCGCGAAACACCCGTTCCTTGATTAGTTTTGCGAGGTCCTGGTGGTGGCGCAGATGATGCGCACATCGACTTCGATGGTCTTGCGCCCGCCCAGGCGTTCAATGACACGCTCCTGCAAGAAACGTAGCATTTTGGCCTGCAACGACATGGGCATGTCACCGATTTCATCCAGGAAGAAGGTGCCGCCACTGGCGAACTCGATCTTGCCCTGGGTTTGCTTGACAGCACCGGTGAATGCGCCTTTTTCATAACCGAACAATTCACTTTCCAGCAAACTTTCGGGGATGGCCGCACAGTTGACCGCCACGAACGGCTGGTCCTTGCGGGAACTCAGCCTGTGCAGGGCGCGGGCAAACACTTCCTTGCCGGTACCACTCGCACCAAGAATCAAGGTAGTACTCTCGGAAGGCCCTACTTTTTCAACCATACGACAGGCCGCCTGTATCTGGGTACTTGCGCCCACAATACCATCCAGCGGGGACGCTACCGCGTCTTCCAGCAGCCGCCGGTTTTCCTCTTCCAGCTCGTACAGACGGTAGGCCCGGTCGACGATCAATCCCAGCACATCGGGATCGACCGGTTTTTGATAGAAATCGTAGGCGCCCAGCGAAATTGCCTGCAGGGCATTTTCCCGGTCATCGTTACCGGTCACCACGATCACCTTGGTATGCGGAGCCTGTTTCAGGATACCGGCAAGTGCCTCCAGCCCCTCAGAAGCGTTCGCGGGATCCGGCGGCAAACCGAGATCGAGGGTGACGACCGGCGCCCTGGATGTTTGCAGTAGCTCCAGCGCGCTCTTGCGGTCACTCGCGAGATACACCTTGTATCCCTCAAATGCCCACTTCAGCTGTTTCTGCAGGCCCGGGTTATCCTCGACCACGAGCAGCGGCTTGAGTTTGTTTTCAGGCACCTGAACATTCCTTCTGAAGCGCATTCGAAGGCAGTTGCAAGGCGATAATGGTGCCCTTTCCGGGCTCACTGTCGACCCGGATATCGCCACCCATCTGGCGAACGAATTCACGACTTTCGTACATGCCTATTCCCATCCCGGCATTTCCCTTGGTGGTATCAAACGGTCTAAACAGACGCATGCGAATAAATTCCATATCCATACCGTGACCGTTATCCATGATTTCGATAATATTTACCGAATCCCCTGCACTCACGCGAATCTTCACGTAACCATTTTCATCAGTTGCCTGCCGGGCATTATCCAGCAGGTGGGCCAGCACGTTGGCCAGCCGGTCTTTCTCGGCCACGGTCTGATAATCGCTGCACTCCGTCTCCAGTGAAGGCAACGGACGCGAGTCCGCTTTCTTGCCAATCACGTCGCGAATCAGGCTGCACAAATCCACCACGACTTTCTTTTCAGTCCCGGCGTGCCGGTTTCTCAGCTGATCCAGCAATCTCTGGATATCCTTCGAGGCATGCTTCACGGTAGCGAAGGTATCTTCCAGGAACTCCGGATTATCTCTGTGCTTATCGGCATTCCGGCCAATAAGTTCAAGTTCAGCGGCGATATTTTTCAGATCATGCACCATATACGCCGACAGCCGGTTGAACACCTCGAACTGCCGCGCCTGGGTGAGCTGATCAGAGGTCTTCAACACGGTCAGGTGACTGGAAATCTGCTTTGCGGCAGTTTTCAGCAGATCGCGGTCCTCCCAGTTGATCGTTCTCGATACCAGCGGATTGGCCAGCACCACGAAGCCCATTACGGAGTCCAGCCCGTTGAGCGGAACAATCAGCCAGGCCCGGTTTATCGAGGACAGCCAGGCCGGCACCTCCAGCCCCTCGTACTCATCCGCGCAATCAGTCAACTCGTACAGATTTATGATGTAGCCCTTTGTTTCCAGAAACCGTATCAGGCTGCTGTCGGGCGGCTCCGGGACATCGATCCGGGCGGTATTCCATACCGCGACATTCTGGAACCCTTCATCTCCCTCCCTCATCCACACGGAGCCGGTGCGGACATCGACCATGCGGGCAAAAATCCTGATTACCGCTTCATAGGCACTTGATCCATCGCTTCGTTCATTGAGGTTGCGGGTGAGCTGCAGCCACTCCCGGCGGTAATCGTACTTGTTGCTGTAGAAATGCTTGCCAATAAAAACCCGCAACCGGGCCCGGAACATACCCGAAAACAGCACAACAACCAGCAGTACGAGGGCCAGTGAAAAGAATACCGCCTGGGCAACCCGTCCCCAGCCGTGGCCGAATTCACGCAGGTAATAACCCGCTGCGGCCATCACCATCAGGTACAGGCCCGCAGCCACAAAGGCCGTGGTCGTGAATGCAACGTCGCGGGACACGAATAAATTCAGCGACCAGCCTTTGTTACGTACCGCGGACAGCGCCAGCATGGGCACCACAATCAGGTTCACGAAGCCACGTGCGTCCCAAAGCCCCGGATCAATGCCGCGGAACAGCAAGGCACAGGAATACAGGTAGAAGTCATAGGCAAAGATGCCGCCGACGCCGACAAACAGATACTTGACCGCCCAGCGGTGCTGGGTGGAAGTGTTACGAAACAGCTGTTCGATGATCGCAAGACCGATCATGGAAAGAAAGATATGCCCGATTAACTGTGAAGACACCAGGTTCGGCACCGCAACCAGCCTGGCCAGCTGGTCTGAAAATAATTCAATGGTCAGTAACAGCAGCGCAAACACCAGGCTGAGCAGAAGCGAACGATCGCGGATCTTGCGATAACCCGGGTACTTGCTGACCGCTGGATCAAACAGTTTTAGCAGGAAGATGTACCAGGCGGCGTAACGCAGGATTTCGAATGTCTCATAGGCATACGAGCGGTAGCTCTCGCCATTCATCACCTGACTGGCCAGCACTGCCCAAACCGCACTGATTAATACGGTTATCGCGAGCAGACCATCACGGTAGCCACCGCGCCATTTGGTAAGCAACAGGATAGCAAACAGCGCAAAGGCAAAACCTGCGCTGAGATAACTGAAAGTACCCAGACTCATACAGTACTATTTACAACGGGGGCCGGAACCGGCACCGGAATCGCAGCCGGCTACGGTGTGGAAACATAGGAGGGAATCGCTAATTTTCTGATTTCGATCGGGCTGACCGGCCGCTCGCTGAAAACCAGGTCCACAGCGGCCTGTGCAACGGCAGAATCCAGGTCCGCGCCTGCGTTTACCGGCAACGCCAGTGCAATTTCATCTGCAGACATGTCCTTGCGAATGGTAGCAACGACCTCTGCAAGTTGATCAATGACCGGGGTTGCCCCGTCAGATCGTGCGTCCTCTACCAGGGCCTTCGCCTGCTCAAGCAATCGCGGCGTAACGGCCACGCTATCCGTCAGTGCGGACATAGCCACCGATGGATGGCTGACTCGTATGGCATTGTCCATGGCATTGGTTGCGATCACACCACCGACCTTGAGCTGGTTTGCCATATTCTCGATCAGCACCTGGGCACTCACCAGCCGGGCCAGCCGCGCAACCTTCGGATGCGCACCAACGGCACCGAAACCATCCAGAAATCCGTCGGTTATATCGGCAGAAAGGACATCGACAACTTCATCGCCTGACATCGGCTCGCCGGCTGCGGCAGATGCATCGCGCACGCGACGGATCATTTCACCCATCGCCTCACTGGCCTTTACGATGTCCGCTATATTGGAATCGGTAATGCTGGTAGTAACGGGATCCGGTACTTCATCGGCATCCAGACCAAAGCCAAGTTCTCTGGCAACAAACGCCTTGGCGAAATCAACATTTAGCTGATTTATGCCGCCAGACATCGATGCCGCTGACTTTACTATAATCGTTGTAAAAGGATTCACATTAACCCGCTGATCCGATTCTGACATAACGACGGATTCCATGCGGAAGTCAGGCTCCGCCCCGGTAACCAGGTCTATCCCGCCGGTGACTTCCAGGATCAAGGGGTAATCTTCCGGACCGGCCAGCACACTGGAGTGATATACTGCGTTGCTATCGCTGACGGTGGTCGCAAGAACTTCACCGGCTGCATTGTAGATAGTTATGATGGCACCAGTGATCGGGCCATCGCCGACACTGCCACTCAGCACCTGCAGCGTATTACCGGCACGTTGCACGGTTGCTACACCATTACTGCTACTGCTTTTATCGCCGTCACCATTACCGTTCGATCCACCACCATTGATCCCGACATCATCGAGCTTGCACGCAACCACCTGCATCGCCAGCAAAGCGGAAACCAGCAATCTGGCAAGTACATGTCGATTTATGGACCGGATCATCATCAAATTGCTCTTCAGCCTTCGGCTCGTGGACTACTTGATTCATATAGTCGGCAATTGCGACTGGAATATGCGTGGTTCCGTTCGCAAAATGAATGTGAACGGTGTCACAAGAACTCAAAGAACTGCTTGAAAGAGAAGTATGGAATCGAGCCCCGGGGATCTGTGGGCGAGGAAGGTCGAAGACAGGTGCATTGTCCCCGGAATGCCAGAACAGGCTTGCATTCCGGTTCAATTAGAGTTATTAAAATTGAGCAACGGAGTCATTTTCGGGAGAGTCCTAAAGATGAGCAACCTGACATGTAGCAAAACCAGTCGGGGACTGGTGCTGGGTACCGGTCTGTTCCTGGGCGCGGGGTTCGTTCTGGCGGAGTTGTCCAGCGCCAACTACGCCATCCCCTGGGATGTACTGGATGGTGGCGGTGGCGAGTCTTCTTCTGCCAACTATGCGGTACAGGGCTCCATCGCCCAGGCGGGGCCGAGCGGTCTGGAACCCTGAAATCCGGGGACCGGTGTACTGTCTCCGGATTCTATAGAGGTGCACCATGAAACACCGGTTTGGATATTGTTCAATTGCAGTATTTGTGGTCGGCCTTGCCGTCCCGGTGGCCGGTCACACCCGCGACCTTTACGAGGATGCACGCATGGCCATGGTGGAGGAAATCGAGGCAGATGTCCGGCAGACCAGCCTGGCGTTGGACAAGGAGGCACTTGATCCCAGGGTGATGGATGCCATGGCGTCGGTACCGCGGCACAGGCTGGTGCCGGATGAACTGCTGGACGTCGCTTACGAAAACCGTCCCTTGCCGATCGGCCATGGGCAAACCATATCCCAGCCCTACATCGTGGCCATCATGACAGACCTGTTGAACATCACACCGGCCAGCAGGGTGCTGGAAGTCGGCACCGGATCCGGCTATCAGGCAGCCATCCTGGCTGAACTTGCCGAACAGGTGTACACCATCGAGATCATCGAGCCACTGGGCATGCTGGCGCGGGACAATCTGGAAAAACTGGGTTATGACAATATCGAGGTACGCATCGGTGACGGCTACCATGGCTGGCAGGAACACGCACCGTTTGATGCCATTGTCGTCACCGCTGCCGCCAGCCATATCCCCCCGCCCCTGATCGGACAATTAAAGGCAGGCGGGCGCATGATCATCCCGGTGGGCAGCCGCTTCATGGTCCAGCAACTGGTGCTGGTTGCGAAGGATACGGAAGGCAATGTCACCACCCGCCAGATTCTGCCGGTCCGGTTCGTACCACTGACAGGAAGTCATTAACTCCTGAATATGGCAGCAACCGGGACAGCCGCCCGCCTCCCATACGTTTCCGTTGCCCTGGTCTCGGCCGCCGCGCTCGGCTACGAAATCCTGTTGATGCGCCTGTTCTCCATTATCCAGTGGCATCACTTTGCCTACATGATGATTAGCCTGGCCCTGCTGGGCTATGGTGCCAGTGGAACCTTTATTGCCCTGACGCGAGACACCCTGCTGAAATGCTTTAACCCGGCCTACTGGCTCAACCTGGTCCTTTTCGGACTGTCCGCCGTGGCCTGTTACCTTGCGGCGCAACAGATCCCGTTTAATCCCGAGGAAGTCCTGTGGGACTGGCGCCAGCCGGTGCACCTGCTGACCATCTACCTGCTCCTCTCCCTGCCCTTCTTTTTTGCCGCCAATGCCATTGTGTTGGCACTCACCCGTTACCGGCAGAAAATCTCACTCATCTATGCAGCGGATTTGCTGGGCGCAGGACTGGGCAGCCTGGGCATCGTGCTGTTGCTGTTTATAGTCTTTCCGGATGTGGCACTGAAGATTATTGGCGCGGTCGGGATTGTTGCGGCCCTGATTGCGGCCAGGGAACTGCGCATGCCCCGGTGGCCCTGGCAGGGTATGGCACTGGCAGGCACCGTGCTGTTACTCGCCCTGCCCGCTCGCTGGCTGGAACCGCAGGTCTCACCATACAAGGGGCTGAGCCAGACACTTCGCATCGCGGGAACACAGATCATCGACCGGCGCGCCAGTCCCCTGGGGGTGCTTACCCTGCTTGAGAGCACAGCGACCCCGTTACGCCATGCACCCGGTCTGAGCCTGTTTGCAAGCGCCCCGATACCGGATCAACTGGCCCTGTTCACCGATGCGGATGCCCTGACCGCAATCAACCACAACCCACAACAATTGCCACTGGATTACCTGGAACAACTCACTTCCGCCCTGCCCTATTACCTGGCAAAACCGGCACGGGTCCTGATCCTGGGTACCGGTGGCGGGGCAGGCGTTCAGCAGGCGCTCAACCATGATGTACCACTGATCGATGCGGTTGAACTGAACCCGCAGCTTATCGATCTTGTCAGGGATGACTATGGCGCCTGGTCCGGTCAACTCTACAGGCGCGCAGGAGTGCGCGTGCATATCGCCGATGCACGCGGATTCATCAGGCGTAGCGACCAGCACTATGACCTGATACAGATAAGCCCGCTGGATGCCTTTGGCGCCTCCAGCGCCGGCCTGTATGTGCTGAACGAAAGTTACCTCTACACGGTTGAGGCCCTGCAGGACTACCTGGCGCGAATAGCGCCCGGGGGTTATCTTTCCCTCAGCCGCTGGATCAAACTGCCACCACGCGACACGCTGAAATTATTCGCCACGGCAGTCCGCTCGCTGGAGGCCTCCGGCAGCACCTCACCCGGCAAACAACTGGTCCTGATACGCGGCTGGCAAACCAGTACTCTGCTGGTCAAGAATGGTGAGTTCACACCCGGGGAAATATCCGCCCTGCGGGCCTTCTGCAAAGCGCGCGCGTTTGACCTGGCATGGTATCCAGGCATGCCGGCCAGCGAGGCCAACCGGGTCAATATTCTTGAACAAGCCACTTTTTTTCAGGCAGCCCGTGCATTGACCCGCCACGATGACACCTTCACAAACCGTTACAAATTCGATATCAACCCGGCCACGGATAACCGGCCCTATTTTTTCCACTTCTTCAAATGGAATGTATTACCTGAAATCCTGTCCCTGCGTGGTCAGGGTGGCCTGCCGTTACTGGAGGCCGGTTACCTGGTGCTGGTGGCAACACTTGTCCAGGCACTGGTTATCAGTGTTATCTTCATCCTGCTGCCACTGGTAGCACTGCGCCGGCAGCACGACACCCCCGCGGATATCAGTCGCATCCGTGTTGTCGTGTTCTTTTTTGCAGTCGGTCTTGCGTTTCTGTTTATGGAAATCGCCTTCATGCAGAAATTCATACTGTTCCTGCATCATCCCCTGTATGCCATGGCCACGGTGCTGGCCACCTTCCTGATCTTTGCCGGTTTGGGCAGCGCCTGGACCACCCGTTGGCAACAACGGGGTGAACCCCTGTCACGCCATGCAGGCAAGGTAGTCGCCGCTATCGCCCTGATCGGCATTGCCTATACCTTCCTGCTGGGACCGTTATTTGACAGCCTGATGTCGTTACCCCTGGCATTCCGGGTACTCATTAGCATTCTGCTGCTGGCACCGCTGGCCTTTTACATGGGGATGCCATTCCCCCTCGGGTTGGCACGTGTCGGCGCTTGCAGTCCGGCACTGGTACCCTGGGCCTGGGGCATCAACGGCTGTGCATCCGTCCTCAGCGCCGTGATGGCAACCCTGCTGGCCATTCAGTTTGGCTTCACGGTTGTCATCCTGTCAGCCGTGCTGTTGTACCTGCTGGCGGCATGGACATTTCCGTGAATACTCCACTGGCTAAAGCCGGCGGCTTCGGGTTACGGCTAAAACTAGATCGATCTGCCGAATGGCCTGACTTTCATCGGCGGGGTCTCATATTGACCAGAGAGCTTAAAAAGGAGATTGGAGATAAAGCCGACGTGTTTTATGTGAAGGCTCGTGAAGATCCTGATTACAGGATTGATCGATACACAGAAATACAGGAATAGGGTTCAGGCGTCCAGGCACTGCCGCAGGAAAACTACCGCCTGATCGTGAATCCCCGGACAGCCACGTTCCCTGGGGCCTGCCACGTTCAGTACACTGATTCCGTTATCGGTGATCCAGAGTCGCACGGTTTCCTGACTAGACGTGGTAAGAAGGTCGATCACCAAACAGGGTTTGCCATGAGTATTCGCCAACTTGATGGTGGTTGCCGTCCCGCCCGTAGGCTCACCAAGCGTTAGAATCAGCGTCCCGTCAGAATCCCGCACGTTCCACGCCGTGCGTTGTTTGCAATACGTCGTGGCTGTTTCCTGGAGCTGGTAGATAGCCGGAATCTCACCGTCCTCGGCCTTCCTTCCTTTCGGGCACCAGCCACCGTGGGGCATATCCATGGCTATAGCGACCTCAAGGGCAGCACGATCTACACCAGTTTGGCCGCCTGAAATGATTTTATCGACGGCCACAGTTCACCCTCTGCAGTTTTATCTGTATTTGCAAACATCCACAATGAGAAACGCCCCGAATGGCAGAGAACAACTGGGGTACAATTCCCCAGCGTGATGCCGAAACGGAGCGTGTCTGGAGAAATAGTAGTAACTAACCGTGCTTGCACGCGCACCTGTTTCCGCTCGAAGTCTGTTATAATTCACACAGTCAATTATACGGACTACGTCTCGTCATGAAGCGTCAACAATCCTCAAAAGCTGTGCAACGGCAACGTATTCAACGCGCGGTCGCCAGCTCCACAGCCATTGAAACCGGCGCATCGGTCAAAACCCTTGAAGCGCTTTTAAAAGCGCGATCCAGCAAGTTCCAGCATTTGAAACTGGCTAACTGATCACTCAGCCCTCATCGCCCGCGCAACCCATTCCATCATGGGGGCGTAGTTCATTTCCAGCCCCTGCCTGATCGCCGCAAAATAATCACCCTTGTTCTGATCCCAGCAACTGTAGTCCAGTGTCAGATACCCTGCCTGCGCCATCATAACATCCGTCAACAGACGTGATATCCGGCCATTACCGTCACGAAAAGGATGAATCAGAATTAACTCCACATGCACAATGGCAACCGCCTCAACCAACTGCCGATCGTCATAGTTACTACAAGGTGTGTAGCGGTACAGATATTCCTGTTCAAACTTTTCCAGCAGTTGGGGAATCTGCGCAGCAGTGGCAAAATGAAAGTCACCCTTACTCAAATTCACCGAGCGTTCTTCACCTGCCCATTCATACAGGTTACCCAGCCAGCGATAGTGCCATTTCTTCAGGTCTGCAACCTTGATCTGACCACTCGGAAAATTGTGCAAGAGCACGTCGTCATAGATCATTTCCAGCAAAACCAGTTCGGCTTCATCCCGCTCAGCCGGGTCAGTAACACCCAGCTTGTTTTCCAGCACCTGATCATTTGAACCTGGCTGGAAACGGCCCTGCATACCACCAATGTCGTATTTACCCATAGGACAGCACCATCACGCGGTTCTGGGTCAAACTCTTAGAACGTGCTCTGTCAGCCATCTTCTTCCTTATCGCAATGGCCCACAATTGGCCCAAGGCTTCGGTTTATGGAACAGCGCAACCATGCAGAAAATCAGAAATTCCCTTTATAAGAAATGGTGCCCGGGGCCGGAATCGAACCGGCACGGAGTTTCCTCCGAGGGATTTTAAGTCCCTTGCGTCTACCAGTTTCGCCACCCGGGCTGATCGGCGCCACAAGATACACTGTTATTGGCAGTCAGAAGACAGGTCAGCAGCACGAACGGCCACGATTGCGACCCTGGTCAGCTAACCCATTGTTTTAATTGGAGGCTGGGCCCGGAGTCGAACCGAGGTCCACGGATTTGCAATCCGCTGCATAGCCACTCTGCCACCCAGCCAGTGCGATAGGCCGACGCATTATAGGCGAGCTCGGGAAGTGCCGCAATCGGGAACCGGGCGGAACTACGGCTGTACGGCATTGAGGCCGACGAAGCTGCCGTTGTTATCCTCGGCGAGCTTGCGCATCAGGGCGGCGAAACGCACGGCATTTTCGGTCATGCCCTGCCCGTAGATGAACAGGACCGGGAAACCCATGGCGTGGATGCGCACACGGCGTTTACCGGAGCGATCGCCGCGATTCAGCTTGTCGACCGTATCCACCACCTGCTGGATGGAACCGTGGGAGAAGTCGTCGCCGAACACGTACAGGCTGATATTCTTGTCCTTTGCGTAAAAACGCCGGATGGCGGCCTCGATACCCTCCACGGGGCTGGAGTTGGAGAACGGCTGCCAGCTCGCCAGACGCGACAGGATAGCCTTGCGGCGAGCCGGCGTGTCCGGTATCCACTTGCCCTTGTAACCCGAGAACATGAAATCCCCCATGTCATTCATGACCTGTATACCTTTGACAGCCGGGTAAACCCGCAGCACTTCTGCAATCTTTTTCTGCACCATGGACCAGGCGTAGGAAGTCATGGAACCCGAAGTATCGATGATGAATATGATGTATTCGCTGTCTACCGGGACCCCACCGATAATGCTGTCGCTGGACGGAGCCCTGTACTGAGCGCCCAGCAGACGCCGCATTTCCTCGGTCAGTTTCTGCCGGGCACTCTGCAACTGGCCCTCTATAGCCAGTTGCGCAGCACGATCGGTTTTTACCCGCTGGTACTCGCCACGGACTTCAGACAGATCACCACGCAGTCTGGCCAGCCGCTCCCGTCTGTCCGACAACTGTTGCTGCTTTTCAGTCAGATCACGATTCAGAACGGTAGTTTCACCACGAATGGCGTACAGCTCGTCTTCAAGCTTCTGCACACTACCGGAAAGATCCACTGACAAACGTTCGATCACCCGTGGTTCGCTGACCTTGACGATAACCAGTAGCAGGATAATGGCACCGAAACCGCAGGACACTACATCCAGAAAAGACAGGTTGAAGATCTCGATACCACGCCGCTCCTTCCTCACGGCCAGTCCCTCGCCGGTGTCAGAAAAGAACCCCGGGTATCCACCGCCAGTCTCCAGAAAGAAGCGGCTGCCCAGGCATCCCCTTCCATTGGCATGAGAATGGTATTCACCGGCACACCGGACGGCAGCACCTTGATCGCGGCGCTGAACAGCTTGACCCGATCGGCACTGCTTACGGTGGTATTCGATGGTTTCTTCCTGCCCTGCGTAGGCAGGCTATCGGTGATCAACAGGATATTGTCCGGGCGCGGGGTAAATTTTCGAGCGACCGAAAAAGCGTGCCAAAGACTGGTGCCATCACCGGGGATGGTATCGCGCAAGCCTGTAATGACACCGGCCACCTGTTTGGCATCGCCGGCCGGCAACCATTTCCCTGCAGTGTTTGCCAACACCGGTCTGGCGCCGGTGTTGAATGTATAAACCTGAAAACGGGCGCTGACCGGTATATTACTGATTAGCCATTCGGCCACCGCCAGAGTGCGTTTCCACTTGGGCGCGCTGCGTTTCTGCGCCTCGCCCATATTGCGCAGCCGGATGATATTTACCAGGGTTGCGTCCAGCATGCTGGCCGATGCATCCACCAGGATCAGAGTGCGTTTTCCGCCAAGTTTCAGGCCGGTCAGGTACTGGCGGTCACCATCACCGGCAAAGGCGTGTACCTTCGTACCACTATCCTTACTGGCATCCTTCTTCGCCCTGGCATCCTGTGCCTTGCTGTCGAGTTCCCTGAGGTCCGACTTAAGGCGGTTGACGTGCTCACGATTGGCCGAGGTGTCCTTTTCCAGCTGTGTAATGCTTGCTTCTATGCTGATTTTTGACTGCAATACACGCTCCGCCTCACCCTGCATGGTGACCAGTTTCTGTTGGCTCGATTGCAGGCTGTTGCGTGCCAGAACCAGGTTCTCCCGCCCGACAATAACCTCGTTCTCCAGCCGCACGACCTCGGCGCGCAGGTCGGAAAACACTTCGTTGCGCGCCTGCACGGTATCGTGGTTGAGTATCAGCACCAGTAGTACGACAGCGCCGAAGCCGCAGAACATAATGTCGAGGAAAGACAGCGAGAAAGGCGAGACGGAGCGGCGTTTCATTTTATCAGGGCCGGAGTTTCCTCACGAACCAGTGGTCGCTGTACCGTTCACTGTCCAGCACCAGTCGTTCCTGCTGCAATTGCAGCTGATGGATAAAGAACATGAGCACGATACTGATAACCAGGGCAATAAAGGTGGAGTTGAATGCGACCCCCAGATTTTCGGTAACCCCGGTTATGTCACCTTCCACGGCCCGGTGTGCCTGCCCAAGGGCGTTGCCGATCCCCCGTACCGTGCCAATAAAGCCGACCGAGGGGATTGCCCAAGCAATATAGCGAATGATGGATAACTCGGATTCGAGCCTCTCACCCTCGGAACTGCATACATCACGCACCGCGGTCGACACACTTTGCACATTGCCGGTAGCACTGAAGCGTTCGATGGCAGTACGCAGGGCACGCGGCAGCAGATAGCCCTGTTCATCGTCCGGAAGTTGTTGCAGTCGTTCAGCCAGCGTGCGGGTATCCTCGGTAGCAATGGGCATACTGTCAGGCAACTGCAGCAAGTCCTGGTCCAGCAGTTTCTGCTGGCGCCAGACAGCGACGCCCTTGTAAGCCAGTATTGACAGGGCCCACAGCATGAGAATAAAACAGGCTTCCTGTTCGTAATCCTTAATCACCACGACGAAAGAATCTTTCGCGATATAGGAAGGATCGGCCTGCTGCAACGCCCGCTCCTGTTGCAGGAAGGCATCCGCTGAAGGACGGATCAGGGTGACATACAACGCATGCACCAGGATGAACGCAATCAGTAACGAGAACACCTGGAATACAAATTCGCCGGGGAATGATTTTTTCATAGTCTCAGATATCTACCGGAAAGGAGACCGCATCGTCAGCACGAACCTTGTCGCGCGGCGTGAAGCGGGGGGCGGGAGTAACGGATTTTTTATCCGGACCCAAACGTTGTTCTGCCGGCGCCGGCTTCACTGCCGACTCCGGATTCGAAGACCCGGGTTGCGGTGCCTTGAGGGCAAACAGGTCGGTTGCCAGGAGCGGGAAAATAATGATTGCAGTCAATATCAGGAACTTCTTCATCAGAAAACCGTAGTGGCCGGGGCTCATCGGGCATATCTTGCTATGCGGAAGCCAAGATCGTAACGCGGTTTTTTGCTGTAGTCACGGTAGCTGAGGCGCAATTCGGTGATATTACCATGACGCCATCCGGCGCCACGCACGACGTGGTGCTCTCCGCTCACCGGACCAGACGGATCACGGACCAGTCGATCGGCCTCGCCCGGGTAGACTGTGTAGTAATCATTGACCCATTCCGCAACATTGCCGCCCAGATCGAAAAACCCCGTGGGCCACTCAGCGAAGCTGCCCACCGGTGCTGTTCCACGGTAGCCATCATCGTAGCCGGGAACCACGTCAGTGAGCGTATCGGCAATGTGGCCGCCGGCATAGTTGCCGACCACGCTGCCCGGCGGGTAGTTGCCACTCCATGGATAGCGTGACTCGCTCTGACGCCCCAGCCGACGTGCTACGTAGGCCCATTCTGCTTCAGTCGGCAAGCGATACCCGGTGTTAACCGGCTGCAACAATTGCATCTGCCCGTTCTTTTCCACATAGGCCTGCGGCAGGCCATCCTGCTTGCTGAGCCAGTTGCAGTAACGTACAGCATCGTCCCAGCTGACCTTTACAACCGGCTGACGATCGGCGTTCAAGGTTGCGCCATCCAGGCTACCGGAATTATGCGAAGCCCGAAAGCGACGAAAAGATGCATTGCTGACTTCGTGTGTAGACAGATAGAAAGGCCGGTCAAGCTGTACCTTGCGGCGACTCTCATTGGCACGCCGGCCGGCTTCACGCCGCGAGGCCCCCATGGCGAGCACTCCAGCGGGTTGCACCAGGCGCAGCATCTCGCCCGTTGACGTGCTACGCGTCGCCGGCAACGCGTTCGATGATGTAGCGGTACCTTCTGAAGGTGGACGGCTACCCTTTTTATCCAGCACTATCTTCAGCGTCTTGCTGACACCTGCTTCCGGTATCACGTTTACCTTCTTCGTCACATAGCCCGGTTTACTGACCACCACGCGGTGGGAACGTATCGTCAGGCGCAAACGCGGCCCGGAAGCCGACGGCGTGCCATCAACGAGAACACTGGCATCGGCGGGTACGGTGGACAGAAATACGGTTCCATATTGCGGTGCCAGCTTCATCTCGAGCGCGCGGCTCTCATCCGCTTTCAGGGTTAGCTGCTCACGACTCTGCAAATAACCGGAACGGCTGAGGCGGATACTGTGTTCGATGCCGGACGCCAGCTGCAGACTGACCGGCGTAGTTCCATAATAGCGGTTGTCTACCGTCACCGTTGCCCCCTCTGGCGTGCTGCTCAGAAGCAACTCCCCATCATTCGCCTGCAGTACAAATTCATCGAGACGAACATTTTGCCCGGCCTGAAATTCCTTTTGAACCTGTACAGCTTTGTAGCCATTCAGCTCCAGCTGTATCCGGTGGGCTCCCTGCAGGATATCGGTCTGTAACGGTGTGACACCCACTACGTGATCATCCACGCTGACCTGTGCACCGGTCGGCTGACTGCTCAGGAAAACCTGTGCCCAGGCCGGTTGCAGCTGGAACGAGATGGTTTGCGACTGACCCAGCCCGTCAACTTCGAACTGCATGTCAACGGGCAGATAACGTTCCGTCTCGAATCGCAAGCGATGGCTACCCCGCTGGATCTGCGCCACACCCGCCGGCGTCAGCTCGACCGGCTGCTCATCGACCCACAGACGCAGCTCTGCGAGCGGCTCAGGGTTAATCGTCACCTCGCCGGGAAGTTCCTGCAGCGTAAAATTGAACTCATGCGGACCCTGCCTTGTAACGTCTACCGTTTCATCGAGTGGCTGGTAGCCTTGCAGGCTCGCCCGCACGTAATAGCGCCCGGGCAGCACCAGCCTGCGCTCACCGAAGGAAACCGGTGGAGGAAACCCCTGCAGCTCGACAAATTCCGGTGCCGGCGTCACCTGGACACCGACCGGCACGGCAAGCAGCAGCAACACCAGTGCCAGCATCAGAAACGTGAACAGCACGATCAATATGCGGCGCAAAGGTCGCCCTCCGCGCGTGGCCGCCTTGCGCGGTGTCACCGGTAACCCCCGGGATGGCATCCTGTGGGGCGGAGGATCTGCAGGCGGTGCCGGGGTGATGGACTGATCTTCGCAGGATACGCGGATGAACACCTGGTCACCTTTAACGGTCCAGGTCAGGATATGTTCACCGATCTGCAACCGGTCACCCGACTTCAGCCAGGTGGAAGCCGACAATAATTCGTGATTGAGAAACAGCGGGGGTGCATCGTCCACGGGTTGCACGTAGGCATATCCATCCGCCAGCGCCAGCAATGCCAACAAATCAGATTCTGCGGCCTCCGGGAGCACCACACCACCCTGCCCCGCGCCGCCGACATGCAGCGGAAAGGCCGTTCCACTGATGCGTCGTTCACCCTGCGCATCCTGAATGAAATACACCCGACTCACAGCGGTTCCTCGCAGCGTATGCTCACGACGGGGACCGGTTTACCCGGCAGGACCGTGAACACCTGTCGGACGTCCCGATAACCTGAGCGGCTTCCAACCACCGTATATTTCCCGGGCAATAGTGACAGGCGTTCTTCGGTAAAAGCACCCAGCCGGCGCAGATGATAGATCGTCACCGCAGTCTGGCCATCCGAGTGCAACACGACTTCAAGCGGCTGTTTGGCCGATTGCACCAGCGCCTGGAGCTTCGCGATCTTGTTGCGCAGCTTCGGCTCGCTGGCCGGCACGCCGGTGTTATTAGCCAGTAATCGCTCGGCATTGGCCAGTGGCTGCGCCGAGTAGACGCGCAAGGGATCGGCCAGGTAGTGATCCAGTTGCTGGTGCAGGCGTGTACGATCCTGCGCCTGCACCAGCCCGGCACTGGCGAAACTGTTCCGCGGTTCGATGGCCAGCGCTTTACGATAGAGTTTCGCCGCCGCCGGCCAGTCCTCTGCATTAACATACTGCTGTGACTTTTTACGCAGGCTCGCCAGGCTTGCCTGTTTGCCAGCCGTCGCAAGGCGCTTGCGCAGATCTGCGATCACGGGCGCATCGGGATGAATCTGTGCCGCACGTCGCAATGCTTCCCCGGCCTCCCCCGGACGACCGGCATCGAGACTTGCGAGCGCCTGGTCCAGCGCCTGTGTAAACCGTGTTTCGGCCTGCTGCGCCTCCACTTTTTCCAGTGCATCGAATGCGGGTTGCCAGTCGGCATCCAGGGCAATCGCTGCGCGGTATTCGCTGGCGGCCGCGTCCATTCGCCCATCGGTTTCAGCCTGTTCACCGGCATGCATATGCTCCAGGACCTGATCACGGACCTGCGCCCGATCCAGTCCCCTCTGTGCTTCGACGTGACCGGGTTCCATAAGCAGGGCCAGTCCGTATTGTTCACTCGCAGCCTGGGCCTGATTTTGAGCCAGCAATGCATCCGCCTCGACCACAAAGGCAGCGAAGCGTTGTGGACGGTTCTGCTGCAGTTCCTGCAACAGACCACCGGCCTGCAGGTAGGCCTGTCTGGCCTGCGGGTACTGTCCCCGCCCGAGTAACCGGTCACCTTCGGTTGCGGCCTGAAGGGATGCACTCCACTGCGGCTCACCCCACTGTGCTGCACGGTCCAGCGGTGGCCGGGATCGCAGGCGCAGGTAGGTTTGCAGCGCCTGCTGCGCATCGTTACGGGCGACACTGTTATCAGCCACAACCGCTGCCGGCGTTACTGGCACCTGAACCACCGGAGGGGAATCGGAACGACTGGTCGCCATGTAGGGAAGGATGAAGACCACGAACAGGGCCAGCACCAGCACGATGCCGAGCAGAGCCCAGACGAGTCGCGCTGTGTGATCATTGCGTCCCCGGTTCTCGGCGGCTGCCCGAGCCGGCGTTGATAGTCCTGGTGGCGTGGGTACCGGAGCCTCTAGCGCGGGTTCGGGCGGCACTTCAGAAACCATGATCGCTGGTGGCGCTCCTGCTTCCGGTCAGATCCGTGGCTGACGCGGGCAAACCGGTCTCGGAAGAGTGAATCTGACGCAACAAATCACGCCAGCGGGCATACTGAACCTCGGCCGAACCGGTCAGCTCGTGAGTCTCGCCGTCCACATTCACGACGATTGGCCTGGCCTCGGTCGAGAAAGACTCCCCCAGTTCCTCGATGGCATCACTATAGATGCCGGTCTGTGCCGACTTATCAAAGCCCGTCTTGATCACGTAGGCACCGCCGAGCACCATCATGTTACGCAACGTGCCGGTGGAACGACTGGTACTGTTACCACCCAGCGCTTCGATGGCAATCGCCCCCAGAATGGCGGCAACGCCCAACGCCTTGCGTGTATTCGCCTCGCGCTTGAGCTTGCGCAGCTCGGCCGACTCGGCACTGCGTGCCTTGCGCCACTCGAAATAGGGTTCGTCCAGCTCCGCATAGAAATTGTCGAAGTGGCCGTTCAGGGTATCGATCAACAGAAAGTCACGTTCGCGTATCGCCAGCACGCGCCGGTACATGGGATCATCTTCTGCGGGCAGGTGCAGTAATGAATAATGTCCCTTGCGGTCTTCCTGCAGGTATCCGGCAAAGGCATCGGGTGCCATATCCGCTGCGAAGCGTATTTCCGCAACGCGGCGGATATTGCGCAGCTCGGCCGCTGTCAGCTTTGCCCGGTAGGTAGCGAGGTCGTTGGCAATGGCACTGTACAGTGGCCTGAACAGTTCGGGATCGGCCGCACTTCGGCCATTATAGTCTTCGGCTTCCAGCTGGTACTCGTAGACTTTGCTGAACCATTGCTCGCCGGTTGCATCGAAGGCCTTGATTTCCAGTTCCAGGTGTTCACCGTCGGAGCGCAGGATGGTGCCGTTGACCAGCAACTCACCACCCTCGGTTTCTGCCGGCACCACGCGAACTGCACCCCAGTAGCCGGTCTTCTCCATAATATTGCGCAGTTGAACCGGCATGTAACGTGCCTCTGCCTTGCGGATTTCCATCGACAGGCCACGCGCCTTGTTTTCGTTTTCCGGAAGCTTGCCAGGGTCAAACAGACCAATCCATACATCCAGCAACTGTTCCTCTGCGATCTCGACCTGTGCCCGCTCCAGTACCTGGCCTTTGTCAACATTCTGGTGATGCGTAACCGCAGCGCAGCCAGACAACACGCCCAGCACGAGGGTGACGAACAGTACCCGCACACCCCGGCTCACTGAATGCCCTGCTTGTACTTGCGGTATTCTTCCCAGAGTTTCTTTTTCAGCTCCGGATCGGTTTCCTTTTCGGCGGCTTCGCGCAACTGACGTGCGACCACATCATCATCGCTACCGTCGGGTGTGTCCGGTGGAGCCGATGACGGACCGGAACGGCCCGGTCGACCCCGGTCTGTATCGCGCGATGACGTCTGCTGCCCGCCTTCAGCACCGGTCTGTTCCGCGCCGTCATCACCAGCAGCAGAGGCCATACCACCGCCGCCACTGCTGCTGCCACCTCCATCACCGGCGTCCGGTTTACTCGCCTTGACCCGCTCCTGCTCACGCAACAGCAGGTCGTCGAATTCTCCCAGCGAACGACCCAGACTGGCATCCAGTTCGGCGGTACGCTCTTCCAGAGTGCGCTCACCAGAGGTATCAATATCTGCGGCGCCAGCCCCGGGCAGGATTCCGCCATCACAGGGCAAATCATCCGGTGGCGGCGCATCTGTACTGCGAATCAGCTGTTGGCAATCCTGATCCAGCCCGGTGCGCATCTGCTGTATCCAGGCCTGGTAATCTGCGGCTTCACGCGCCCCGAGCGCACCCTGACGCTGCAACGTGGACAGGTTCTGTTGCGCATCGACCAGCGTGGCATGGGTGGACCGGATGCTTTCGATCAGCCGGTCGCGCGACGCTACCGGGTCGGCGCCAACCGCTGTGACGGTCACGACGCACGCAATCGAGAAGCCAGCCCTGAAAAATCGTCTATCCATGGAGGAAACTTTACCACTGGCAGGCAAACTGCGACAGCTACGGTAACCACTGTAACGCGGCTTTCGATAACAAGCGCAGGGTCGATCTCGCCAACCTCGTTATCCTGACATCCACGTTCTTCAGCTCGCCGGAACCGAACGCGAGCATTCTGACTCCTATAGACAGACGTTCAGCGTTACCTGGGACAGTTCCCCCCCGGAACTGTAAGTATTGCTAGACGACTGTCTATTTTGTTTACACTTATTTTGTAGCCGTCCGCCTACAAACGAACGCATCATACTGAAATACATAACTAATATTACATGGCCTGTAAGTTGCTTACCGTTCACTTACACAGTTGAGTGTTTTCTGCGCCATGCGCAGGAGCTTTTGATCAATTTTGGAATCTTGATTGAGATTCACAGGGGGAAACATGATGATGAAGAAAATAACGACGCGTTCAGTACTGTCTGTAGCACTTGCTACACCGATGATGGCCAGTGCTGCCTATTTTGATTTTCAGGACTGGACGAGTATGTACGGTGAGCAGGGCTTCGAAAACAGTAGTCCGTTCGGCATGACTTCGGACGGCTTGACCCTGACCGCAACTGCGTTCGAAACCGCTTCAGGCGTAGACAGCAACGTATATATGGATGGTGCCTACCACCGTATTACCGGCGGCATGGGAGTATGTACGAAACTGGATGAAGATACCGAGTGCAAGGTATCTTCCGATGACAACGTCAGTGACGAAGAACGCCTTGTCTGGAATTTCGGACAGAACATTGCCGGCGTGATGCTGGAGATGGGCGATGACCAGCACTACGATTTTGGTGTGTCGGATTTTCTGTACCGCTATGGTTCAACCGACTGGATGACGGCCACCACAAATAATCTTGGTGTAGTCGAGTTGGCCCTTGATGGCACTTCGGGCATGATCGAATTCATGACCTCAACGCCTGGCAAGGAGTCCAACTTCTATATACGCAATGCATATATAAGCTCGGTGCCGGTACCCGCTGCAGTCTGGTTATTCGGCTCCGGCTTGATAGGTCTGGTCGGTGTTGCACGACGCAGAACCAGCAGACAAACTGCTCAGGCACAATAAACTCAACCTGCGGCGGCCTTCCGGGTCGCCGTTTTGCAACGAAAAAAGCCGCTAAAAGCGGCTGTCTTCAAAGGAATTTCTTCCAAATTATTTGGAGCGGGAAACGAGATTCGAACTCGCGACCCCAACCTTGGCAAGGTTGTGCTCTACCAGCTGAGCTATTCCCGCACGTCACAAGAGCGCATATTGTAGGGTGTTGCAGCCTGCTGTCAACTGCGCGTTTCCGATCAGGTTTTATCACTCGCCGATAACAGCGGCCAGGCAGCACGCAGATAGATTACCATGGACCACAGGGTAAGGATGGCAGCGACATACAGCAGCACCATGCCGATGTCATGGGTGGGCACGCTCCACAGGGGTTCCCGGTATAACAACAGTGCCAGCGCGGTCATTTGTGCGACGGTCTTGATCTTGCCGATCACGGAAACCGCGACCTGGGCGCGCTCGCCGATTTCCGCCATCCACTCGCGCAGAGCCGATATGGCGATTTCCCGACCGATGATGATGGCCGCAGGGACGACAAACAGGAAAGTCGGATTATTCTGCACCAGCATAACCAGCGCCACGGCCACAATCAGCTTGTCGGCCACCGGATCCAGGAAGGCCCCGAATGGCGACACCTGCTTCAGGCGACGCGCCAGGTAGCCGTCGAACCAGTCGGTTAGCGCCGCCAGACCAAACAGAGCCGTCACCGCCACGTTGCTCCAGTGAACCGGCAGGTAAAACACCACCATGAATACCGGGATCAGCGCGATCCGCAGCATGGTCAGTATATTGGGTATGGTCCAGCGCATGGAACGGTGATCCCTGATTATTCTCCGTGAAAGGTATCATAAATCTGCTGTGCCAGTGCAGGACTGATGCCCGGTACCTTGCAAAGATCTTCCACGCCGGCCCGCGCAACCTCCTGCAGACCGCCGAGTTGCCTGAGCAACTGCTGGCGCCGCCGCGGCCCGACACCGGGTATGCCCTCCAGGGGTGAAATCTTGCGCGCCCTCGCCCGGCGCAGGCGATGTCCGGTAATGGCAAAACGATGGGCTTCGTCGCGAATCTGTTGAATCAGGTGTAACGCCGGCGATGTTGCATCCAGGTCGAGCTGTCTGTCCTGGGCGGGAATATGAAGAATTTCCATGCCTGCCTTGCGCTCCGGACCCTTGGAAACGCCGACAATCAGCATTTCGCTAACCTGCAGTTCCTCCATCACGCGTTCGGCCACGCCCACCTGGCCCTTGCCGCCATCGATCAGGACGATATCCGGCAAGCGGCTGTCTTCTTTTTTAAGGCGTGTATACCGTCTGAGCAAGGCCTGCTCCATGGCAGCATAGTCATCGCCAGGGGTCACATCACGAATATTGAAGCGCCGGTAATCTGATTTTCGTGCACCCTCTCGATCAAATACTACACAGGATGCGACCGTTCCCTCACCCTGGGTGTGACTGATATCAAAACATTCGATACGCGCCGGCGGTTCTTCCAGTCGCAGTTCCCGGCGCAGTGCCTCCAGTCGTGCCTGCACACCGGCCTGACTGCCCAGGCGCGCCGCCAGTGCCTGCTCGGCGTTGGCTACGCCCATTTTGAGCCAGCGCGCCTTTTCGCTCCGCACCCGGTGCAGCAAACGCACCTTATGGCCGGCCCGTGCAGCCAGTGCTTCTGACAACAGATCGGCATCCTCGATTTCGGCATTCAGCAGCAACGCGGCCGGCGCGGATCGAGACAGGTAATACTGCGCGACGAAAGCGGACAGCACATCTTCCAGACTGCTATCCGCCGGAATGCGTGGAAAGAAATGCTTGTTGCCAAGATTTACACCGTTGCGGATAAAAAACACCTGTACACAGGCGACGCCGGCCGATACCACCGCTGCCACAATGTCCAGGTCGCCGGATTCGCCGCTCACATACTGACGCTCCTGCACCCGGCTCAGGCTGGCAATCTGGTCGCGGTATACGGCAGCTTGTTCGTACTCCTGCTGCAACGCTGCCGCTTCCATACGTTGTACCAGTTCGTCCTTGAGACGACTGCTTTTGCCCTCCAGGAACAGCACTGTGTGGCGTACATCCCGGGCATAGTCCTGCGGGCTGATCAGTGCGACGCAGGGCGCGGCACATCGATCGATCTGGTACTGCAGACACGCCCGGCTACGATTACTGAAGAAGCTGTCTTCGCACTGGCGAACCCGGAACATTTTCTGCAACAGGTGCAGGCTTTCGCGCGCCGCACCAGCATTCGGGTAAGGACCGAAATAGCGCCCTTTCCCCTTGCGAGCACCGCGGTGCAGCGACAAACGCGGATACTCATGCTCGCTACCGAGGTAGATCCAGGGATAACTCTTGTCATCCCGCAACAGAATGTTGTAGCGCGGCTTGTGGGTCTTGATGAGATTGTTTTCAAGAATCAGCGCCTCCGCCTCGGTATGGGTTACCGTGACCTCGACGCTGTGCACCTGACGCATCAGGGCATGTGTCTTCGGCGCCAGACCACTATTGCGAAAGTAGCTGGACACGCGTTTTTTCAGATTGCGCGCCTTGCCGACATACAGGATATGCTCGTGCTCGTCGAGCATGCGATATACACCCGGCCGGCCGGTCAGGGTGCGCAAAAACCCCTTTGCATCGAAGTTGCTTCCTGCAGGTGCTTCCGGCATCGTTCAGGAGGTTCCGAGGATGGCCCGCACTCTTGTAAAAATATCCTGGAACATCTTCTCGGTCAGCCGTCGGGTCTGGGTGTTGTAACGGCTACAGTGGTAGGAATCCAGCAGTACGCGCCCGTTCAACTCATACTCGGCCGCGTGCCCGAAACGATACGCGGAAAGCTTTACGCCCGAGGCGCGTAATACAGAGTCATGGGCGATTTTGCCGAGGGCCAGGATCACGCTGCCAGGCGCCATGGTTTCCAGTTCGGCGGCCAGAAAAGGGTTACAGGCACGCACTTCCCCGGTCAACGGCTTGTTCTGCGGTGGCAGGCACTTTACGGCGTTGGTGATGCGGCAATCTTCCAGGATCAGGCCATCGTCCGCCGCTTCTGACACCGGGCGGCTGGCAAAACCAGACTCGTGCAGGGTTCGGTACAACAGGATGCCGGCGTGATCACCTGTGAACGGTCGGCCGGTACGATTCGCACCATGCATGCCTGGCGCAAGACCGACAATCAGCAAGCGAGCCCGCGGATCACCAAAAGGAGGAACCGGAGCAGCGAAGTATTCAGGATATCGGCCGGAGACTTCGTCCAGAAAATCACTCAGACGTTCGCACTGCCTGCAACCGGCGTCGAATACCGGCTGCACCCTACTCACGGACGTTTACCACTTCGGACATCCTCGATTGCAGGTCCAGCGCAACGATCTGGTGTGCGTTGGTATTGGCGATGAAAAGCTTGTTGCGGTAGAGGTTCAGACCACCCGGTTCATCCAGTGGCAGGTTGAAGGCAAACCTGGTAACTTCACTGGTTCGGAGGTCGATACGCTTGATTCTGGAATTGAATGTATCGGCAACCCACAATGCATTCCGCTCCGGGTCGACGGCAACCCCCAGTGGATGCTGCAAACGAGCCTTCATGCCAATGCCCTCGCGATCACCGTAATCGAACAGGCCCTTGCCGACCAGGGTACTCACCACATCGTGCTTCAGCCGGATGTTGCGGATGGCAGAGGTTTCCGCATCGGCGATATACAGATTGTGACCATGCACCGCAATCCCGGATGGTTGTGCAAAGCTGGCACGCTCCACAGGTCCATCGATAATGTCCTCGCGGCCCAGACCCGCGTAACGATCAATGCGCAGGTGATTCAGGTTCATGCGCCAGATCTGGTGCTGACCGGCCATGGCAATGTAGAGATTGCTTTCGTGGTACGCAAGATCCCAGGGGGAATTCAGTTCGGCCTCCAGCGGGTCGCGGTAGTTGTCACCGCTGTAACGCCCCTGTCGGCCGGTACCTGCGATCGTCATGACATCGCCGGACTTCAGATGCAGGCGACGAATGGCGTGGTTACCGGTGTCAGCGATGTACAGAAAATCACCGACCACTACCATACCCTGTGGATTGTCGAATAGCGCTGCGGACTCCTTGCCATCCAGCATACCCGCCGCACCGCTACCGAATACACGCCGTACTTTCCCGTCGTGGTGGGTCTCGAGCACCCGGTTGTGACCACTGTCTGCGATATACAGGTAACTGCGAGTGGCTACCACCTTGCCTGGGAAACGGAGCATCGAGGCGGGTTCCGGGGCGGATTTCACCGACATGGGCGATGGTCTCAGCACACCCTTCTGTTCCGCTGTCTCGATCTGCTTGCTGATTAACTCATCGAGTTGCTGCCTCCGCCCTTCGCCGCGCAGCACCCCGACCACGTAACCTTCCGGATCGAGGAAGATGATGGAAGGCCATGCCTTGATGCCGTAGGCGCGCCACAGTTTGAATTCCGGGTCGTTCGCTACCGGATGCTGTATGTGGTGACGATTGATGGCTTTTTGCAACTGCGCATCAACTCGTTCGTTGGCAAACTTGGGTGAGTGAATGCCGATAACGGCCAGCGTGTCAGGGTATTTTGATTCGAGGTACTGCAGGTCCGGCAGCACGTGCATGCAATTGACGCAGCAATAGGTCCAGAAATCCAGCAGAACCACTTTGCCACGCAAACCTTCCAGGGTCAGGGGCTGGTCAGTGTTGAACCATTCCAGGGCCTCCGGCAGCGCGGGAGCGTGGATGCGGGGTGACTCGATCATCGTGTTTCCTGTTCGCCGCCTCTGCCTGGGTCTGAAGTCCGCATGCTATCACCTCCGAAAGGCGATTCCCGGAATTGTTTCAAACTTCTGGACACTGACGCAAATGCGTTCTGATAAAGCTACGGATATTGCTACCTGGTACCGGGAACACTGATCAGCCCGTGGCGAGCTGCCAGATGCATGAGTTCAACATCTGTACCAGCATGCAGTTTTTCCAGCAACCGGTTGCGGTACCCGTTCACCGTCTTGCGGGCAAGACAGAGATCCCGGGCAATGACCGACGCCTTCTTGCCCTGTGCAAGCAACAGCAGGATCTGCAGTTCCCGGTGGCTCAGGCAGTCGAATATCGAAGTCCCGGCGTCCGGCAGACGCCTTTCCGCCAGTTTACCCGCCAGAGTATCACTCAGATAACATTTCCCGCCGAGCACTTCCTTAATGGCTGTGCGTAACTCATCGATGGAACAGCGACTACAGACACAGCCCGACACCCCTGCCCGCAGCAAGCGTTCCAGCATCATCAGGTCGGCTTCCTCAACCAGCACCAGCACCTGGATCGAGGGGACCTGCCGGAGCATCTTGCGCACGCCATCCAGCACATCGATTGACGACGTTTGCAGGTTAACCAGAACAATACGTGGCCGCCGGTTACGAATCAGGCGAATCGCATCATCGCAGCTGGTGGCCTCGCCGGAGGCTACCCGATAACCGGAATCCTCGAGCATCCGTTCAATTCCGGCACGCACCAGCCGCCGGTTGTCCACCAGCAGGAGTTCAACCGGGTCATCTACAATCTGTGCGGCAGAACGAGCAGTCACCTTTTCCCCTTTCCCCTGAACGATGCATCCGTAGTTAACTAGCGTCAGGGAAAAAGGAATCTTGATCAATCAGAAAATTGCCGGTTTCCCGGGTGTTCGACGATACCGTGCCGAATGGCCACGTGGGCCAGTTCCACGTCATTGCCGACACCCAGCTGGTGGTGCAGACGATAGCGGTAGGTGTGTACGGTTTTTGGACTCAGACACAGTTGCTCTGAAATATCCCGCACCCGGCGCCCCTCTGCCACCATGATCAGGATCTGCAGCTCGCGTCGGGTCAAGTGATCGAACACCGAGCCATCTTTCCCGGGCAACAGGCTAAGCGCCATCTGCCGCGCGACATCGGCGCTGATATAGCGTTCGCCGGCATGTACCGCATGTAGTGCCACAATGATTTCCTCCACGGTGCAATACCGTGTCAGGTAACCGGAGGCCCCGGCTTCCAGCATATGACCGGGAAACGGATAATCCACATGCTCGGCAACCACGATGACCCGTGTCGACGGCCGGTATCTTGTGATGCAGCGTATCGCCTCCAGACACCCTGCCCCCGGAATATGCATCGCCATCAGAACGACATCCGGCCGTTTTTCTTGCGCCAGCTGAACGGCCTCTTCCGCCGTTGCAGCCACGCCGGCCATGCTCAGCAGCGGAATATCGTCCAGAATCCGTTGCAGGCCGCAGCGCACCAGTTCCTGATGATCTGCCAATACAACTCGAATATCAGATTTAATCATTGTAAACCTCATTCCTTGTGGCGTTTGTAAAAGTATATTTTTATTGCTCACAACGAGCTTTTTCAACACCGGTTCCGTGGTGTTGCAGTATTCCCCCGACAACCTGATCCCCATACGACAGTATTTAACCAGATATGGATAATCTTATGTTCAGGTTGATCGACAAGGTAGCACCTATTTTTTCAAAAATGGAACAAGAGTTTCAGGTGCGATAATAACTTCCTTCTATGACACAATGGCAGCAACAGGTTGGCAACACATTGTCATGCTTTACCTGACGCGGTACGCACTCAGCGCTGTACCTGATTGTAGTGCGGTAAAGCGTCCGATTTCTTTACAAAACGGCCACGCCGGACCAACCCAGAAAAACCATAAACAAAACCATTACCCGGCTTTTCAAAAGCTTATCGATTTTTGCACGAAACTTGCATGAATCTATTCAGCGGATTGCACTATTATAGCTCCATCCCTATAACTCAAATTTCATTATGTCGGAGACAATAACCCCATGAATACACAAACGTTTTCAATACTGGCTGTCTGTTTATCGGTAGCCCTGACCGGCTTTTCCGATGTCAGCGATGCCAAGGGAAGAAACAAGTCCAAATCCAGGTACGACAAGGAATACATGACCCAACTACCAGATTATGACTCGAAGCATTATGACGACGATCACGATAAGGATCGCAAACACAATGGCAAGGGATATCCAAATGGCCGCCCCTGGAAGGCGATCGAGAAGGACCTTGATGAGATCAAGGCTCAAAACCGGCGCATCGGCAAGAGGACCAAAAAAATCCTGTACCAGCTGGACAGGGTTGAAAACGATATTGACGATATGCAGGATGACGTTCAGGATATCGCCGATGACGTATCCGCACTGACCAATACCCTGCAAGTACAGCTCAGCGTAGTGCCCGCGACCCGCGCTGAGCACAGTGCCAACAACGTGATCGCCCGCATATTCGTGCAGGTTAACCAGAACGGTATCGGTGTAGCCGGACTGGACCCGGATTCATTTTCTTTCTCCAAATCATTCAACCCGAGGGCCGGCAGCGCCAACTATTGTGGCCTGCGCTGCTTCACCGAAGCCGGGAATGGCGCCTATGCCATCGACCTCATGGGGAACAATGTCGCGGGCAACTACGCCGGCAACCTGATCGTCGAGGATACCGGCAGCAGGGCCATTCCAACCGGAACTTCGCTGGTTACGTTCGAAATTCCGGAGCCACCGCCGGGCCCAACACCAAAATAGCCCGCTGACGGGATTAGTGATAACAGAAACGGCCCTTCGCAGGGCCGTTTCTTTTTGCGCATCATGTGATAACCGGGAACAGCAATGCCGGGTCGCGCCGGTTCTGATCGATTTCTGGTTTTAGCAGGCTCTGATCAGGGCTTCCAGAGTTTCAGCATCTTCCTTGCTATCGCTACCGGGGAGCACAGACTTCAGCATCTTGTCGGCAATGCGGTAGCCCAGTTCACGGTATGCCTCGAACTGTACCGCGTCAAAGAACTGGTCGGCAGTGCTCTGATCCGGGAACTCGGGATTCTGGGCCGCATAGCCCTTCACCTTGAAGCTGACATCCTTGATAAGCGCAGTTTTCAAATAGATCAGCGTACCGGTAGTCCCGTCCGCATAGCGGATAGTAGCCACCATGTGTCCCTGCCCCCCGAATTCTGCCTCTTTGGGATACACCGCGCCTTTCTGCTTTACCGGGACGATATCATCCGGCGTTGCACCTTCTACCGCCTTGATCCGGGCACCGAAATCGTCTTCGATACGTCGTATCGTGGTCTGAAAATCCGAGAACGAGAACTCGGCATCCGCACCGCCATCACAGGCAACAATCAGCTTTACACGTCGGCGCACCAACTCATAAACGCCGGTATTTTCGAAGTGTCCACCATCACTCAGCTGCAGGAATGAGCGATGTTCGTTGAAACCGTGCCTACGCATACCCACCGCATTGCCGAACGAATACGCTCCCGGCAGGAAATGGTTCGGGCAATGGCCCGGACGCTTGTCAGGATCCGGGTTACAGGCCCAATATCCCAGCTTGAGATTCAGCAGCGACATCACCAGGGACAGGAACAGATTGCGCGTCAGCCCCTCGCCCCCTACGCCGGTATTGGGGTTGGCTGCCGCTCCCGAAATCGCCATTGCGGTCGCCAGGGTCATTTTGCCACCCATAAAGTCCGGCGTCGGACTCCAACCGGTTGCATTACTGCCGCAATAGAGGGGCGAGAGAATGAAGTTGTCGCCGCCCCGGTCCTGGTAGAGATTAATCCCGGAGTTCACCAGAACCAGGTTTGTATTGACGATATGGTACGGTCCACGCGGGTCGTCTACTTTACCCAGCTCTTGCAGGCTCGCCCCGTCCGCACCAAATGCCGCGCCGGTCCGGTTACGTAGTGCATCACAAATATCCGGCATAAAGGTCTCCATCAGCCTGTCGCGGTAAAAGCGATGGATGGATATATAGTTCAGGTTAACCAGCCAGCCCGTGACGAGCGGAACAAGGATCAAAACACCCAGTGCAACCGTGGGCGCAGGTTTAAACGGGAAAAAAAGAAAGGCAATCTGGTAGGAAACCAGAAACACACCATACAGAAACATGGCGGCGGCCAGCGACACCAGTACACCAGCGGGCGCACCCTCCCCGCGAGTGCAGGACCTGAGAAAGCCGCGCAACAGAACTGCACCACCGGTCACCATGGCCACCGGGCCCGCTGCAGCCAGCCAGTTGTGTAAATAGGCCGCTACCATCGGGAGTGTCCCGATTATCAGGGTCAGCACGACCAGCGGCAACAGTGCAGCGACGGTCTTTTCCGTATGTCGACGCAGGCTGTACCATTTTTGTCGCGCACTCGTTGAGCTACCGCGACGAAACCTGGTAAACAGCGATGACAACACCATAATTACAAGCAACAGCCCCAGCGTCGCCGCAGCAACCCACAGCAGCCATTCGAAACCCAATAATTCAGGTAATCGGCATTCCACTTGCGCATAGACGGACAGCGACTCGAGCCTGGCACAATCAGTCCCGGTAGCGAGAGGCGCATCAGGCTTGATGGCAGAGATTATTCCCGACAACGCGGGTGTATTACCGGGGACAAAACCAGACAGTTGTCCGGAAGCCCAGAAACCAGCCAGGAACACCAGCACGAAAATCGGTATCCACACCAGCAGATTCAGCAGGGTACCGCGTAGCACCACCCCGACCAGAGACAGCAGGCTGATGCCCGCTCCCGGTGACAGATAGTTACCATGCTGGCGCAGGTACCTGAGCATACGCCCCTGCGCGTCACTGTCACTACGCGACTCGGCCGGATCCGGATCATCACAACCGAACGGAACATTTTCCTGGTCCAGGCCGAATGTCAATGCATCGCCCGGCTCTTTCTCCCCTTCACACGCCGCATGATCCTTGTGCGCCATGGCGCTAACCAACCAGGTGATCGCCGAACCGATGTAGCCGCCTCCGGAAACCGTGGAAAGATAATCAAACCGTTTCAGCAGGCCACGGTGTGCCAACGCCTGCATTACACCCAATGAAAACGTGGCAGAGCGAATACCACCACCGGATAGCGCAAGCCCGGCAAGGTTCGTGACCTCCCCCTGCTGTTCCGCATCGCCTCTGGCCTTGCGCCAGGCGCGTATGTAGTCCTGCTCTGCCCGCCGCAGCCGCGCCGAGCCCGGATCGAGACCCGCTGCAGCCGTCTCCGAACCTTCCACATTTACAGGGCCAATATACCCGCCCTTCCAGCTATCCGTTGCATCCGCCATCCTGGCACTCCTTTTTTATCCCGCGTCCATCCAGCTGTCTGATGCCCAGGGGATCTCTGGGCAATACGTCATCCCGGTTAATGCCGGAATCTGATGCGCTGATTCCCCGGATTCCGGCATACGCCAGAATGACGGATAACGGGTCAAGTATAGACAAGAGTATAGACAAGTTTATTCAGATTCCGGCTGCGGCGGCAGATAATTTTCCATGCGCGGGCGAGGGAAAGGCCAACAATTGCAGGTTACCATGTTGTAACTATTGACAACCCCTTGGGGTGTTGTAATAATTGACAACATGAAGGCAGAGCAACTCCTCCGACAGCGTGTCGTGCTCAGTGAGGGTGCTTTTGCCGAACTGGTTGTCTGGCGTGTACCGAATCGTCTCCAGGGAAGCGAGCATGCGTTCAAGTACCGGCTGGCCTATTGGTGGGTGGCCGGTGTTTGATGCGCTTCGATAACGAACCAGGCAAGGGCGACCATTACCACCTCGGCGATGAAGAGTTGAACTACACATTCGAGTCACTGGAAAAACTGCTCGATGACTTCTGGGAACAGGTGGATACACTGAGAGGTGTGCCGTGATGAAGATTTTGACGATTGAAGTCGCTGACCGGAAAATGGCCAACAAACGATTTCTGTCAGCCACAAGAGGAAAACGGCAGGGCGAATTCCTGTCGTTTTCCGATCTCGAGATTTTGCATAAGGTGCTGACACCCAGGCGCCTACGCATCCTCCAGGAAATGCAGCGGATGGGACCGATCGGACTGCGGGCGTTTGCCCGGGCACTCGATGTAGATGCCGGAAACCTTTATCGGGATGTGAAACAGCTGAAGGATCTTGGCCTGGTGGAAGAATCCGTAGATGGCCTCTTTGTACCATACGACGAGATCCGGCTGGAACTCGTAATCAAACGGGTGGCCTGAAGCTTACAGTGCAGCAGCACTTCACGTGAACTGTGGTAACCAGGCGAAATGGAATAGCGTTGTAAGTTATTGTTTTACATGGCGGAGAGGCAGGGGTTCGAACCCTGGAAGGTCGTTAAACCTCGCCGGTTTTCAAGACCGGTGCTTTCAACCGCTCAGCCACCTCTCCGGAACGATCGCTGCCAAGGATAATGAAAGCAGGCCGTTTGCGGAAGTCCTTTCGTGAATACCGGGAACTTCTTGCTGAAATGCCCGTCAAAGCGCATATTCAGCTATACTCGCAGGTATGCTGCCTGGTCAGCTGGATTATCGCCCTAATTGAATGAGGAATACGACAACATGAATCGACTGGACAATACGGTAGTTCGAGCACAGCCCTCGGAGCTGTCGACCAACAAGGTGTTACGCAACACCTATATGCTGCTGTCCATGACCCTGCTGTTCAGCGCCCTGACAGCCGGCCTGTCCATGACAGTTGCGGTCTCACCGACAGCCTCTATGGTTAGTTCACTGGGTGCGCTGGCACTCATCTGGCTGGTTCTGCCACGCACAGAGAATTCCAGCATGGGCATCGTGGTGGTCTTCGGTGTAGCCGGCCTGCTGGGCTTTGGACTGGGTCCGATGCTGAGTCACTACCTGGCTATGCCCAACGGGGGCCAGGTTGTCGGCACCGCACTCGGCGGCACCGGTATCGTATTCCTGGCACTGTCCGGTTACGTGCTTACCTCACGACGTGATTTCAGTTTCATGGGCGGTTTCCTGTTCGCCGGACTGATCGTCGTACTGGTCGCGATGATCGCCAACATTTTCCTGGCGATCCCGGCCCTGTCGCTGGCCATGTCGGCGGCGATCGTTCTGTTGATGAGCGGCATGATCCTGTTCGACACCAGCCGCATCATTCACGGCGGTGAGACCAACTACATCCGCGCCACCGTGTCATTGTACCTGGATATCTACAACATGTTCGTCGCCATGCTGCATCTGCTCGGCGCGTTCTCCGGGGGAAACGACTGACCGGGTAACGATACGTTCCGGCAGAACCAGGGAGGTTCCTGGTTCTGCCGGCTCTCCCTGTCCTGTTTCACGTGCATTTATGCCCCTCTGGCTACAGATAACCGTCGCCATCGCGCTCGGCTTCATGGTCTTCCGACTATGGCCGGCTGCCAGCAATATGCTGAAGAATGGTCCGAAAGGCACTTCCGAAGACTGGCGTTCCGCCATCATCCCGATACTGATGGTAGCGGGCTTTGTCGCCCTTCTGATCCTGATGGTTCGGGGCTAGTTGGGTAACCAGGGTTCCAGTTCGGTACCGGTGAACGCATCGGCAAGATAGTGACCCTGGATCTCCTTGCAACCCATCTCGTCCAGCACACCGATCTGTGTAGCTGCCTCGACCCCGACAGCGGCAACGTCCATACCGGTACCCTGCGCAAGTGCGAATATGCCCGAGGCAATGGCATTTGAAACCGGGTCACCGACAATTTTCTGTACCAGCAGACGGTCGATCTTGATCAGGCTGATGGGCAGCCGGATCAGTTCGGCCAGCGACGATTCACCCGAGCCAAAATGATCGACCGCCACGCGGATTCCGGCCTTGCGGATATCCGGTAACAGGCGCTGGGCCGCATCCGGTATGCTGGCCAGTGCCTGTTCCGAGAACTCCAGCTGCAGTAGCGAAGGATCCAGTTGCGCATCGTACAACGCATTCAGCGCGCCCAGCAGGAAACCGGGGTCCGTCAGTTGGCGCGCGGAAATATTCACGCAGACCCGAATACCTTCATGCCCATCATCGAGCAGCGTGCGGGCAAACTGACAGGATTCATGCAGAACCCTTTCGCCCACAGGGATAATCAGCCCGGTATCTTCCAGCAGGTGCAGAAATGCCTCTGGCAGCAACGCTCCACGTTCGGGATGATCCCAGCGAATAAACGCTTCAATCGCGCTGACGCGCTTCCCGTCCACGGTGAACACCGGCTGATAAACTATCCTGAATTCCTGGTTCTGATAGGCTTCGTGCAAATCCTTGCCCAGTTCAAAACGCTGCATCGCCCCATGGTTCGCCACGTCCGCAGAAAACCGAAAGGCACCTGGTTCTGACTCGCAGGCAAGCTGCAAAGCCTCAGCGGCCCGTTGCCAGAGTTTATCTGTATCATGACCATCAATCGGATAAAGGCTTGCCCCATAGCTGGGCAACAGCAACACATCTTCGTCACCGGTACGAGTCGGATGGCTGAAGGTGGTATGCAATTTTTCAATTACCGATGGAACGAAGGCGGAATCGCGAACGTCCTCCATCAGAATCGCCAGCTCTCGCTTACCATGCTGACAAACCGTATCGCTGGAACGCAGGCAGGTTCCAATGCGTCGAATGGCGAGTGCTGACAGGCGTTCATCCAGCCCGGGCGACTCATCGGAGGCTTCTGCTCGCAAGCGGACCTGAAGCAGAAGAACGTGTTTCCTGCTGCGCTGGGCGCGATTCAACGCCAGATGAAACCGGTCATGAAACTCACTGTAGGTGCAGATTTTCGCAGTCATGGCCTGTGGCGCCCCTGGGGTCGCATGGACATTTCATCCCTGGAAAGGCAACTCCGGCCGACCCGAAATCCACCTCGCAAATAGGCTTCCATTCTCTCTGGCCGGATTCTCCTGCGCTCTGCCTGCAACCTTGTTGCGCTGCCGCAAATATTCGGGATGAACCAGTGCCGGCGAAAGTATAGTGGAGTGTACGAATAAATAACAATATAATTTTCTGACACTTACCGACTGAAAACTGACGTACCGCCCGAGCGGGAGAGGTATTGTTCATTGTGCAGGCTGCACCGGCGGCTGGCGTCAACAAGGACTACTCCGAAGGCGTGGAACCGGCGGATACTATCGAGGCATTGCGGGCTATTAAATGGGCTACAATATGCCGTACTATTGCCTTTCGCCTCTTCCCGGAATCCAGCTGCAATGGTCGAACTCGCCAAAGACAACGAAGCAACTTCCGCACCCGGAACCATTTACCTCAAGGACTACCAGGTGCCGTCCTGCAAGATCACCCGGGCAGAGCTGAAATTTGAACTCGACCCGGTGGATACCCTCGTATCCAGCCGACTGGACCTGGAACGCGATAGCGGCACTTCATCCAGTGACCGCTCCGTCCTGCTACACGGGCAAGACCTGGAACTGAAGTCTTTGAAAATCGACGGGCAGGAACTGGATGCAAGCCAGTACAAACTGGATGACGACGGCCTGACTCTGCTCGATGTACCTGACCGGGCTACCGTTGAAATCGAAACCCTGATTCACCCCGAGAACAATACTGCGCTCGAAGGCCTGTACGTTTCCAGTGGCATGTTCTGCACCCAGTGCGAAGCGGAAGGGTTTCGCAGAATCAGCTACTTCCCCGACCGGCCCGATGTCATGACGCGTTTCACCACGACCGTGGTTGCCGACAAGGCCCGATACCCGCTGCTGCTTTCCAACGGGAACCCGGTCAACCGTGGCAAGCTGAACAAAGAGCGGCACTGGGTTACCTGGGAAGACCCCTTTCCCAAGCCCAGTTATCTGTTTGCACTGGTAGCAGGCGACCTGCATTGTCAGCAGGATCATTTCACCACACGCTCGGGGCGCGAAGTAACGCTGGAAATCTATGTAGAGCACGAAAATCGCGACAAGTGCGACCACGCCCTGGCCTCGCTCAAACAGGCGATGAAATGGGACGAGGACACCTGGGGCCGGGAGTATGACCTGGATGTTTACATGATTGTTGCGGTCAACGACTTCAACATGGGTGCCATGGAAAACAAGGGACTGAACGTGTTCAATGCCTCCTGCGTACTGGCTAGTCCGGAAACCGCCACCGACTCCGACTACTACAACATCCAGAGCATTATCGGCCACGAGTATTTCCACAACTGGTCCGGCAACCGCGTGACCTGTCGTGACTGGTTTCAGCTCAGTCTCAAGGAAGGCTTTACCGTTTTCCGTGACCAGGAATTCAGCGCCGACCTGAACTCCAGACCGGTCAAGCGTATTACCGACGTCAATGTATTGCGCAGCCACCAGTTTGCCCAGGACGCCAGCCCCATGGCCCACCCGGTACGTCCGGATGCCTACATCGAAATCAGTAATTTCTACACGGTGACCATCTACAACAAGGGCGCCGAGGTAGTACGCATGATCTGTAACCTGGTTGGCTCCAAAGGTTTCCGCAAGGGCACCGACCTGTACTTCGAGCGCCATGACGGCCAGGCCGTAACTACGGACGATTTCGTGGCCGCCATGGAAGATGCCAATGGCATTGACCTGCAACAGTTCAAACGCTGGTACAGCCAGGCCGGTACGCCACAGATCCGGGTACAGGAAGTCTACGATGAGACGCAGCAACAGTACCGCCTGCAGCTGCAGCAGCACTGCCCGCCCACACCCGGACAGGACCACAAGGAAGCATTCCATATTCCACTGGATATGGCACTGCTCGACCAGTCCGGACAGGCAATCCCCCTGTATCCGGATAACGTGGAAACATCCCCGGGCACGCACCACATGCTGGAACTGCGTGAAATGGAGCAGCAGTTTGTCTTCAACCAGGTCAAAAACAAGCCGGTGCTGTCGTTGTTACGTCATTTCTCTGCGCCGGTAAAGATCAAACAGGAACGTTCCAGCGATGAACTGGCCTTCCTGTTCGCCCATGATCCGGACCCCTTCAACCGCTGGGACGCTGGCCAGACCCTGGCAATCAAAATCATTCTTGCGTTGGTAGAGAAGGTGCAAACGGATCGCCCGTTGTTACTGGACCAACAGTTTATCGAAGCGGTCCGGGCCACGTTGCAGAACGAAACACTGGATCCTGCGCTCGTTGCACAGGCAATCACCCTGCCCTCGGAATCTTATCTGGCCGACCAGTGCGATGTAGTCGACGTGGACGCAATTCATACGGCCCGGGAGTTCGTGTACAGTACGCTGGGCGAACGGCTGTACGACACCTTCAAGGCAACCTACCGGCTGCACCAGCATGACCAGCCCTACCGCTTCGATGCCGGTGAAATGGGCAAGCGCACACTGAAAAATCTGTGCCTGGCCTGTGTTCTGGAAACCCGCCGTGGTGAGGCACGTAACCTGTGCCTGACACAACTGGAAACCTCAACCAACATGACAGATACCCTGTCCGCACTGACCTCGCTAAGTCAGTTCAAGTGGCCGGAGCGAGATCATTACCTGGAGCGCTTTTACCAGCAATGGGAACACGACCCGCAGGTCGTCGACAAATGGTTCACCATCCAGGCAGGCTCCCGACTGCCTGATACGCTGCAACGCGTTCAGCAACTACTCGGACACCCTGCCTTTCGTATGACCAACCCGAACAAGGTGCGCGCACTGATCGGCCGTTTCTGCCAGGGAAATCAGGTGCGTTTCCATGCCGCCAGCGGTGAAGGCTACCGTTTTCTTGCCGACCGCGTTCTGGAGCTGGATCGCATGAACCCGCAAATGGCCGCCCGCCTGGCCAGTGCACTGAGTCGCTGGAAACGCTTCGACAAGCAACGACAGGAACGCATGCAAGGTGAACTGGAACGTATTCTGGCCAGCTCTGGAATCTCACGGGACGTGTACGAGATTGTGTCCAAAAGCCTCGGCTGAGTACCGGGAACCGGCAGGCAGTGCTTGAAAAACCCGTCAACCGTCCCCATCTGCTTTCTTACTCACCCGAACAAACTGAAGGATAAAAGTCGTGACTCAGGCAACTCACGTGGTCTGTCCGCATTGCCAGGCCATTAACCGTATTCCAGAAGACAAGCTGGGCAATCACCCGAAATGCGGGAAGTGCAAGCATCCACTGTTTAACGGCCATCCCGTGGAACTGACCGACCAGAGTTTCGCGCGTCATATCAGCCGCAATGACCTGCCGGTGGTCGTGGACTTCTGGGCACCCTGGTGCGGTCCCTGCAAAATGATGGCACCGCAGTTTGAAAGTGTTGCCACGCAAATGGAACCGCGTATCCGCTTTGCCAAACTCAATACGGAACTCGCACAACAAACCGCTACGCAGTTCGGGATTCGCAGTATTCCTACCGTCGCGATATTTAAAAATGGCCGGGAAGTCGCCCGGCAGGCCGGTGCGATGGATGCGCGCAACCTGACGCAATGGCTTCAGTCACACCTGTAGCCGATAGCAGATGCTGCGGCAACGACCGTCGCCAGTGCCGCTTCGACAACCTCTACACCGGCACCCGGCTTGTTGGCACGCTCACTCAGATGCCGACGCCAGGCACGGGCACCGGGCCGGCCGTGGAACAGGCCGAGAATGTGCCGCGTCATCTGGTGCAGGCGAACCCCTTTTTCGAGTTCCTGTTCCACATAAGGTATAAACCGTTCGACAATCTGCCGGCGTGACCCTGCCACCGATGTCTTGTCGGCGAAGAAACGCCGATCGACATCCGCCAGCAACCAGGGATTATGGTAGGCCTCGCGACCGATCATTACACCGTCTACGTGTTGCAGATGCACGGTTGCTTCGTCC
>JAUXGZ010000083.1 GCA_030621785.1 Gammaproteobacteria bacterium | reverse complement strand
GGTGCCTGCACACAGGGGTTCACGCGGGTGCCGGGCAGTTGTGGCTAGGCATCATGCTCCTCGACTTCCTCGGGCATAACGGCCTTGGCAATACGTTTGGCAAAGTAGTAGATGCGCTTCAGTTTCTCGATGATATCGATTTCCAGGGTGTAGGCAGCCAGTCGGTCCGGCTCATCCACCACCAGCCGCATGGCCTGGTGGGTCGCGGCGGAATCCATCAGCAGATTGATATCCGCTTTCATACCGATTACATCCTGGGCGGCATGCTGGTCATTTTCCCTGGCCGCGGTGATGCTCATGATAGTAGCGTTCGATATAACGCCATGCAGCTTGTTCAGTACGTCACAGGTTGTTTCGCTGATGCATATCTCCTGCCCAAGGCGCTGGTTACCGAGGTGAACAAGATCCGTCTCGATAATGTCGCCAATATTTTCCAGGTCATTAACCGTAGCCATGAGTCCGACCAGTTCCCGGGTTTGTTCCCCGGTCAGCGGGCCTTTGCTGATATCACCCAGGTAAGTGATGATATGTCCATGCAGGATATCTACTTCGTCATCGATTTTGGCAACGTCTTTGAGTGCTTGCCGGTTGCCAGCAATAACGGCGGGCAGGATTTGTTCCAGCATCTCACTGATACGTCCACCCACATGACCGATCTCAAGGCGTACCCGGTCGAGCGCCAGTGAGGGTGTCTCGAGCAGTTCCTCATCGAGATATCTTGGCTGGGCGATAATCTTTTCTTCGACCGGTTTATCCGGTACCAGCCATTCCACCAGGCGGGCAAACTGGCTGGTGAAACCGATAAAAATAAAGGTATTCGCTATATTGAAGACGGTATGGGCATTGGCGATCTGCCGTGGCGCCGCGGCGGCCAGCCTGTTGTTGCCCGATAATTCCGGGTGGGCCGGTGATAGCCAGGTTACAAGTTCTGTGAGATAGGGAATCAGCCCGACCCATAGCAGTACACCAAAGACGTTGAACAGGACATGTACCACGGCGGCCCGGACAGCCTCGCGGGGTTTGCCGATTGCGGCCAGCATGGCTGTCACACAGGTGCCGATATTGGCACCGAAGGCCAGTGCGATACCGGCCTCCAGGCTGATAAAACCCTGTGTGGCCATAACGATGACGATACCGGTGGTTGCCGAGGACGACTGGATCAGGGCGGTAAAGCCGGCGGCTACCAGAATTCCGACCAGCGGATTATCCATGCGGGTCATCAGGTCGAGAAATGGCTGGTAGCTGCGTAACGGGTTCATGGCCTCACTCATGACGCTCATACCAAAGAACACCAGTCCCAGTCCCATCAGCATACCGCCGTATTGCTTGATCTTTTCCTGCTTGGAAAAGAACAGCATGCCGAAACCGCCCGCGACCATCAGCAAGGCATATTTTGTGACCTTGAAGGCGACGATCTGGGCCGTGATGGTGGTGCCGATGTTGGCTCCCATGATGATGCCGATAGATTGCGCCATGGACATCAGGCCGGCGGTGATGAAACCGACCACCAGCACCGTGGTAACCGATGAGGACTGGATAATAGCGGTGACAAACGCTCCGGTTGCTGCTCCCATGAAGCGGTTGGTGGTGAGCTTCGCCAGGATAATTTTCATGCGCTCGCCGGCGACCGCCTTGAGTGCATCTGCCATCTGGTCCATGCCGAACAGGAACAGGGCAAGACCGCCGAGCAGCTTCATGCCCATGTTCATCCAGTCGATGCCACCATCCGCCACGGCTGCGGCGAATACCGGAGTGACTGCAACAACGGCCATCACGGTCAGGGCTGGTAACAAGAGTCGAGACACTGATTTGTCGGGAACTGCAAATCGGAAGTTGCCGTACATTGTTTTTCTCCTCCGAGTGCTGTATTTAAATACCCGGTAGATAAACCGGAACAGGATCCGGTCACCGGACATACCGGCAGTCCGGGTTACTTCCGTTGATTCAGGGTTCTTGTTTTTCCCCGTTTTTGACGATCATGACCGGGATCGGTGCCAGCCGCACGACCTGTTCCGCCTTGGAACCAAGCATGGCATGTGCGAGGCCGGTTCGTCCCTGACTACCCATGATGATCATGCGCGCATCGATTTTTTCCGCCGACTCCAGTATCCGGTTGACCGGCAGCCCGACAACCAGCATGGTCGTGGCCTGTTGCAGGGCAGCAAGGCCGGGGTATTGTTCCTGCATCCTGAGCAAGAATTCGCTCAGCATGTCTGCGGCAACATCTTCCATGCGCTGCAGTTGCTGGCCTCTTCCCTTGACGGAATAGTAGCCCGGTGCATCCCCCGGGTCATGAACAACGTGCAGGATAACAAGCTTGTTGCCGAGTGTTGCCGCCAGTTCGGCTGCACAGACCAGCGCATTTTCCGAATGGGGTGAAAAATCAACGGGCACCAGAACAGGTTTGTTGCTTTGCTCTTCAGTCACAACAAGACTCCATCCTGTGGTGGTCCTTGTATCCGGGACATCCGGACATTTCCAGGCGGCGGACCATTATTTGAGTTTCAGGCGATTGTGAAAATGGTTCAGGAGTTTCTTGCGTAATTTGGCCTGCTGATGTTTTGATGCTGCGCCCATGCGTTTCTGTGCCAGTTCAATGAAGGTCTCTTGCGGGCTGAGTGATTTTTTGCCGCGGGTATCTGTGCGCTCGACATAGCTGCCGTCCGCTTGCATCTCCCAGACATGCTTGCGGCTGGATAGCTGGACATCGATGATCAGGCGCAGTTCCTGCCGCAGCTTTGCGTCTTCGACCGGTGCGACAACCTCTACGCGGCTTTCCAGATTGCGCTTCATAAGGTCGGCGGAGCCAATGAAGTATTCCTCATCACCATTGTTGTGAAAGTAATAGATTCGGGCGTGTTCCAGGAAGCGCCCGATGACACTGATGACCTGGGTGCTTTCGGTGAGGCCGGGAATGCCCGGTCGCAGACGGCAGGTATCACGCACGATAAGATCTACCTTGACACCTGCCTGGGCAGCCCGATACAGGCCCCTGGTGATGTCCACGTCTTCCAGGGCATTCATCTTGAACTGGATCAGCCCTGGCGTTGCTTTCGAGTGGCCCTTGATCTCCCGGTCTATTTTTTCCAGCAAGGTTTTTTTCAGCGTATACGGGGAGGTCAGTATCTTGCGATATCTCGGTGGCGGTGAATAACCCGTCAGGTAATTAAACAGTTCGGTCAGGTCCTGGGTAATCGCCTCATCGCAGGTGAGCATGCCGAGATCGCAATACAGGTGTGCGGTGCCGGCGTGGTAGTTGCCGGTCCCGATATGGGCATAGCGTCGCAGACCGTTGTAATCCTTGCGTACCACAAGGATGACCTTGCTGTGTGTCTTGAGACCAACAACGCCATAGGTGACATGGATGCCAACCTGTTCCATGCGCCGCGCCCAGCGTATATTTGCGGCCTCATCGAAACGTGCCTTGAGTTCCACAAGCACAGCGACCTGCTTGCCATTCAGAGCGGCGTTGACGAGTGAACTGACGATGGTGCTGTCTTCTGAAGTGCGATACAGCGTCATCTTGATGGCAAGCACCTTGGGATCTTCACTGGCGGTGCGCAGGAAGCGTTCCACACTGGTGGTGAAGGATTCGTAGGGTTGCTGTATCAGCAGGGCGCCGCGATCCCGGATAATGTGAAAAATGTTGCGGGAATCGTGAGCCAGACGGGTATGTTCAATCGGCTTGTGGGGCGGATCATGCAGCTCGGGGAAATCAAGGCCGGCGATTTCGAACAGATCGCGCTGGGCCATCAGTGTTTCAACTCCGAATACATCGGTTTCTTCATCGAGTCCCAGTTCTGCCGCCAGCATGCCACGGTGGGTGGGATTCATTTCCTTTTCGACCTGGAGGCGGACAATGGGTGCAAAATGACGGTCACGCAGCTCGGATTCGATCATTGCCAGCAGGTCGTCGGCTTCTTCCTCCTCTATCTCGACAATGGCGTTGCGTGTCACCCGGAACAGTTCGCGGGAAATGATCTCCATACCCGGAAATAACAAATCCAGGTTGTTGGCAACGACATCTTCAAGTTTTACATGGGCATTGCTGTCACCGACACGCAGGAAACGTGGCGCAATCCCTTTTACCATGGGTACTTTCACGCGTGCATAGTGGGAGCTGCTGCCCCCCGGGTAGCGTAGTGAAACCAGCAGGTTCAGGGCGAGATTGGAGATAAAGGGGAATGGGTGTCCGGGATCCATGGCCAGGGGCGTCAATAGTGGGAAGATGTTGGCGATAAAATTGTTTCGCAGCAGTTTCTCCTGTTCCTGATTCAGTTTGTCATAGCGAACGAGCCGTATTCCATGAGCCTCCAGCGGCTGCACCAGTTGCCGCAGGATCCGGTTTTGTTCACAATGGATATCCCGTACAAGGCTCAGGCTTTGCCGGAGTTGTTCCGGTGGCGTCCGGCCATCCACCGAGGGGATGCGGATACCGGCAGCAATCTGCTGTTTCAACCCGCCTATACGTTTCATGAAGAATTCGTCGATATTGCTGCTGACGATGGCGAGAAACTTCACGCGTTCCAGCAGCGGGGTCGAATCGACGTCAGCCATGTGTAGCACACGACGATTGAACTCCAGCCAGGTCAGTTCCCGGTTCAGATAAAGCTCGGGTGCATCCAGGTCGATTGCCCCGGACCGTTTCTCTTCGGCTGATCCGGTAGTGTCTATTTCCGGCTTCCGCTTTCGGGAAGCGCTTACGGACTTCCTGCTACTGGCCGGTAATTTGAGGGTGGAAGCGTTTTGTCGAGTGGTTTTGGTGGTATTTTGCATTGTCAAAACGGGCCTCCGGGGTTACCTTGAAGTATATCAGGTTAAATCGCAGAGTAGGAGGCAGTTCGCGAGCCATAAGTCTGGTGGTCGTATGCTGAAAAATGGCAAAGTTAAGCGTCATCAAGGAACCCGAGGGCGACCAGTCTCCGTTTCTGCGAGGGATACTGGTGCAGTCACTGGTAAAAAATACCGGTCTTGCCTTTGACGATGCCTATGACCTGGCCCAGGCGGCACGTAACGAGCTACAGGAAAGAGGCGAGATTAGCAGTGCTGAACTGAAGGGCCGGGTAGCCGAGTTGCTGGAAGAACGACACGGTAGTCAAAAACGCAGGCTCTATGAGGCCGCCCCCCGCAGTGAGCCCGGTATTATTGTACACACGCCTACACGCAGCAGGCCCTTTTCTGTGGGCATGCTGGCGCATTCACTGGAAACCTGCGCCATTCCGTCGGAGACGGCTATGCAGGGCGCGAACAGGGTTCTGGCCAATCTTAGAAAAACCGGCCATCAGGAAATCGACCACAAGGCCTTGCGACGGATTATTTACCGATGTCTGCACGAACACTGTTCACGGGAAGCAGCCGGCCGTTACCTGTCGTGGCGCCGGTTCGAAAACAGCGGCATACCCCTGATTATACTGATCGGTGGTTCCACCGGGAGTGGCAAGAGTACGGTATCGGCCGAACTGGCCTATCGACTGGATATTTCCCGTCACCAGTCCACGGACATGATGCGTGAAATTATCCGTTCCTATCTGTCTCCACAGATGGTTCCTACCCTGAAATATTCAAGCTTTGAAGCCTGGCGTGGTCTGCCGGATTCCGGCGGCACAGCCCGGCCGGCGGTTGACAGCCCGGTAATTAGCGGGTTCCTGTCCCAGTTGGCCGCAATGAATCTGGCGCTGGAAGCAACTATTGGCCGCGCCATCGAAGAAGGACATCACCTGATCCTGGAAGGTGTCCACGTGGTACCGGCAAAAATGAACCTGGAAGTGAAAGAGGATGCGGCGGTTATCGTTCCCATCATGCTTGCCAGTATGAAAAAGGAACTGTTGCGCAAACAGCTTAAACGCCGCGGCCGCGAAAAGAACGGGCGCCAGGCTTCGTGCCAGCTGAAAAACATGGATGATATCTGGGAACTGCAATCCTGGTTACTGGATGAAGCGGACAAGGCCGGGATATCCATCGTGGAAAACTGGTACATTGAGGATACCGTACGTGCCGCCCTGGATCTTGTGATCAGGGCATTGGTGAAGCGTTTCCCTCCACAACCGGGTGAGGACGTGTGGGAGGCCTGATAATTGCGGCGACAGTGTGCAAGTTTCGGTTTATCGACTATTATCTGGATGAAGGATCAGCAAAACAATGCCTCAGGAGATCGAACGGAAATTTCTGGTCAGGGGGGATGGCTGGCGCGCTCATGGGCCAGGGGTTCCGTACCGGCAGGGTTATCTCTCCACGGTACCGGAGCGTACCGTCCGAGTGCGGTTGATTCGGGACAAGGGCTATCTCACGATCAAGGGAATTACTGTCGGTGCTACGCGTGCCGAGTATGAATATGAAATTCCGGCCGGGGAGTGCAGCGAGATGCTGGATAATCTGGCTGAGCGCCCCCTGATAGAAAAAACACGTTACCGGGTTGAACACCGGGGCCTGACCTGGGAGGTCGATGAGTTCGATGGAGACAATGCAGGGTTAATTATTGCAGAAGTGGAACTTGACGAGGAAGACCAGGCCATCGAGTTACCGGACTGGGCTGGAAAGGAAGTGACCGGAGATCGCCGTTACTATAATGCAAGCCTGATTGCCAACCCGTATACGAAATGGCCGGTGGTAAACCGGTGATTATTTCCTATATGCTGTTCCCCGGGCTCAATCATCAACGGGAAGTATGCTGAGCATGTTACGTAAAATCCTGCTGCCAACCACCTTTGTCATCCTCGCCTGGGGGTCCTGGGTCAGTCCCGACTTCAAGACCATCGCCGCCGGGGTTTCCATCTTTTTGTTTGGTATGCTGTCACTGGAAGAGGGATTCCGCGCATTCACCGGCGGCACCCTGGAACGGATACTCCAGAATACCACCGACAAGCTCTGGAAGAGCCTCAGTTTCGGTGCCATTAGCACCACCCTGATGCAGTCCAGTTCGCTGGTCTCGGTAATCTCCATCTCTTTCCTGAGTGCCGGTCTGATCGACCTCGCCGCCGGGGTCGGGATCATTTTCGGTGCGAATATCGGTACCACTACCGGTGCCTGGCTGGTTGCCGGGTTCGGCCTGAAAGTCAAGATTTCGGCCTACGCCATGCCGATGCTGGTTTTCGGTGTGCTGTTGTTGTTCCAGAATTCCAAAAACCTGAAAGGCATCGGCTACCTCCTGGTCGGTCTCGGTTTTTTGTTTCTCGGCATCCACTATATGAAAGAGGGGTTCGATGCGTTCAAGGACAGCTTCGACCTGGCCAGGTTCGCAGTCGCCGGCTACCCCGGGCTGTTCCTGTTTGCCGGCATTGGCATTGCATCAACCGTGGTGATGCAGTCCAGTCATGCTACGCTGGTGCTGACCATCACCGCACTTGCCGCCGGCCAGGTCACCTACGAAAATGCGCTCGCGCTGGCTATCGGCGCCAATGTTGGCACCACCATTACCGCCATCATCGGCTCGATGAGCGCGAACGAACAGGGCAAACGACTGGCCGTGGCACATCTGGTATTCAATCTGGTTACCGGCTTGATCGCGATCGCGTTTATCTACCAAATGATGGCGACGGTGGACTGGATCAGCGCCCACACCGGCATCGCCAGGGATGATTACACCCTGAAGCTGGCGGTGTTCCATACCCTGTTCAACACCATCGGCGTACTGGTGATGCTGCCGTTGATCGGCAAACTGGTCCGCGTGCTGGAAGGCATGTTCAAACCAAAGACCGTCCTGGTCAACCAGCCAAAATACCTGGTGGATGCCGCCATTGACTTTCCGGACACTGCGCTGGAGGCAATCCGGCATGAGACCCAACGGGTCTGGGACCACACCGTCAACGTCCTGGCCGGGATGCTCGGCTTCGAGCGCGGGCAGATCTGTTCCGATACGGATCTTGCGGCGCTGGCGCAGTCGCAGCGTAAGCTGCCGGATTTCGACCTGGATGCGGCCTACGAACAACAGATAAAGCCGCTGTACAGCGCCATCATCGTCTTTATCAGCCGCGCCGGATTTTCCTGGCAGGAATCACAATCCGGGGACATTTACTGGCTGCGCGAGGCAAACCAGAACATGGTCGAAGCGATCAAGGCCGGCAAACACTTGCGCAAGAACCTGGTGACCGCGGTGGCATCGGTAAACAAGGAACAACGCGCGCTGTATAATAATATGCGCGTCCAGTTGTCACTGTTGATCCGCGAACTGGAGGAGATTCGATCGGCGTCCACAGACGAGTCTCCGGTGTTGTCGCTGGATCACTTGCGCCTGATCCTGAACGACCATTGTGATGTGTTCAACGCGCGTATGGCCGCGGCAATGACCGAAGGCCGGATGTCCGGCGAGTTGGCGACTTCGCTGCTGAACGATTCGAATTACGGGCAAGAGATCTTCAGCAAACTGGTTGCGACGGGCGAAACCCTGTTCGTGAGACATAATCGAAAACTCAGCGAGGCTGAACGTGAAGTGCTGTTGAGCGAAGACGAACTGCTCGATCTCGAAACCTGAAGCGTCATTAACCCTGGAGCCCTCAATGACAGAAAATAAACTCCTCACCCGCCTGGGCGCCTACCTCGATCTGGGCGCCAAACGTCGCAAGAAAAAGGTGGACGAACTAAAGAAGGTCCTCGGGAAGATCAGGAAGAAGGAAAAAGTGTTAATAGCCGAGTGCCGCGCCGCCGG
>JAUXGZ010000032.1 GCA_030621785.1 Gammaproteobacteria bacterium | reverse complement strand
AAACTCCCTGAAGTCAAGCGGGTGTTTGCAAAAATCGGTACTGGGGAAGTGGCCACCGATCCCATGCCACCGAGCGTGGCGGATAACTTTATTATCCTTAAAGAGCGCGCTGACTGGCCAGACCCCAATAAGCCGAAAACACAGGTGGTGGCCGATCTCGAGGCGCTGGTCACGCCAATTCCCGGCAACCGTTACGAGTTTCTGCAACCCATCCAGATGCGCTTCAATGAGTTGATCGCCGGTGTCCGTGCCGAGCTGGCTGTGAAGGTGTTCGGAGACGACTTCGACCAACTGATTAGCCTGGGTGATGAAATCGAAAAGGCGGTGAGTCAGGTGTCAGGCGCAGCCGATGTCGCAGTAGAACAGACCACGGGCTTACCCATCATGACGATCCAGCCCCGGCGCGAGGCACTGGCTCGCTATGGCGTAACCCTCATGCAGTTACAGGATCTGGTTGCCGCCGCACTGGGTGGAATTGTTGCCGGGCAGTTCTATGAGGGTGATCGTCGCGCCGATATTGTCATACGTTTGCCGGAATCGTTACGCACTGACCCCGATGCGTATGCAAGCTTACCCGTACCATTGGCTCAGGGCGACTATGTACCGCTGGGCGAGTTAGTTGATTTCAATGTACTCACCGGCTACAACCAGATCTATCGGGAAAACGGTAAACGTCGTGTCGTCGTAACGGCCAACGTGCGCGGCCGCGATCTCGGATCTTTTGTGAACGACGTCCGCCGTGCGGTGGAGGAACGTGTCGCTGTACCGCCCGGCTACTGGGTTGAATACGGTGGTACGTTTGAAAAGCTGCAATCCGCCATTGACCGGCTATCGATTGTCGTGCCGGTAACGCTGTTATTGATTATCGGATTACTAATCATGGCCCTGGGATCGGTTCGGGATGCCGGTGTCATCTTTTCGGGCGTGCCTCTGGCGCTAACGGGTGGTGTACTTGCTTTGTTGGTGCGGGATATCCCTTTTTCCATTTCGGCGGCGGTGGGTTTCATCGCGCTCTCCGGTGTGGCGGTGCTCAACGGACTAGTGATGGTTGCTTTCATCCGCGACCTGCGCATTCATGGCCGTCCGCTTGACGAAGCCATTGTTGAAGGCGCACTGACACGCCTGCGTCCCGTACTGATGACCGCGCTGGTGGCTTCGCTGGGTTTCGTGCCCATGGCATTGAATACCGGTATCGGTTCCGAGGTGCAGCGCCCGCTTGCGACCGTGGTTATCGGCGGCATCATCTCTTCAACGCTGCTCACATTAGTGGTGTTACCTGCGCTGTATCGGTTGGTACATGCACGAGACGCACATGCGGCCACCGCAACTGATGGAGAATAATTCAGGGAAGTAAGTGAGATGAGGTCGAATTCAAGGTTACGAGGCCAACCAGGACCTTGCTGAAGTTGCCAGCAGAGACAAGCTTATTGAGTCGGTGGCGGCTGATCACCATCTACTTCTGAATGACTACATGCAGGACTGAGAAGACGTTCAGACCCACTACCGTGAAGGGCCGGAGCTGGCCGGGTACAGCTGTTGAGTGCCCCTGTTTTTTCCGTGGACCCTTACGGCAGAGCGTTGGCCTGGCTACCGGCGCTGGGCGGGTAGACGCCGTGTGGCTTGATGTGGCCGGTGAAAATGCCCAGCATCAGCAGTGCAAACAGGGTTACCGATAATGCGACGCGTATGGTCAGCGCTTTTGCAGTGCGCGCGCTCTGTCCCTTGTCCTTGATCAGGAACAGCATGGCACTCCCCAGGCTGATGACGATAGCGATGAGGGTGGCAACAATCAGGATTTTTATAATCATAGGGGCAGAACCAGGAAAGACATCAGAATTTCTGAGTATAGGGTAAGCAGATTCCGCTTGCGAGTGCAGGGCGTGCTGCGTAATCTCACTGCATGCGTGCAGGCCACCTGGAATTTGCCCCCGGTCGCTGGCCAACTCTGATAACCATGATATTGCTAGGGATTCTGGTGTCGCTGGGTTTCTGGCAGCTGGATCGTGCCGTGCAGAAACGTGTCCTGCTCGACCAGTACCGCGTTGAAGGCAACCCGACGGTGTTGAAGCTGGCGCCGGAAATGTCCGCCGCCAACGACTTGCAGTACCAGCATGCCACGGCATCCGGGCACTATGATGCACGTCGGCAGTTCCTGCTGGATAACCGTGTTTATGCCGGTCGTGTCGGTTACCAGGTGCTAACCCCGTTTATCCTGGGTCATTCCGGCATCGCCGTGCTGGTGAATCGCGGCTGGATTCCGCTGGGTGCCGGTCGGGAACAACTGCCGGACCTGCCACTGAGCGACGCGCCGCGTGAGATACTCGGTCGCATCCGGACCCCCTCAGCGGCGTTCACGCTGGGTGAAGAGGAAGTACGCGTTGGCTGGCCGTACCGGGTCCAGCAGATCGATACCCTCCAGTTGGCCGGCGAACTGGGTTACCCGCTATTGCCATTCGTGTTGCTGCTGGATCCGGCCGGGAATGACGGCTTTGTGCGCGACTGGCGCCCGGTAACGTTCGGCCCGGAACGCAATGTCGGTTATGCCGTGCAATGGTTCGCTCTGGCGCTGACCTTGCTAATCCTCTACCTGGCAGCAAACATTCGCAGAACGAGTTAATGTCATGATTTCCACAAACACAAAATCCCCGCCTGCCTCGCGCACCCGCTCACGTGCCTCACTGCTGCTGGTGCTGCTGCTGTTTGCCGCCCCGGTGGTGCTGGCCTGGCTGATTTTTTTCGTGTTTCCGGACTGGGCGCCGTCGGAAACCGTCAATCATGGTGAGCTGGTGGCCCCCGTCCGACCGCTGCCGGCATTTCAGCTGGTCACACAGGATGGCAACGAAATCGATGAGACCTGGCTGCGTGGCGAATGGACGTTCGTCTATATTGCTGCGGGCTCCTGCGACGAGGCCTGTGTCCAGCAGCTCTTCAAGATTCGCCAGGTACGCCTGACGCAGGGAAAGAATATCGATAGATTACAGCGGCTTATGCTGTGGAGAACGGCCGGCGCCGGTGCCGGCCAGCCGGCCGAATTGCAGCAGCACTTCCCCGGGCAGGTTATCGTACCCCTGCAGGCGAGCGAGGCACAGCCGCTGCTCGAGGTATTCCGCCTGGATGAGCGTTCACCGCTGGAGACAGGACGCACCTACCTGGTGGACCCGCTGGGCAACCTGATGATGTTCTACGCGCCGGACGCGGAACCGCGCGGCATGGTCAAGGACCTGGAAAGGCTCTTAAAGTACTCGGGATTGGGGTAGAATACGCCGTTTCGGAGCACGCTCCGGATCAAAAGTCCAAACCGGTATAGATTCATGAGTTATTCGTTAACAGCCAGTGTCGGCAGCCAGTGGCGTGACTACCTCGGAGTTTGCAAGCTCAAGGTGGTAGCCTTGATCGTGTTCACCGCGGTTGTCGGGATGTTCCTGGCGACGCCGGGCATGGTGCCCTGGTCAGCGCTGGTGTTCGGTACGCTCGGCATCGGATTGGCCGCCGCATCGGCCGCGGCCATCAACCACGTGGTTGACCAGCATGCCGATGCGCATATGTCGCGGACCGCGGATCGCCCGGTTGCCAGTGGCAGTCTCAGTAGCCGCAACTGCCTGTTGTTTGCCATATCCATCGGTACGCTGGCCATGTGGATTCTGGTGCAGTTTGTCAATTCGCTGACTGCATTGCTGACCTTCCTGTCACTGATTGGCTATGCCGTGGTCTATACCCTCTACCTGAAACGGGCTACGCCGCAGAATATTGTCATTGGGGGCGCCGCCGGTGCCGCGCCACCGGTACTTGGCTGGACCGCGGTAACCGGCAGCGTAGACCCGCACGCCCTGTTACTGTTTCTGATTATTTTCGTATGGACACCACCGCACTTCTGGGCGCTGGCTATCCATCGTCGGCATGAATACGCCAAAGTGGATATTCCCATGTTGCCGGTAACGCACGGGGTCGAATTCACCCGTCTGCAGGTGATGCTGTATACCATCCTGCTGGTCGTGGTCACCGTGCTGCCGTTTGCCACCCATATGAGCGGCCTGTTCTATCTGGCCGGTGCGCTGGGTCTGGGCGGCGTGTTTCTTTACCACGCCTGGGTACTGCTGCATGACGAGACCGATCAGCACGCCATGAAAACCTTTGGTTACTCGATTGTCTACCTGATGGCCCTGTTTGCCTTCCTGCTGGTAGACCATTACATCCCCTATAGTTGATCCTGTTTTCTCCCTTTTACACCTGAAATCCACCTTTCATTGATCTGCGTCAACCCCGGGGTACGATTTTCCGTACCTGTGGGGGTTGTTAAAATGCCTCACGTTACACATAGTAACGAGCTGTTTTTATGGCAACTTGTGGGTGTACATCGTGTTGGAAAAAGTACTCGGCGAAAGTGAAGTCGCTGTTTGTGTCAAGGACGCGGACCAGACCGTGCTGGAACAAAACGGACTGTGCCGGAGCATTTGCGGTGACCAGATCGGCCTGCGTTGTGAAAAGGGCTGCATGGAACTGCACGCAACGGATGAGAGTGCGCAGTGGAAGGACTGGGGTAGCCGGGTGTACCGGAACAGTTTCATGCACGGTGCCTTTTACGAAGTCACGTTGCTGTGCAGCGGCAGGAACATCATTACCTTTCTGCAGCCACTGAAGGACCGTTACGATCAGGCACTGGCCTACTTCCGTGACAAGGGACTGACGCGTCGTGAAACCGAAGTGGTTTCTTTCATGGTCCGCGGGGCATCCAATGCCGATATCTGCCAGCGGCTGTCGATTTCCAGGGCCACCTTGCGTACGCACCTGAACAACATCTATCGCAAGTTTCGTGATCTGGGCGAGGTGCCCGAGTTTATTCCGGCTAACCGGATACCCGGATTTTCCGGTTGAACTGAAATAACCCAGGGAGATTTCCATGGAACACTGTGTCTTTATTCATACCAATCACAAGCAGATTGTCGGTGCCCACGTGGCGGCACACGCCCTGCGGCGATTCTCCAGGAATAACCAGCGCTTCGATGTGAAACTCATCGAGCTCAAGGATCATGCTTTTTTTGCCGCCCGCGAGGGACAGCTTTACCGGCGCGACGGCATGCAGCGACCCTGGTTGAACAATGACCTGCAGTCCTTCACGCCATTGCGGTTCATGCCGCCCGAACTGATGGGTTACGAGGGACGATCAGTGGTCATCGACCCGGATATCTTCGCCGTATCCGATATCTGGGACCTGCTGTCGCAAGACATGCAGGGCAAGGCCATCATGTGCCGCGCCCGTACCGGCAACAAGGGCAGGTTTGACCGCTGTCTTGCCAGTAGCGCCATGCTGCTGGACAACAAACAGCTGTCGCACTGGCAGGTGGAACAGAGCTTCAATGAAATGTTCGAGGGTAAACTCGATTATATGAACTGGATCTGCCTGAAGACCGAAGCGCGTGATTCCATCGGTTTGTTCGACAGCGAGTGGAATGACTTCGACCGACTGACCCCGCAGACAAGGATGCTGCACACCACCAGGCGCAGAACGCAACCGTGGAAGACCGGTCTGCCCATCGATCACCGGCCGCGCGAGAAGTTCAACGCATTTCCACCGCTTGCCTGGGCGATGAAAGCTCGCCGCAAGCTGTTTGGTGAGTATGCCTTTCTGGGTCACTACAAGGCGCACCCGGATGTGAACCAGCAGAACCTGTTCTTCGGCCTGTTGAAGGAATGCATCGATAACGGCACGGTTAGCGAAGCGATGGTGCGCGAGCAAATGCGCCAGAATCATGTGCGCCACGATGCGTTCGATGTGCTGGATCAAACGCCGCCGCTGGCGCCGGTGTAGGAGCAAGCGAATGAAACCTTGTGTGTTTATCCAGGCGAATGAAAAGCAGATGCTCGGTGCCATCGTCGCCGAGCACGCGCTGCGCCGTAATTCGAAGCATAACGACCGCTTTGACGTCTGCATTATGAGCTATGACGACATCCCGGTGTTCCGTGAACGCGAGGGTCAGCATTTTCTGCGCGGTGGCGGCAAGCGAATGTGGGTGCACGATGACCTGCAGTCTTTCACACCGAGCCGCTTCCTGCCGCCGCAGTTGATGGGTTACCAGGGCCGTGCGCTGGTCATCGATCCGGATGTGTTCGCAGTCGGTGATGTCTGGGAGCTGCTGTCAAGGGACATGCAGGGCAAGGCCATCATGTGCCGGCCCAAATCCGGCAACAAGGGTCGGCGTGGCTGCCTGGCGACCAGTGTCATGCTGCTTGATTGCGAGAAGCTGGAACACTGGCGTTTCGATGCGCAGTTCAACGCCATGTTCGAAGGCAAACGTGACTACATGAAATGGGTGTGCCTGAAATACGAATCGCGTGACACCATCGGCCTGTTCGAAAACGAGTGGAACGATTTCGACCGCCTTACCCCGCAGACGAAAATGCTGCATACCACCAAGCGCAAGCACCAGCCGTGGAAAACCGGTTTGCCGATTGATTACCGCCCGGCGGATACGTTTCAGCTGTTCCCGCCGCGTCACTGGATCCGGCGGGCCCGGCGCAGCCTGTTCGGTGACTACGGGCTGCTGGGAACGTACGGCAGCCATCCGGACCCGGCCCAGGAGCAGTTCTTCTTTGGACTGGTGCGGGAATGCCTGGAAAACGGTGTGGTGACCGAGGCGCGTCTGCGCGAGGAGATGGAACGCGATCACCTGCGCCACGATGCCCTGGAACTGATGGACAAGCTGCCGCCGCTGGCGGCCTGAAACGGATGATACGATTATGAGCCTCCTGAACCTTGCTGCTTTCGAACAAGCTCCGCTGGTGCACGATCCCTTTGATTTCCTGGTGGTGAAAGATGCCCTGGCGACGGATAGCCTCGAGGAACTCAACCGGGATTATCCGCCGATCGACAAGCCGGCCAATTATGCGCCGAAAGATCTCGATTACGGTCCCAGTTTCCGGCGACTGCTGGGCGAGCTGGATAGCGCTGCATTCGAGCAGCAGGTGGCGGGGAAATTCGGCGTCGATCTTTCCGGTGCCATCAAGACCATCACCGTGCGCCGCTTTTCCGAACCCAGTGACGGCCATATCCACACCGACCACTGGAGCAAGATCATTACATTGTTGGTGTATTTTAACCCCGAGTGGGAGCAGGAAGGTGGCCGGTTGCGCATGCTGCGGTCGGGCTCTGACATCGAGAGCTACACGGCAGAAGTGGCGCCGGTTGGCGGTACCGTGCTGGCCTTCCGCCGTTGTGACCACTCCTGGCACGGCTACAAAAGTTTTGACGGCGAGCGCCGCATGATCCAGATGAGCTGGGTCCGGCCGAGCCGCTTTGCCTGGTATGCACAGCAGACCGCGCGGTTCTGGACCCATACCCTGAAGCGTATTGCGCGTGTTTTCACTTAACCCTGGCGGCTATCCGGGAATAGACGATTCGCTTGAGAAAGCGAGGCAATCAGCGTAGGTTGGACCGGGCCTGCGTTCCCTGCATGCCATAGAGTTACTTGCGATCCCCTTGACCGATCCAGCCCACCGACAGGAATGCTTTCACTGTGGTCTTCCGGTGCCGCCCGGCGCCGATTATCCGCTCGAGATCGATGGCCGGCAGGAAGCCATGTGCTGCCGTGGTTGCCAGGCGGTGGCCAGCGCCATTGTCGCCGGCGGCCTGACGGACTTTTATCGTTACCGTACGGAAAAATCCCCGCAGGCCAGCGAGCTGGTGCCGGAGCAGCTCAGCGAGATGGAGCTGTTCGATCGTGATGATCTGCAACACAGCTTCGTACAGCAGCAGGCCGGCGAGCAGCGCGAGGCGTCACTGATCCTGGAAGGCATTGTGTGTGCCGCCTGCGTGTGGCTGAACGAACGCCACGTAAAAAAATTGCCGGGTGTACTGGATTTCGCGGTGAATTACTCCACTCACCGTGCCCACGTGCGCTGGGACAACCAGCGCATCAGGCTTAGTGAAATTCTCGAGGCCATTAGCGCGATCGGCTACCACGCCCATCCCTTCGATCCGGGGCGGCAGGAAGAGCTGTACAAAAAAGAACGTCGGGCTGCGCTGCGGCGTCTGGCGGTGGCCGCGATTGCCATGGCACAGGTCATGATGCTGGCCGTGGCCATGTATGCGGGTGGCGACGAAGGCATGGATGAGGCGCTGCGCAACTTCCTGCGCTGGGTCAGTCTGCTGCTGACTGTGCCGGTGATCCTCTACTCGGCAAAATCCTTTTTTAGCGGTGCCTGGCGTGACCTCAAGCGTCATCAGGCCGGCATGGATGTGCCGGTTGCCCTGGCCATTTCGGCGGCCTTCCTCGCCAGTGCCTGGGCAACCGTGCGCGGCCACGGTGAAATCTACTTCGATTCCGTCACTATGTTCACTTTTTTCCTGCTGGCCGGCCGCTTCCTGGAGATGGGTGCCCGCCACCGCGCCGGACAGGCTGCGGAAGCACTGGTGAAGTTGTTGCCGGCGACGGCAATGCGCCTGACCGATGCGGGTGAGGAACGGGTGCCGGTGGTCGACCTGGCACCGGGGGACCGGGTGCTGGTGCGTCCCGGCGAGGGTGTGCCCGCCGACGGTGTGGTGCTGGAGGGGCGTAGTTCGGTAGATGAATCGCTGCTTACTGGCGAGAGTCTGCCACGGCTGCGCCAGGCAGGTGATCGGCTGGTTGGTGGCACGGTCAATACCGAAAGCCCGCTGCTGTTGGAAGTCGGACAGGTGGGTGAAGACACGGTGCTGTCGGCCATTGTGCGCTTGCTGGATCGTGCCCAGACCGAAAAGCCCGGTGTTGCCCGACTGGCAGACCGCGTTGCCGGCTGGTTCGTGAGCGCCCTGCTGGTGTTCGCCGCGCTGGTTGGCTGGTGGTGGTGGCAGCACGATCCGGCGCACACCTTCCGGGTGGTGTTGTCGGTGCTGGTTGTGACCTGTCCCTGTGCCCTGTCACTGGCAACGCCGGCGGCCCTGACGGCCGCTACCGGCGCGCTCACCCGCCTGGGTGTGTTGACCACCCGGGGGCATGCGCTGGAGACCCTGGCGCGTGCCAGCCACGTGGTGTTCGATAAGACCGGCACGCTGACCGAAGGCCGCCTGCGACTACAACAGGTCGAGCTGCTGGCGCCGCGTGCCGGCCGCGCAGACAGCCTGCAGATTGCAGCGGCGCTGGAAGCGACTTCGGAGCATCCGATTGCCCGGGCGCTGCGGGCTGACTCCGGCGCGGTATGCAGGGCGGAGGAGGTCACCGCCAGGGCCGGTCAGGGCATCGAAGGCTGCGTGGACGGGCAGCGCTATCGTATTGGCATACCGGCCTACGTGCTGGAACTATTGCCGGCGGAGCAGCGTGGCCGGGCCAGCGGGAGTGGCACACCGTCCGGCGTGCTGCTGGGCGACGAACACGGCTTGCTGGCGCATTTCACTTTTGCCGACCGGGTACGTGAAGGTGCCGTTGAGACGGTACAGCAATTGCGCGCCATGGGCTTGCAGGTGGAGTTGCTCAGCGGTGATGACGCAACGATCGTGCAGGAGGTTGCCGGTCAGCTGGGTATCGAACGCTACCGGGCCCGCTGTCGACCGGAGGACAAGCTGGCGCGTATACAGGCGCTGCAGCAGGCCGGCGCGGTGGTGGCCATGGTCGGCGATGGGGTGAACGATGCGCCGGTGCTGGCGGCGGCGCAGGTCTCGCTGGCCATGGGCGGAGGCACCCAGCTGGCGCATGCCAGCGCCGATATGGTGTTGCTGTCGGAGCACTTGCCCCACCTGGTAAGCGCGCTCGATACCAGTCGTCGTACCCTGGCCATCATCCGTCAGAATCTGGCCTGGGCGCTGGTCTATAACCTGGTGGCGTTGCCGCTGGCGGCGGCCGGACTGGTCGCACCCTGGATGGCCGCCATCGGCATGTCGAGCAGCTCGCTGGTGGTGGTGCTCAACGCCCTGCGTTTGCGAAACCCGCACCGCTGAGCAGCCGCATAAGTCGCCCGCCAGTGGTGATTACGGGAACCAGTGCCGGGTCCCTGATATAATCGGACCATGGATGTTTTGTATCTGCTGGTTCCGGTCAGCCTGGTTATTGTGGGCATTGCGGTGTGGCTGTTTCTGTGGGCGGTTCGTTCCGGTCAGTTCGAGGATCTGGACGGGCCGGCGCACCGCATCCTGATGGACGACGACGACACCACGACCCCGCGTCCGCCACCATCGAAAGATGATGGCGGCTAATGCCCTGTTTACGCGATGCCCATCTGTAGGTTCGTGCAGTACGCCCGGGCTGCCTCTCTTATGCCACCAGCGTCCTGAGCTTGTTGATGGCACTTTTCTCCAGCTGACGGATACGTTCTGCCGAAACGCCAAAACGATCTGCAAGTGTTTGCAGGGTTGTCTTGTCGTCGGTGAGCCAGCGCTGCTCCAGGATAATGCGCGAGCGTTCGTCCAGCTCTGCCAGTGCGGTGTGCAACTGGCTGCTGTTCCGGCTTTCCAGGTCCGCGCGTTCCAGTGCGAGGGCTGGATCTGAATGATCGGGTGCGCCCAGGTAGGCTGCCGGCGCCCAGTCATTGTCCTCGTCATTGCCGGCATCCAGCGGGTCGAAGGAGACGTCGTGCCCACTCAGGCGCGATTCCATTTCCAGCACGTTTTCTGCGCTGACGCCCAGGTCTTCGGCAACCGCTTCCACCTCTTCACGGCTGAACCAGCCAAGGCGTTTCTTGGCGCTGCGCAGGTTGAAGAACAGCTTGCGCTGGGCCTTGGTGGTGGCCACTTTGACGATGCGCCAGTTGCGCAGCACGTATTCGTGAATTTCGGCACGAACCCAGTGCACGGCAAACGACACCAGGCGGACGCCCATGTCGGGATCGAAGCGTCGCACAGCTTTCATCAGCCCGATGCCGCCTTCCTGGATCAGGTCGGCCTGCGGCAGGCCGTAACCGCTGTAGCCGCGCGCAATACGGGCCACAAAACGCAGGTGGGACAGCACCAGCTCGCGAGCCGCCTGCAGATCGTTATGATCCCGCAGGCGTACTGCCAGCGCGTGTTCATGCTCCGCGCTGAGCATTGGTATCTGGTTGATTTTACGTAAATAGGCACCCAGTTCCGCGCCGGGAACCGGAAAATTGACTGTCGTTGCCGTGGTCAGGGCGTTGCTCATCAGGTGTGCGCCTCCATGTTGTACCGGACTGATTCTAGCACTCTGCCAATATGAGTGCTAATTGCGCGATAAGTTCCTCAGGCGCACACCTGGTTTCGGCCGCGCCCCTTGGCGGCGTCGATGCTGTAGCGGGGTATCAGCAGGGCGGCGATGGACTGAATAGTTACGAATCAGGTAGGTTCGATAGCGGCCAGGTGGCGGCCGACCGCAAGCAATGCGCCCAGCAGCCCCAGCAGGATGCCGGCCAGCAGCAGCGCCAGTGCCTCGTTGCCGGTGAGCGCCTGCAGGCGGAAGTCGCTCTGGTAGAGCTCGGCGAGCTGGTGTACCGGCCCGTGTAATTGCAGAAATGTGAGCTGGATCAGCAGCAGGGCAAGGATGGCACCGAGCAGACCGTACCAGAAACCGGCATACAGGAATGGTCGGCGAATGAATGCGTTGGTGGCGCCGATGAGCTTGGTGATTTCGATTTCGGAGCGACGATTCTGGATTTCCAGGCGGATGGTGTTGCCGACAATAAGTAGCACCGCCAGTCCCAGCAGGGCTGCCATTATCCAGATCGAGCGGCGCACAATATCGACCATGGCGTTGAAACGCTTGACCCATTGCAGGTCGAGTTGCGCCAGTTCCACTTCGGGCAGCGCTTGCAGGCGTTCGAGCAGGGCAGCGGCGGAATCGGCATCGCTGTAGCGGTCAGCCGGTTTGATCGCCAGTACAGCGGGCAGCGGATTTTTATCCAGGCTATCCAGGGTTCCACCAAAGCCGGAGTGCGCGCGGAACTCGGCCAGTGCCGCGTCGGGTGTAATGAGCTGCAGGGTATCGATTTCCGGCCAGTCAGACAGCCGCCCGGCCAGCGCCTGCGCCTGGCTGATGCCGAGGTCCTGTTGCAGGAACAGTGAAAAGTCGGCATTGCTGTCCCAGCGGTCGCTCAGTTGTTGCAGGTTGGTGGTCAGCAGGTACAGTCCGGCGGGCAGGGCCAGCGCAATACCGATAACGGCTGCCGTCATGAAGGAAGCCAGGGGCGCGCGGTAAAGGCGTCCCAGACTGCTCAGGCTTACCTGGGCGTGGCGCGTCAGCCAGGTGCGCAGGGGGTTTGCCGGTTTCACGTCAGGAGTCCAGGATGTCGCCGTTCACCAGCCGGCCTGCGTGCAGGACCAGGCGCGGATGGTGCAGGCGGGAAATAAGATCGAGGTCGTGGCTGGCAATCAGGATGGTAACGCCAACGCTGTTGAACTGCTCGAACAGGACCATGATTTCGCGCGACAGATCGGGGTCGAGGTTGCCGGTGGGCTCATCGGCCAGCAACACGGGTGGCTTGTTGACCACCGCCCGGGCGATGCCGACGCGTTGCTGCTCGCCACCCGACAGGGTGACGGGCAGGGCGCGTTCCTTGTCCAGCAGGCCGACCTTGTCCAGTGCCGCCCGCACACGTCGGCGGGTGTCCTGGTGACGGTAACCGGCGATCACCAGCGGTAGCGCTACATTGTCGAACACGGTACGGTCAAACAGCAGGCGATGGTCCTGGAAGATCACACCGATCTTGCGGCGTACAAAGGGGATTTTGCGCTTGCGGGTACGCGACAGGTTTTCGCCGTCGAGAAACAGCTGGCCGCGGCTGGTGCGTTCCAGTAGCGCGATCAGTTTCAGCAGGGTGCTCTTGCCGGCGCCCGAGTGGCCGGTGAGAAAGGCCATGGCTCCGGCCGGCAGGTGAAAGTTCACCGCCTGCAAGGCCTCCCTGCCGCCCGGATAGCGTTTGCTTACGTTATCGAAACGGATCATTCAGGGCGTTCGGGTGATCCGTCGGTTTCGAACAGGGCATCGACGAACTCTGCGGCATCGAAGGGCCGCAGGTCCTGCATGGATTCACCCACGCCGATAAAGCGGATGGGGAAGCCCAGCTGCCGGGCGATTGCGAAAATGACGCCGCCCCGGGCAGTGCCGTCCAGCTTGGTGAGTGTAATACCGGTGAGACCGACGCTGTTGTTGAATTCGCGGGCCTGGTTGATGGCGTTCTGTCCGGTGCCGGCGTCTACCACCAGCATGACTTCGTGTGGTGCCTGCGGGTCCAGCTTGCCCAGTACCCGCTTGATCTTCTTCAGTTCCTCCATCAGGTTGGACTGGGTGTGCAGGCGGCCGGCGGTGTCGGCAATGAGCACATCGATATTGCGCGCCTGCGCGGCCTGCAGGGCATCGAAAATCACCGAGGCCGAGTCGGCACCCTGCTGCTGGGCGATCACCGGTACCTGGTTGCGTTCGCCCCAGGCCTGCAACTGCTCCACGGCCGCCGCACGGAAGGTATCGCCGGCCGCCAGCATGACTGAACGTCCCTCGCTCTGCAGCCGGTGGGCCAGCTTGCCAATGGTGGTGGTCTTGCCGGCGCCGTTGATACCTACCATCAGCAGCACGAAGGGCGCAGCGCTGGCCGGGATCTGCAGCGGTCTGGTCACGGGTTCCAGCATGTCCTGCATATCCTGGCGCAATGCGGCCAGCAGCGCCGCGGCATCTTTCAGCTGCTTGCGCGCCACCCGGCCGGTCAGGTCGCCGATAATTGTCTGGGTGGCTTCCACGCCGACATCGGCCGTCAGTAGCCGGGTTTCCAGGTCCTCCAGGAGCTCGTCATCGATCTGCCGCTGACCCAGCAGCAGGTTGGCAATGCCTTCTGTCAGTCCGCCGCGGGTCTTCGACAGCCCCGCTTTCAGGCGGCTGAACAGTCCCTGTTTTTCCGGTATCGCTGCCGGCTCGCCGTCTTCTGTGGTGGAGCCGTGAGTTTTCTTTTTTCCTAGGCCAAACATCTTTGCCGCTGTCCAGATGGGGTTGCATATCCTATCATCCCCGCTGCGCCGGACCAAAGCGCTATTGCTGGAACTACTTGCGAGGTCGCAGGTCAATGGTACTTTCCGTGCTGCGGTATCGGTCGAAACGGCCGATGTCTGTGGTTTGTCTGATAGTGAAGAAGAAGGAGTATGGCATGCGAGGATGGCTCGCGGCGGGACTAGCGGTTTGTATGGCGGGGGCTCAGGCCACGCCGGTACACGAATATAACCTGAAAAACGGCATGAAAGTGCTCGTCAGGGAAGACCACCGGGCACCGGTGATGGTTGCCCAGGTGTGGTACAAGGTTGGCTCCAGCTACGAAGTGGATGGCATTACCGGTATCTCGCATGTGCTGGAACATATGATGTTCAAGGGGACGGACGAATATGCGTCCGGTGAGTTCTCGCGGATTATTTCCGAAAACGGCGGGCGCGAGAATGCCTTCACCGCCCAGGATTACACCGCCTATTTCCAGACCATGGAAAAGAGTCGTCTGCCGGTCAGTTTTGAGCTGGAGGCGGACCGTATGCGCAACCTGACACTGCCGGAAGAAGAGTTCCTCAAGGAGGTGCAGGTGGTTATGGAAGAGCGCCGCATGCGCACCGAGGACAATCCGCAGTCGCTTGCCTATGAGCAGTTTGCCGCCACAGCCTGGGCCAGTAGTCCCTACCGCACGCCGATTATCGGCTGGATGGACGACCTGGAAAATCTGTCAGTGGCTGATCTCCGTGCCTGGTATCTGAAGTGGTACGCGCCCGACAATGCCACGCTGGTAGTGGTGGGCGATGTCGATCCCGAGGAGGTCTTCCAGCAGGCGAAAAAATATTTCGGGCCGCTGCAGGCTGGCGAGATTGTTGCGCCCAAGCCCCGGCTGGAGATCGAGCAGCGTGGTATCAAGCGTATCGAGGTGAAGGCGCCCGCCGAGTTGCCCTACCTGCTGATGGGCTACAAGGTCCCGGTAGTCCACACGGCCGAGGTGGAATGGGAACCCTATGCACTGGTGGTGCTGGCCGGCATCCTCGACGGGGGTACGGCGGCGCGACTGGAGAGTGAGCTGGTGCGTGGCGGGGAAATCGCGGCCAGCGCAGGAGCTTCCTACGATGCTTACGACCGTCTCGAGAGTCTGTTCCTGATGTCCGGTACGCCGACTACCGGGCACAGTATGAAAGACCTGGAAGACGCCTTCATGGCGCAGGTCGGGAAGTTGCAGGATGAACGGGTGACGGCCGGTGAGATGGACCGGGTGGTGGCCCAGATCAGTGCGGACAAGGTCTACGAACAGGATTCCATTTTTTACCAGGCGATGCAGATCGGTATCCTCGAGACCGTGGGCCTGAGCTGGAAAGAGGCCGACCGCTACCTGGAGCGTATCAAGGCGGTGACGCCGGAGCAGGTTCAGGCGGTAGCCCGCAAGTACCTGCAGCGCGACCACCTCACGGTCGCCGAACTGGTGCCCCAGCCGATTGATCCGAAGCAGCCGCCGCGTTCCGGTGGCAGCGCCCACGTTCACTAGGAAATTTCATATGAAACTTGCCAGAAAAATGTTCATGCTGCTGGCCCTGTCCTGGGTCACGCTGGCGCAGGCCTTGCCCGAAATCCAGAGCTGGAAGACCGGGCACGGGGCGAAAGTGTTGTTCGTTGCCGCACCCGAGTTGCCGATGGTCGATATCCGCCTGGTATTCGATGCCGGCGCGGCGCGTGACGGTGCCCTGCAGGGCGTTGCCAGGTTCACCAACGGCATGCTGGACCAGGGTGCTGACGGCCTGAATGCCGGCCAGATTGCACAGGGGTTCGAGAACCGCGGTGCCACCATCAGTAACGGCTCGGAACGCGACATGGCCTGGTTGTCGCTGCGCAGTCTGACCGACGACAAACTGCTGGAGCCTTCACTGGAACTGTTTGGCAAAGTGCTGTCGAAACCGGATTTTCCGGCGGATGACTTTGCCCGCGAGCAGAAACGCACCCTGGTGTCGCTGCAATACCAGAAGCAGAAGCCGGCCTCGATCGCCAGCAGGCGTTTCTACCAGGATCTGTACGGTGAGCACCCCTATGCCAGTGACCCGACCGGTACGGAAGCAACCGTGGCGGCGCTGACGACCGGTGACCTGAAGGATTTCTACCGGCAGTACTACGTGGCGCGCAATGCGGTGGTGGTGATCGTCGGCGCCCTGTCGGAGAAACAGGCAGCCGCGATAGCATCGCGGCTGGTCGACCGGTTACCGGATGGTCAGCATGCCGTGGAAGTGCCACCGGTGGAAGAGCTCAAGGAAGCGCGCGAGGATTTTAGCGAACATCCTTCCAGCCAGAGTCATGTGCTGATCGGTGCACCCGGCATGCACCGGGGTGACGTAGACTATTTCCCGCTGTATGTGGGTAATCACATCCTGGGTGGCAGCGGCCTGGTGTCGCGTATCAGCCAGGAGGTTCGCGAGAAACGCGGTCTGTCCTACAGCGCTTACAGTTACTTTACGCCCATGCGGCGTAATGGCCCGTTTACCCTGGGTTTGCAAACCCGCAACGACCAGCGTGACGAGGCGATCATGGTGCTGCGCGATACCCTGCGGGAGTTTCTTGCCGAAGGCCCGAGTGACAAGGAGCTGGTTGCAGCGAAGAACAATATCATCGGTGGCTTCCCGCTGCGGCTCTCGAGTAACAGCAAGATCAGCGAATACCTCGCCATGATCGGTTTCTACGATCTGCCACTGGACTATCTCGACCGTTTTGCCGAGCGGGTGCAGGCCGTCACGGTGAAGCAGATCCGCAATGCCTGGCAGCGGCGTGTACACCCGGACCGCATGGTGACCGTGATTGTCGGTGGCTCCGGGTAGTTGCTTGCTGACAGTCACACCGGCCGTTGAGCGTCCATGGGCAGTAACCAGGTACGGATTATTGCGGGCCGCTGGCGCGGGCGAAAACTGAGCTTTCCGGCGACATCCGGGCTGCGGCCGACGCCCGACCGGATTCGGGAAACCCTGTTCAACTGGTTGATGCCGCGCCTGTCCGGTGCTGTCTGCCTGGATTTGTTTGCCGGCAGCGGGGCGCTTGGTTTCGAAGCCGCCTCGCGCGGCGCGGCGCGGGTAGTGATGGTCGAGCGCGACGCCGCGACGAACCGTTTACTGCGCGATAGCAGCACTCGCCTGGATGCGCTGCAGGTGGAACTGATGCCGCAGGAGGCGGCTGGTTTTCTGGCCGGTCCGGTAGAGGCGTTCGACCTGGTTTTCCTGGATCCGCCCTTTGATGATCCTGAGTTGCTGGCGCACTCAATCCACTTGTTGACGCAACGGGCCTGGCTGAAGCCGGGTGCTGCGGTCTACGTCGAAACACCGGCGAAGCGCCCTGCGCCATCGGTTCCGGAAAGCTGGCTGGAGCAAAAACACAAAACAGCCGGGCAGGTTGAGTACCGGCTGTTCCGCTGCCAGGTTTCTCCGTGATGCTCCGTTAAAGGAGTTCCGTATCGGTAACCTGACCATAGCGGTCCAGCAATAGTCGCAGGCGCCCCTGGCAGGATATTCTGCTGGCCTCCTGTCCCGAACCCTCCATGAGAATCTCCTCGAACTGCACGAAGGCGATCACCTCGTGGTCATCTTCGTGGATGATTTCGTAGTGCAGGGTGTGATTGTCGATCCAGCCATTCTGGGAGCAGAACGTGGTGAGTTCCCGACAGGACATCAGGTATCGTTCTATGTTTTGCTTCAGCTGGTGCATGCTACAGAATTACAGGGAGGCAGACCGGGTGTCGAAAGTTTCAGAACGGCGTTGATTGAACATCGGGCACTATCACTCCGGTTATTTTTCTCGCGGACAACCACCCCTCCAGTCAGGAGGCCAGCTCACCCGAGTATAGGACAGTTCTGGAATTCTGCAAGAAAGTGTGTCGTTCGATAGAAATTTGACAGCATCGATCCGACAGTACCGCTGCTCCCGGTTAAACCGCTATTCTGTTTTTCGCAGAATATTTTCCTTTATGTAGGGCAGGAACGGGTTAGATCGCAGCCGCAGCAAGTCACCGGCCGACACCTTCAGAACACCTTTTTCACCCCGCACGGCAAGATTGCCGAGCGACCGCAGCGGTTTTCCGGAGATGTCGCTGGCGGCGTAACCGTACACCGGGTCACCGGGCGGGAAGGGCAGCGCCACGTGCGAAAGCGAGTAGATTTCTTTCGGCCACGCCATCGCCAGCGCCTGAACATCCGGTTCCTGGTCGGTTCGGTGCCAGGATCTGGATTCCACCTCGCGCGTCTGCCCCGATGCGTTGGTAACCAGGGTAAAAGTAAAATGCTGTCGACCCTGGGTGCGCAGCGCGTCGGCGATGTCCCTGGTCGAATATTTCAGGAAGTCGTCGAAAAAACTGATGTGATTGATGTCGAACAGCACCAGCTCGGAGGCGGGATTGTTAATGGCGCCGTACAGTTTGTCCACCAGGTCGAGCGCGATCACCGTTTGATCGACGACGGACTGGAAACTGGTGATCGGCGGCAGTCTTTCGGATTGACCTGTTTTTACCAGCTGCTCCAGCCCGGCGTACACACTGCTGATCAGTGTGTACATCTGGTAGCCCGCATTCTTGGTGAACGAGGAGTATTTGAACGGGTCGTATTCGGGAACTATGCTGAGCCAGCGGGATTTCTCGAAATAATGGAAGCGGCTGAAAACACGCTGCAGATTGGCCAGTCGGGCAAAGGCACTGACACCGAGGGCCGGTGATAACAGGAACAGTTGATCCGGTGGTCTGCCGCGCTGTTCCAGCAGTGCGTCGATAGTGTACTTCAGGCCGACGGCGGCACCGGCGGAGAAACCGACAAAGTAGAACGGGATATCCGGATGCTGGTCGGTGATGTGTTGGCTGGCGACACGTGCTGCGGCCACCCAGTCCTCCCACTGGACATTGTCCAGTCCACTGGGAATGGTGCCGTGGCCGGGCATGCGCAGACCGTACACGCTGATACCGGATGTCTGCAGCATCTGTGCGATGGTACGCATGGAGTAGGGTGAATCCGATAGCCCGTGTACCAGCAGGGCGGTGCCGCGCGGGTTTTCCGCTTCCAGCACGAAACTGCGGTTCCAGTCGCGCTGCAGGCGCCGTGCAAGGCGGTTACCACCCGGTTTATAGCGATTTTCCGGTATGTCCAGCACCGGCAGGAATACGCTTTTTTCCAGCTCATCCAGTTGGCTGAAAAGCTGCTGTTCCACATCCAGGTAGTCTGTCCAGCTAAACGAACCGTCATCCATGGAGGCGCTGAATTCGCCCTCCAGGTGCAGGGTGTGCCAGGGCTTAAGATCTGGTAGCGAATGGCTGTAGAACAGGTCGCCAATAACGAAGGTCAGCAGTGCGCCAAGTATCAGCACCAGCACATAGGAGGAGAGCTTGAAAAGCAGGTGACGCATTTTGTGGGGCATGGCGGAATTCCGGTGACAGGTCTGGGTGGGAATCGTACGGTCAAAACAAAGGGGATGCCGGCAGATAGCCGGGCATCCCCTTTGAAACGGATTACGGATGCAGCCCGGTCAGGCTGATTTTCTGGCGCTCATCATTGCTTCGATAACGGGGGCGAGGACGATTTCCATGGCGAAGCCCATTTTACCGCCCGGCACAACAATGGAGTTGCGGCGTGACATAAACGAACCGTCCAGCATGTTGAGCAGATACGGGAAGTCGATGTTCAGTTTGTCCGGGTCGCGGAAACGGATGACGACGAAACTTTCGTCCGGTGTCGGGATGTCGCGGGCAATGAACGGGTTGGACGTGTCGACTGTCGGCACTCGCTGGAAATTGATATCGGTGCGTGAGAACTGTGGCGTGATGTAGTGCACGTAGTCATACATGCGTCGCAGGATAGTGTCGGTGACCGCCTCGGCCGAATAGCCGCGCTGTGCACAGTCACGGTGAATCTTCTGGATCCACTCCAGATTCACCAGCGGCACCACGCCGATCAGCATGTCGACATACTGGGCGACATTGGTGGTTCCGTTAACGACACCGCCGTGGAGACCTTCGTAGAACAGCAGGTCGGTACCGGGCATGATAGCTTCCCAGGGCGTGAACTCACCGGGTTTCTGGCCGAACGGCTCGGCCTCTTCCTCGCTGTGCAGGTAGTAGCGGCGTTCGCAGGCGCCGGTTTCAGAATAGGTCTTGAACGTGTCTTCCAGTTTGTCGAACAGGTTGGCTTCCGGCCCGAAGTGGCTGAAATTCGTGTTGCCCTGTTCTTCAGCCTGCTGCATGGCTTCTTTCATGGCGACCCGATCGTAGCAGTGAAAGCTGTCCCCCTCGATAATCGCAGGGTTGAGCCCGTCCCGAAGAAAAATGTGCTCAAAAGCCACTTTTACGGTGGTTGTGCCGGCACCGGACGAGCCAGTGACGGCTATAACGGGATGTTTTTTGGACATATCAATCTCCTCGAAACCAGAAATGAAAAGCTGTTGTGACACGCCGGCGGTTATTTGCCCGCGTGTCACAGGAATTTTGGTTGCCGAAGCCTGCTCCGGACCCGCGCTGCCGGGCGCGGGCCGGCAGGCCGGAACCGCGTATTGAACCACTTTTTCGCGCCGGCCGACAAGTTCAATCTAACTATATGTAAATAAGTATTTTTTTCGGTGCACCAGGTTACAGGCGCTGGTATATCAGGTCACACACCGGGTGGCCGAGCTGTCGGCCACGGTTTTCGAACCTGGTCGCCGGGCGATACATCGGCCGCGCTGCAAAGGTGCCACTGCCGGCGGTATTTCGGAACACCGGTGATGCCTGCATGATGGCAAGCATGTGGCGGGCATAAGGCTCCCAGTCGGTGGCCATGTGGAAATGCCCGCCTTTTTTCAGCTTGCGCGCGATCAGGGAAACCGACTCGGGTCGCACGATGCGTCGCTTGCGGTGCCTGGTCTTTGGCCAGGGATCCGGGAAAAACAGTAGCACCCGGTCCAGCGTGGCGTCAGCGATGTGCTGATCCAGCACCTCCAGTGCATCGTGGCAGAAGACGCGCACATTGTGCAGGTCGCGTGACGCCAGCTCAATCAGCAGGTGACCAACGCCCGGACGGTGCACTTCGATGCCGATAAAATTACTGTCCGGATCGGCACCCGCCATTTCCGCCAGGCTGGTGCCGTTGCCAAAGCCGATCTCCAGGGTAAGTGGTGCCTTGCGCCCGAAGGTTTTCTGCAGGCTGAGGTCCTGTCCAAATGGAAGGCCATAGTGCGGCCAGAGGTCATCGAGTGCCCGCTGTTGCCCGGGCGTGAGTCGGCCTTCCCGTCGCACGAAGGAGCGGATGCGCCTTAATGGTGGCTCTGTGGTATGTTTCGATCCGGTCATGTTGCCTGCTTCGGGCTCCTGGGATCGTGCAAGTGCCGTGCGCGCTATCCCGATCAGAAAAAGGTACCGTCCACCGGTGACGATGCGCTGGCGAAACGTTTGCGTGGAATCCGCCCCGCCAGGAAAGACTCGCGGCCGGCCTCAATAGCCTTCTTCATGGCAGAGGCCATCAGTACCGGGTTACTGGCGCCGGCGATGGCGGTGTTCATAAGCACACCGTCGCAGCCCAGTTCCATGGCTATGGCTGAATCGGAGGCGCAGCCGACACCGGCATCGACCAGGATCGGAACCCCGGCGTTTTCGACGATGGTGCGGATGTTATAGGGGTTGCGAATACCGAGTCCAGAGCCGATCGGAGCCGCCAGTGGCATGACGGCCACGCAGCCCATATCTTCCAGGCGTTTGGCGACGATGGGATCGTCATTGGTGTACACCATGACCCGGAAGCCATCGGCGATCAGGGTTTCAGCAGCATCCAGAGTCTGGCTGATATCCGGGAACAGGGTTTTTTCATCACCCAGTACCTCCAGTTTCACCAGGCTGTGTCCACCCAGCAGTTCGCGCGCCAGCCGACAGGTGCGTATGGCATCGTCGGCGCTGTAGCAGCCGGCGGTGTTGGGCAGATAGGTGTAGCGGTCCGGTGGCAGGACATCCAGCAGGCTGGGTTCGTCGGCATTCTGGCCGATATTGGTGCGGCGGATGGCAACGGTAATGATCTCGGCGCCACTGGTTTCGACGGCCAGGCGTGTTTCCTCCATGTCCCGGTATTTTCCGGTGCCCACCAGCAGCCGTGACTGGTATTCGATACCATCGATCATCAACGGGTCCGCGGTGCGGGAAGTTACGCTTTTCATCACGCTCGACATGCTGTTCTCCTGAAAAAGCTAAAGGGGCATCGTCGCACCACCACCGATGGCGCGTACGATTTCGATGCGGTCACCGGTCTGGAATATGTGCTGTTCGAAGTCGCTGCGTGGCACGATTTCCATATTGACTTCCATGGCTACGCGCTGGTCGGCAAGATCCATATGTTCGATGAGTTGTGCGGCCGTGGTGCCGTCCGGCAGTTGCTCGGACTTGCCGTTGATAACCAGTTCCATGGCGGGGCATTCTACCGCAAAAGTTGCAATGGAGGAGATTCCATGCCGAAATACGGGCTTATGCAGGAATTAACGGAAGATCTGATTTCGGTAGAGAGTGCCGGTACACTGGATGGACTGTTGCGGCAGCGGGTTCACCGCACTCCGGATTTGTTGGCTTACCAGCGTTACGATGCGTCCACGGAAAGCTGGCAGCCGCTGAGCTGGTCCGAGATTG
>JAUXGZ010000085.1 GCA_030621785.1 Gammaproteobacteria bacterium | reverse complement strand
ACGGCTACAAGAGTTTCGACGGCGAGCGCCGCATGGTGCAGATGAGCTGGGTGAAGCCGAGCCGTCTGGCCTGGTACGCGCAACAGTTGGCGCGTCTGGGGACGCATACCGCGAAGCGGCTGGCGCGGGTGTTCCAGCGATAGCGTATCTCGTCGTATTTACTTTGTTTATTTTGCTGCGGTCGTGAAACTCAGCTCACCGGTCAGGGAGCCGTGATTGAAATCACCCAGCAGGATATTCCCGTTGACATCGCGGGCGTGGATGCGCCAGATATACCAGCCATCCGGCTGCAGCAGACCCTGCGGCAGTTCGACCTGTGGCTGTTCCACCAGGTCGGATTGAAAAATGGTCTTGCCGTCATTCCACATATCACGCACCGTTACCTGGTAGAAGGCAGCACCGGGGACGGGATCCCAGCGCAGTGCGCCGGGAATCGGTACATGCTCGTCCTGATCCCGGGGAAGTGGGTTTTTCGCACGCTGCATCATTTCGAAGATTACATAGTCCATGGCACGAACCCGGGTGCCGTCACGCATTGAAATGACGGCCGTGTACCAACCCTCGGGTAGTGTCCCGGCAATCTCCAGATGGGAAATAAAGGCGTGCTTTTCCGGTTTGCCATCGAGCTGGATCACTTTGTATTGTGCCAGTGGTATCTCGCCCAGCGGGATGCCATCCGGGCGATAGATCTCCAGCCGTTCGATCTCGTCGAATTTGAAGGTTGAAAACACCGTCATTAGAAAAGGTGGCCGCTCCGGCCAGTTGCACACGTGCAGGTCAAAAAAACCGGCTGCGGAGTAATGCGGATCTGCCTGGCTGGTTCGCGTGGTCAATTCGGCTGCGTTTACCGATATCGCCACGAAGGTGGATGTCAGCGCTGCCAGTATTCTTTTCATTGCTACCTCGTTGGACCCTCTGCGTAGGCCTACGTTGCCCGGTGTCAGCGATTGATTCGGGCGCTGGCATCTCTCAGTTTCTCACTCATGCTACGCAGTATGCCAAGCGCAAGGGCAGGATAACGAATTATCAATTCCTGCAGACGTGTTTTCTCCAGCGTGAGTGTGTGGGTGTCTTCGAGCACGTGAACCGTTGCCGAACGGGGCTGATCGTCCAGTATGCCCATTTCCCCGATGCACTCCCCGGTGCCACGCTCGACGATGAATTCCTGCCGGGCCGGGTCGGGATGAATCGAAACCCCGACCTTGCCGCTGGTCAGAATAAACATCCGGTCACCATTATCGTGCATGTCGAATATACGTTCTCCCTTGAAAAAAATCTCCTCCTGCAGTGCATGGGCAACTATTCGCAGGTCTTCCGTATCAACACCGGAAAACAGCGGCAGCTGCTTCAGCAGGAGTACGCGTTCGAAAAGTTCAGACATGGGCCGGCAGGTCCTTCAATGCATGCAGTGATGCTGATCTCAGCCACGGGTCGGCGCGTTTACTGCACCAGGTCAATATGGATCGGAGCGTGTCAGCCGGTACGGCTGCCATTTCATGTTCGGGTGTTTCGAGAAGATCGCCCAGCAAGGCGCCCAGCGGTCTGTTGTTGATGTAGCGCAGTGCCTCACATGCGTTGGCTATATGAGCCCGGTCACCACTGAGCAGTCCGGCGCGTATGGTGGCAACGGTCACCGGATTTTCAAGATGCTCCAGTGCCAGCAGGGCCAGCTGAATCAGCTGGTCGTGCCGTTCCTGCAGGATCAGACCGACCAGCTCCAGGGCGGCACGGTGCGCGCCGGTCGCGTGTTGATCATGTAGCTGCCTTTGTACGAGCAGCAGCTGACGGGCATCGTCTATGCGGGTGCGTACGATCGACTCCAGCAATGATGGTGAATCGCAGCGGTCGATAACACAGCGCAGAATCGATTCCTGTGCACGCGGGGAAATGCGACTCTGCATAATCCATTCAAAGGCTTCCCGGCGCGTATCGTCCCCACTCAGGAAACGGAACTGTGCGGCGGCGGCACGCACATCCGGGTGGTCGTCTTCGAGTGCGGCTTCCGCCATGGTATGACGCGCTTCGCTGCGCAGCAGTGACAGGTTTTTAACCACAGACAGGCGCACTTGCGGATTATCGTGCCCGTACAGCGCATGGAACCCGGGCAACTCCCGGATTCCGTTACGGGCCATGGCGGTGGGCAGATGCTTGAGGACATCGAGTGCAGCGATGATTTCAGCATCGCTGGTGGAACTTGCCATGGTCTGCCAGATCTTCCATGCATCGGCCTGGTCCGGGCTCGAGCCACGCAAGAGGACGCCGTGTATGCCGGCAGCCCTCTGTCGAGGATCGTCACTTCGCATAGCGTTCTCGATGTGCCGGTCAAGTGCCGGACTTTCCGCGCCCGGTTCGATCAGTGCGTTCAACACGGCTGGCGGACAAGGTACATCGCCCGGTTGAAATCTTTCCTCCAGAAGCTTTCGCAGGCCATCCGGGTCTGCCTTTGACAGTGCCGGTATCAGTTGCTCCACACTACGCACGGATGCCGTTTTGAGGCGCTCGAATACCGGTGGAATGGCCTGTTCAGGTGCGATCCGCAACATTGTTTTTGCGTAGGCGACGAATACCTCGTCGTCGGGATGCCGCAGACCCTTTGCCAGCTCGTCGGATACCGTTGCATCTTCCGGGTTTAAATTTTCCAGGTCCGCTCGGTCTGGCAGAAAAACTTTTTCGCGTAGCGTTGCCAGCATGCTGGCCAGGTAACTGCGGTTGCTGCGTATGCTGAAATAGAGGTAGCAAAGTGCGCTTGCAGCCCCGATGATCAGGAAAGTCAGCGGTTCATCGGTGCGCTGCGCAATCAGAAGCAGCACGCCCGTGGTGGACAGGGCCAACGGCAATACCAGCACCAGTGCCATGGCGCGGCTGCGTCCCTGCATATAGCCCGGCAGCGCGTTAAAGAACAGGTTGCGCACCGGGTTGCGGAAGGCAGGCATGAAGGTATCTTTCAGAATGCTGGCAAACACGGCGAACACAATGGTGAAGCTTAGCAGGAGCGCTGTATAAGCCGCTCCTATGGCGAGCGGGAAAATAAGGTTGGCTTTTTTTGTGCCTAAAGACCGGATTACGCGGTTGGTTACAAATATCTGCAGTAACAAGGCCAGGCTTCCGCAGGTTACCGTCAGTGCGCCGAAAAAGGCAGAAAGTGCGGCCTCGTCGGCGAAGGTTTCGGTGTAGATCCTGCCAACCGAATAGCAGAGTACATAGAATGTGATCACCATAAAGAACAGCGCAATGGAGAGGTTCCTGAGCAACTTCGACTGTCGGGCGAAGCGGGCACCCTGATAGATCTGCGCAATTGCATGCTTCACCGGATAGCGTGTTCGTTTGCCCGGTCGGTACAGGGGGGAAGTGCCGCTGCGCCTGTGATAGCGGCTCATGGACGCGATTGCCGCAAACAGCAAACCACCCCAGACGAGTAACATATTCTGTACGCCGATGGTCTGCGAAGAGGTGGCCAGGAACAGGCCGCCGCAGATGACGCCTACCTGCATGCCGGCAAGAATCAGCGGGGACAGGCGCTTGATCTGTCGCGTGTCCAGGTTCTGCGCCAGGTAGAGCATGGAATGTACCAGCAGGACTTCGGAGGCGATCTCATAGACCAGGAAATAGACCGGAAAGGCCAGCCGCAAGGTGGTAAAAGACATCAGTGCCCAGTTGCCAATGAGGAGCACGATCAGGATCGGGATGATGAGTCTGAAAAATCGCTCGGCCGACAGCATGTCGGAGAAGGCCGCGTACACAATGCTGGTCAGCATGAGGGACAGGCTGAGGACAAGATACATGACGGGCAGGTATTCGATGCCGTATCTTTTGTAAAACAGGGCATCCGTGGTACCGCGCCCGATGGCCATGCCGGCGCCGAGCAGAAAGAACACCAGCACAAAATACATCAGTCGCGGCCGCTCTCCCGCGCTGATCATTAACAGCCGATCAAGCGGGTTTACGCCGGACAGGTCCTGCGTTGCGGCCTTCTCGGTGCAACTCAAGAGAGAAAATGCCTCTTAATTATTTGTCGTTGCAGCATAGCCCGTTTGTTTCCCGGGAATCCAGTCGGGCCGACTACCGTCGCAGATGCACCTGGCGGATGTTCTTCGCTATCGAATTAAACAATCTGTAACTAACTGATTTTAAACTGTAAAGGTGGTTCGTCCAGAAAACCTCCCATGCTATAGTGACTTGCTCTATACTTGGAAAAAATAATAGGCCCGCGTGTTGTGCCTGGGTACAAAGTAAAAAGCTAGTCATTTACGGGAGAAATTCATGGTATGCCAGCCTGCTCGAGGCACAGTCCTGCTGGCTGTGGTGGTTTTATTTGCCACAGAAAGAATCGTAGCCCAGGAAATCTGCGCGGAGTCCGCTGGAAGGTTTGGTTCCATCGAAGGTTCTGTGGATGTTCAGCGCGACCAGGCCGAGGGCTGGGATGCGGCCACGCTCGATGTTCGTCTGTGTGAGGGCGACACGATTCGGGTCGGGGAACAGAGCCGTGCTGCGGTCTATCTGATTAACGAGGCCGTTCTGCGCCTGGACCAGAACACCACCCTGCGCCTGGTGGATATTACCAACCAGGACGAGGAGCGTTCCTGGCTCGATCTGATTGAGGGGGTTATCCAGTCCTTCAGCCGCCACCCCCGGCGGCTTTCCGTTAACTCTCCGTATCTCAATGGTTCCATTGAGGGTACCGAGTTTGCGGTACGTGCCGATGAGAAGGGCGGCTCCATCCTGGTGCTCGAGGGCAAGGTGCTGGCTTCCAACGATCAAGGCAGCGTGCTGGTTGCGCCCGGGCAAGTGGCCGAAGCGCCAGCCGGGCAGGCGCCCGTCCTGCGCACCCTGGTGCGTCCCCGTGATGCCGTTCAGTGGTCGCTGTACTACCCGTCAGTGCTGGCGACAGGCGGCGATGTTCCTGATGATACGACAGGTTCCCGCAACCACATTCATCGTGCCGCAGCGTTCATGAATGTCGGGCAAGTGGATCAGGCACAGTCCGAAATTGACGCAGCCTTGCAGCAGGACCCTGACAACGGACTGGCCTATGCCTTGCGCGCAATACTCCATGTCGTGCATAACCAGCGCGAGCAGGCCCTCGCAGATGCACGGCAGGCGGTGGCGCTGAGCGATACAGCCGCTGCGAAGATTGCATTGTCTTATGCCCAGCAAGCCAGTTTCCGGATCGAGGAAGCGAGAGATACGCTGCTGCTCGCGGTCGAAGAACACCCTGACGATGCACTCGCCTGGGCGCGTCTTGGAGAGCTGTGGCTCATGACCGGGGAACGTGACCGTGCGCGTGAGGCCGCGTCCCGGGCCGCGATACTTGCGCCGGAGCTTGCCCGTACCCGGCTGGTGTCGGGCTTTGCGGCACTGGCCGAATTTGATAACGATGCCGCCCGGTCAGCGTTTCAGGAGGCGATTCGTCTGGGTTCGGCCGACCCGCTGGCCCACCTCGGCCTGGGCCTTGCCGAGATCAGCGCCGGAAAACTCGAAAAGGGTCGGGGCGAGCTTGAAATCGCCGTGGGTCTCGATGCCAACAGTGCCCTGTTGAGAAGCTACCTGGGCAAGGCCTATTTCGAGGAAAAACGCTATCCACTCGACCAGCAACAATACAGTATTGCCAAATCCCTCGACCCGCTCGATCCCACCGCCTGGCTCTACGACGGCATCCTGAAGCAGACCATCAACCGGCCCATCGAGGCGGTGCGGGATCTGGAGAAGTCAGTCGAACTCAACGACAACCGCGCTGTATACCGCAGTCGTCTGCTGCTCGACAAGGACCGTGCAGCACGCGGCACCAGTCTTGCCCGGGCCTACAAGGACCTGGGTTTTTCGCAGCTGGGCATCAACGAGTCGTCTGAATCCCTGAGTCTCGATCCTGCCAATGCTTCCGCACACCGTTTTCTGTCGGATAGCTACCGCAACGTGCGGCGGCGCGAAATCGCGCGGGTCAGCGAGCTGCTGCAGGCGCAAATGATGCAGGATGTCAATATTAATCCGGTGCAGTCCAGTATCAGTGAGACCAATCTCAATATTGTCACGGCGGGCGGTCCGGCCAACCCCGGATTCAATGAATTTACGCCCCTGTTCCAGAAAAACCAGACGCAGCTGAATATGACCGCGTTTGGCGGTAACAACAGCACCCGCGGCGCGGAAGGTGTTGCGACTGCGCAGTATGACCGCTATTCAGTCAGCCTGGGTGCCCTCAAGTACGACACCGATGGCTGGCGCTCCAATAATGATCTCGATCAAGTGGCATATACCGGCTTTGCCCAGATGGCGGTTACGGAAAAGCTGAACCTCCAGGCCGAGGTCCAGTACCGCGACTCGGACGAAGGCGACCTGGCATTCAATTTCGACCCTGACGATTTCCTGAAACACAAAGACATCAAGCGCGATCATACGACCGGTCGCCTGGGGCTGCGCTACTCGCAGAATCCGGGTTCACACATCCTGCTCTCCTATATCCACAGCAAGCGCAATGAAAAGGCCAAACAGTCCGAGGAGCTGCCACCGATACTGTTTGATCCGCTCACGGCCAGAGTGAAGGGCAAGACACGCGACACCGGTGACCAGGTCGAAGCACAGTATATACACGAGACCGGGGGTCTGAACCTGGTGGCCGGCGCGGGCTACAACACGATCGATCGAAAAGAGAATGACGACATTTCCATCGATGACACGGTGCTTGGCAATCTGCTATCGGTGAGCGATTCGACCAAGGATCAGATCAAACAACCGCACGGCTATATATATACAAATACCAGGCCCTGGAAAGACGTTACCCTGACCTTGGGTGGCAGTTACGATCACTACGAGGAAGAGGATCTGGACAGCGACAGTTTCAACCCGAAGCTGGGGGCGCAATGGGATGTGAACAAGCACGTCAGCTTGCGGGCCGCTGTGTTCAAGGTCGTCAAGCCGGCGCTGGTCAATAACCGCACCATCGAGCCCACGCAGATTGCCGGTTTTAACCAGTTTTTCGATGATATCAGCGGTACCAAGTCGTGGCGCTACGCCGCCGGTGCGGACTGGCGCGTGAGCCGCGATCTGGCGGCCGGCAGTGAATTTACTTATCGGGAGCTGGATGAGCCGCTGTTTATCGGTGGCAGAGACAGCAGGTTCGAGTCCCGGGATGAGCAGCTGCACAAGCTCTACCTGTACTGGACGCCATTGAACCGGCTCGCGGTGAATGCCCAATTGACCTACGACCGCTATAGCTCCGAAAGCGGGATCGCGACAGAATTCGGTAACCTGCCCAAGAAAGTCAGAACGGTGAGTCTGCCCATCGGCGTCACCTGGTTCAGCAAGGCTGGCTGGTTTTCGGGGCTTACCGGCACCCTTGTCGATCAGGATGTGAAACGATCGAGGACGGCAAGCCAGGCGGACGGTGATGACATTTTTACCGTTTTCGACGGGGTGGTCGGTTACCGCTTCGGCAAGCGACTTGGCGTTGCCAGCCTGGGAGTCAGTAATATGTTCGACAAGGATTTCAAGTATCAGGATGACAGTTACCGGGAATTCAGGGATGAGCCTTCAATCGGTCCGTACTTTCCGGATCGTACAGTAATGGGCCGACTGACACTCAATTTCTAGAATACCGGGAGTCGATGGCGGCCACTTTGATGATGAGCGTTTGGCTCGGAGGTTAATTATTATGAAAAAGAAAAGATTTCAGCAGGGAACTATCGCGGCACTGGGGGCCGCAGTCTGGATATGTAGCAGTGCGACCAACGTTTTTGCTTCGGATAATTCAGTGACGGTGCTACCTGCTGAGGGTAACGTGGTGTGTGCCGACTACGCTTCGAACAAGGTTATCCTGTCGATGGATACCCGGTCTCCGGAGACAATGGGCGAGCTTACCGGTCCGGAAAATCCTGCAGATGGGGACAGGTCGGGAGAGTCAGCCACGTATGAAATTACTGATAACGGGACCCGGCTCAGTTTTGCCGATTCGACGACACCCATAGATTACGCAGTGCTCAAGTCAGGCAAGAACGTCTCGATCATTATGTATGAATCCGGTGGTATTACCGACGATGGCAACATGACCGTGACGACCAATGGGCGTGATCGGGCGATTTCTGCGTTCAGTCTTTGTTACGGACTCGGTAATGAACCGCTGCCAGCGCCGCAGCCGCCACCGCCCGAAGCGACCAAATCCTGCGGTCTCAATGCGATTCTCGATGCAACAGGAATTGAATGTCCAACGGATGGCTCACGGGCACTGGTGTGTAACCTCGAGCTGGATGTTCCTTTCTTTGGCACGACCGATGGTTCTGACGTCTGTTGCGTGTGCAACAGTGGGCCACTTCCCGAATGTGATCCGGGTGCGCCGGCCGGAGATGACGGCGCTTGCACGATACCAAAATGTGATCCGGAT
>JAUXGZ010000061.1 GCA_030621785.1 Gammaproteobacteria bacterium | reverse complement strand
CGGGCTGTCTGGCCGCCCACGAGTGGAAGAGCCGGGAGCGACCTGTTATGCCGAATAGTATATTAGCGAAAACTGTGTTCTGACCCGAATGGCGCTTACTTAAGCGCCTTTTCGCCATTTTTTCGACATTGTTGGGTTACGCTGCGCTAACCCAACCTACAAAACACTGACGTTGGCTTTACTCCGTAGTTTGGGTTAGCGCAGCGTAACCCAACAAATCGGCTTAAGTAAGGGCCATTCTGTTCTGACTCCGGTTTATATGACGACTAAGACAGTACTCGAAGACCACGCCATCAAGCTGACTATTGTGGGCAATGTGGGTATGGGATTGCTCGGTGTCGGTTTTGCCATTTACACCGGATCGGAAGCCATTTTGCTGGATGGAATTTTATCTGCTATTGGCTTCGCGATTGCGCTGGTCACGCTCTATATCGCGCGACTGGTACGGCAACCCGGCAACGACAGGTATCCATTCGGGTATGCGGTTTTCGAGCCGATGCTGAACCTGGCCAAGGGGCTGATCATTGCCGTCGTCCTGGTGTTCGCCGCATCGACTGCAATCAGCGCCGTACTGGAGGGCGGACGTGCAATAGAGCCTGGCGCAGCGGTACTTTACGCGCTCATCGCTGCGGCCGGCTGTGGTCTGCTGGCCTGGAAAATCCACCGGCTTGCCGTAGTAACAGGCTCTCCCATCGTTGCTGTGGATGCCAGGAACTGGATTGTTGACGGACTCTTCAGTGTGGCGGTGGCAGCGGGTTTTGGTACGGTATTCCTGCTTGAGGGCAGCCGCTATGCATGGCTGGTTCCCTATGCAGATCCGATGATTGTTCTGTTTCTGGTGCTCGCCTGCATACCGCTCCCCTACGGCATTATCCGCGAAAACTGGGGGCAGATTGCCGGTATTGCTCCGGGACATGAAATCCAGAGGAAAATCCACACCGTTGTCAGGCAGGTCCTGACATCCATACCCCACCGGAACTATACCCTGAGGCTCACGCACATGGGCAGGTTATTGTACCTGCAGCTCTACGTTGTCGTGCCTGTTGGCGATGTCGCTGCGCAGAGCAGTGTGAGTCAGGACCAACTCCGTGCTTCGCTGTACGATGCTGTGATAAGGGAGTTTCCCCATCTGGCGATGGATCTGGTGGTCACCACCGATCCGCTCTGGGTGGACCGTTCAATCAAGCCGGTTTGAGAAACCGGCGAAATTAGTGAGGAACGCATGCAATGAATGAGTCATCCGCAGTTCATCCACCGAGTCGTCACAAACTCGGTCGGCTGGAAGTGCTCATGGATTCCGTTTTTGCCATAGTTATCGTGGTGCTGGCGGGTTCGTTGCCGCTGCCGAATGATGTCGACCGGGACGGTGGCTCACTGTGGGAGTTTCTGCTGAGCCAGACCCATGAGATCTCGTTTGCGGTCATCGGCATGGTCCTGGTGGTTATCTACTGGATCCAGAACAACCTGCTGTTCGAGAATCTCACCCACACCGACAACAAACACGCAGTCATCTCGCTGGTCCAGTTATTCTTTCTGCTGCTCTATTTTTATGCTATCGGCCTTGGTGTTGATTTTGAGGATGAGGCATCCGCGCTTGCCCTGCAGAGTATGGCGGCCGCACTGGTAGGTTTTTCCGCCGTCGCGGGGTGGTGGTACGCATCGGCTCAGCGGCGCCTGTTATCCGCCGATATCAGTAACGCAACCGTCGGGGAGATCAAGATCCGCATCCTGGCCGAACCGATTACTGCGCTGATTACCTTGCCCTGTGCCATGTTCGGGCCGAGTGTATGGGGCGCGGCGTGGCTGGCTTATCCACTGGTCAGTTACCTTCTCAAGAAAAATGTTTGGCGGTAAATAGCGTACAGAAAGCCTTTTCGGGACGAGGTTTCCGGTCTGTTGTCTTGCAATCTTTACAAAATTTGACGTCAGGGCAAACTGTGTTCTGTCCGCGGTTTCTGCGCCTCCAGGGACTGTGCAGCAACATCTTCAACACGGTTTCGGGTCGAGTTATAGCCTTCGTTCGTGATCAGGAGGTCGGTACTCCACCACACGACCACCGTTACCGGTTTATTGAACTCCTTTGTGAACCTGGCCTCGATCGACTTGAGTTCTTTTGGTGACAGGGGACGAGGGCCCACTACCTGGGTCCTGATTCTCAGGGAGTTGTCATCCTCAACAACATCCAGGTCGTTGACAAAGAAATCGCCGAGGGCCTCTATTTCCTTTCGTGCCAACTGTTCCAGATTTGCATGCCGTGCCACGTCATCTGCGTTCACATCGATGTGAGCCCGGCCGAGAAGCACGCGGCCCTTGCTACTCACGTCCACGGTACTAACGGTGCGCGCCAGCAGGCGTAGTGTTGGATCACCGGTCCGTTCCCGGAGAATTCTTTCGACATATTGCACCTCGATACCGACAGCGGGCCGGTTGGCTCGTACGGTTGCAAGGATCACGGGCCCCGAATCATATCGGAACATCTGAACATCCTCCAGCGTGACATCGGGTTCAGTCACTAAAAATTCGCGAATGACCTGTTCCGACACCTGAACGATCTGCACGTCCGGATGGGATTCACTGCGAGTGATCGATCCGTCGAGGTTTAGTTTGACGAGCACCTCCGCCGAGCCTGTAGAAGCCACATCGCGGGTGAGGCTGCAGCGAACGAACAGGTGAACTGTCTCTTCCAGCGCGGTGGTCAGTGCCTGTTCGATATGTTGCACCTTGTGCGGCGGGAGCACGCGAGGGGTACGTATCATCGACAGAACGCTTAACCCCGGCTCGCCCTGGACCCGGTCATACGCTATTTCTTCGATGCCGGTATTCGGATCATTGGCAAACTCGGCCTCGAGTACGGCTGAAATGGTCCGTTTTATATGTGCGTCTTCGATTACCCCAATAAGGGAGAGCGTGAGTAGTACTACTACGATTGTCAGGCCGGTTCCGGCGGCCGCGAATCGCCTGGCCAGTTCCCTGGTGGAGCCCATTTCCTCGCGTGGAACAAAGCCGAAGATGATAAAGATCGTGGCAGATACTGTCAGGATGCCGAGAAAGTTTGCCAGAAAAAGCAGGAATGCGCCCCAGGCGCCTTCATACTGTGTGACTGCGGCGAAGCTCGTTGCCTGGTTGCAGCCGTAAGCGGAAAACCCCGATGGTTTTACTGTCTGGTTGGCGGTTCATTTTGTGGTGATGCCGCTTGACCCGGATCACTGGCGGCAGCGATCCGGGCTTCATAAGTTTCCTTGTATTTTTCGCAAGCCGATTCTTTATTTCTGTTCCGTGCCTTGTTCAGACGCCCCAGGATTTCCTGGGATGCGAATACACCGGCAAATACTACCGGGCCGAAAATCAGGCTGCCATAGTTTGCTGCTGCGGATTTCAGCGGCAGGGCAGTAATCCTGGGGTCATCGAGATCGCCGGTAATCTTTACCGGTTCGGCCCTGGCGATGATGCGTGATTTTTTCTTCGGCAACATGACGTAATCGATAGTCTCCTTGCCGAGATCAATGGTGCCTTCACCGGTTATGGTTATGTCGTCGGTATCAAGCAGGAAGGCACGGGTCGTTACGATACCTTCATCAATGACCACGTCAGTCACGCCGCAATTGATTTTTTCAGACTTGTCCCTCGATACGCTGGTTGTGGCCCAGCCGATAATGTCAACGAACACCAGGTTCATCATGTTTCTGCTGATCTGGCCGTCTTCCATGGTAATTATGCCCTTGCCTTTGACGCTGGATGCCATGTCGTGTTCGCTGTTTCCCGAAGCGTTGATATCAATATCGATACCGACGTTTGGAGAACTTCCGGTTTTTCGGTGTTCCGGGTCGAGATGTTTCCAGGGATTCAGGTCCTCGGCGAAAGCTTTGAATGTCAGGCTGGGTATGTCGTTCGCATCCAGCAGCAGACTGATATCCAGGGATTCCTTGCCGTACACAAAGCGAAAGGGATCAATGGCGAGTTTGCCGGATTTGAGTACTACCCTGGTAGCGCCGGAATCGGCCAGGGCATACTTTTCGTCGAAGCTGGCAGCCTTGATGTCGATATCCAGGTCGACCTTGCGCATCCAGTTGATATTCAGCGGTGCGCGGGAGAATATCGGTGCGGGGGCAGAATCTCCCTTCGCTTTCTTTTTCTTCTCTTTTTTCTTCTGTTTCCGCTTTTCTTTCCGTCTTTGTTTTCCCGATTGGGTGAGTTGCTCGACATAATCGCCGATAAACATGTTGTCTGCCTTGATGGTGCCTTTGAACAGCGGCGGTGTGGCAGTGAGCATGCCGAGGATGTTGGCATCGATGCTGGTTTTGTCAGCCGTAAGCGAGCTGGTCAATATGAGGTTTTTGCTGTCGTGCCGGATGCGCGTGTTCCACCCCACCGGACCAATCGGCGGCAGATCGATCCTGATCAGTGATCCTAGTAACTTCAGGTCGCGTGCCGTCATCTTGCTGTTGAATGACAGGGTTTTCAGATCGTCAAAGTTCTTGAATGTACCACCGATGTCGATGGTTAACAGGTCCGGTTTGTTGCTGCGAATTTCCAGTGAATCGATTCCAGGTTGTCCATCGATGTCCGAAATGATGGCATTGCCGCGCAGGTCGCCCAGATCCGGTAACGTCTCGTCGCCGGTCATAGCCGCAAGGTCGTGGCCGTTGATATCCAGGTCGATGTCCCAGTGTGTGGTGCCAGCATCGAGGAAGCTGTCGATCCCGCCTTCCACGCGGATTGCCGGTTTGTCGCGATCTCCCACGGTGAGGCTTGCGGTTTCGACGCCGAGGGTCTTGTCCTTGTCATCGATGGTTGCCCTGGCAGAAATCGGACCCAGTTCGGGAATCTGGTACCCGAAGGCATCCGCGAATGCCTGGCTTCCGGGTGCGCTGGCCTCCAGGGTGATATCGGTGTCCTGCAGGTGCCAGTCGTCCGCCTCGGCAACCCGACCCAGTGTGCCCTGCACCTGTATGTGTAGTATCAGACGGTCGCCAGCCTCCACTGATAACTTATCTATGCTGAGCGCCTCGCTTGACCCGGTGATCGAGACGCTGGCCTGCAAGGGGCCGATGGCCGGAACTTCGTAGTCGGTGCCCAGAACCGACTGCAGGTGCGAGACATCGTCGGTCTGTGCGTCAGCGTCCAGCCGGATGCCGTCGATGCCGAATTCCGGCAGAATGAGCAGTTTTGCTGCCGAACCTGTCACCTCGGCGGATAATGGCGCTGCGCCGGCGGTGCTGACAACTATATTTTCGATACGGTGTTTGCCAGCCTGGCTGCGAAGCTGTGCCTTTGCCTGCAGTGGTCCCAGTTTCGGGAGCGATGGCTGGCGCAGCAGTTTGGCTAGCGCCGGTGTATCCTGGCTGACCAGGCGGAGATCGAGGTGCATGTCAGTAACGGGGTCCGCCCGCTCCCACGAGCCGAAATGCAGATAGCCGTCCGCCTGTAGTTGAACCTTTTTCCTGGTCCCGGTTGTGAGGGCTATCTTTTCCAGCCGCAGTGCTTTGGTCGATCCCTCGATTCTGAAGTCTGCCGAAAACAGATCGTCAAGCCGTATATCCAGGTCCATGCGTTCTGCAATAAGTTGTGTATTGGCTGCACCAATGTGCACCGTCAGGTCATAGCCGTCGTTGGTCAGGTAACTTTCCAGCGGAAAGCTGGCAATGCGCCCGGTCAGCTTGACCCGTATACCCTTTTCATCCCGGGTCGTTACCTCGATATCATCCAGCGAGGGGGCTCCGCGGGTGGAGTGGACCCTGGCCCGGCCATTGATTTTACCGAACTCGGGAACGTTCGGAAACAGCATCATGCGCGCGGCAATGGTGGTTGGAGCTGAAAATTTGTGCTTCATATCAATGTTGATGAGTTCGGGTTGCGTGCGCGCATGGTCTAGCTCCATTTTGCCGGCAACATTCTGTGCAAGACCCTCTGTTGAGAGCGTGCTGAGCCTGAACTCGTCGAACACGAGGCGTTCCGCAGAGCCGGAGATGTGAGTGGTCAATTCGAGCTTGTGCGTGTTCCGCATATCTTCGCTGAGCAGCGGAAGAAACCAGTCCTGTTTTACCAGCTTCGCATTGAGCTGCAGTGCTGCCTGCTCCAGTTGCAGAATGTTGCCGATACGGCCTTGCAGATCGATGCTGGACTGGTTGGGTCCTTGCCAGTTTGCTCTCAGGTCCTGCATCTGCAGTTTTTCAGTGGTCCCGCTCAGTTCTGCGCTTGCGGTCAGCGCGCCCGGGATGACCAGGTTTGCGCTCCCGGTCGGTAGCTGGTCAAGTTTTGCCGCGTTCAGTTGCAGAGTGGCCGACAGGGTGGCCGGTTTTGCAGTCAGGTCTACCTGCCCCTGTGACTGGAGTTCGACGCCGTGGTATCGCAAGGTGGCCGTAAAAGGCGCTTTGTTATCCTGCACAATGCGGTGCAGCGGGGGGAACTCGGCTTCGAAATCGAGTAGTTGATCATCAATCTTCAACCCGTTCAGCACCATGCTTACGTTTTTGTCTGTGGCATGCCGGAAAGCAAGCTGGCCAATTTTCAGTTCGGGCAGTTGTTCTTCCTGACCCTCCTGCACCAGGGTAATCTGCTCAATGTCCAGGTTGTGTAGCACCGGCTGCAAGGGCAGGGCGTCCATTTCCCTTAGCAGCGTGATCAGATCGGTTTGATCTGTTTCGGCATCGGTTTTTGTGGTCACTACACGGGTTTTGCCAATATGCAGCTGCCGGATATCCAGCTTTCCGAGCAGTAGTGCGGGCAGGCTGATCTGCAGATCAAACTGGCTGACCTCGGCCCGGAAACCTTTTTTCGGATCGCGTATGAGCAGCCCGTGGGCAGTCAGGGTCGGTGACAGGGTGCGTGTAAGGCGAATGGGTTCCTGTGACGAGATTTCGATGTCGCTTGCATCAGCCAGCCGTTTTTCTGCCCAGCTGACCAGCGTGGCGTCATCGATGGCCAGGTACGCGGTGCCTAGCGCGATCAGGCACGTGGCCAGAACCGTGAGGGAGATCAGAAGTATACGTTTGAGCATATGGAGTGAAACTGTGCTGGTGGCGACTGAAACCGGATTATAGGATATTCTTCACCAAAATTTTATGCCCATTTATTGTTGAAAAGGAAAATCACCCGGTATGTTGAGGCGAATGTTGTACCTGATGCTGTTGTTCTACCCGTTTTCTGCTTATTCAGTCGCTACCACAGACCCGGTCCGGGAACAGATTCAGCAAAGGGTCGAGGTGCTGCGTTCCGGCTACGGACTGGAGCTACAGGGTGAACCGGTTTCCTCGTCGGTTGTGTTGCCGAGGCTCTATGAAGACGCTGATTTCAGACCACTTTGGCAGAATCGCGATTCCGTGGACCAGCTGTTTACCGAACTGCAGATGATCGAGGCGGATGGTCTGGAGGCAAGGGACTACCACTATCCGCAGCTGGTTCAGTTGCGCGAGGTTCTGAATAATCGTGACAATCCGGCGCTGCAGGCGGATTTCGACCTGCTGATGACCGATAGTCTGATCCGTATGGGCTACCATTTGCTGGTCGGCAAGGTGGATCCCGTCGAACTGGATAGCGACTGGAACATGCAGGAGGCCATCGGCGATCTGGAAACCGTGCTGGAGCTTGCGAAAGCGATCGGGGATGGAAGGGTCAATATGCTGGTAAGGCAGCTGAGACCGCAGCAGGATGCGTATCAGGGTCTAAAGAAAGCGCTGGCGCACTATCGTCGCATTCGGGATGACGGCGGCTGGTTGCCGGTTCCTCCCGGGCCGATACTTAAACCCGGCATGAGCGGTCAGCGGGTGGTGGCGCTGCGGGCAAGGCTGGAGGCGACCGGCGATCTGCCTGCCGAAAATGCCGGTTCGCCGACGTTCGATACCGCAGTAGAGCAGGGCGTCGAGGCCTTTCAGGCGAGGCACAACCTGGATGTCGATGGCAAAGTCGGCAAGGGGACGCTGGCCGCGATGAATGTGCCGGTGCAGGCGCGTATCGACCAGATACGGGTAAACCTGGAGCGTGCACGCTGGGTGCTGCACAGGCTGCCCGAGGATTTCATACTGGTGGACATCGCCGGTTTCGGCGTGAGTTATTTCCGTGCGGGTGTGCCGGTCTGGCAGGTGCGTTCGCAGGTGGGCAAAACCTACCGCAAGACACCGGTTTTCCGGGCACAGATGAAGTACCTGGTCATGAACCCCACCTGGACGGTACCGCCGACGATTCTCGAGGAGGATATTCTGCCCAGGCTCAGGAAAGACCGCGGCTATCTGAAAAAGAAAAACATGCGGGTCATCGACTATAAGGGCAATACTGTCGATGCTTCGAACATCAACTGGAAAAAATATACCGCTAAAAATTTCCCCTACATGATTCGCCAGGATCCGGGACCGAACAATGCGCTGGGACAGATCAAGTTTATATTTCCCAATGACCACGCGGTCTACCTGCACGATACCAACCACCGGGAACTGTTCGGCCACTCGGAGAGGGCTTTCAGCTCTGGCTGTATTCGCATCGAAAAGCCGTTTCAGCTGGCCGAACTGCTGCTGGATGACCCGGATAACTGGAGCCGGGAGCAGATCCTGGACGTTATAGATACCCGCCAGTTGAAGAATGTAAACCTGCCCCGGCCGGTAACGGTAATCCTGATGTACTGGACAGCCTACAGGGGAGCGGATGGCAAGGTGTATTTCCGCAAGGATATCTATGACCGCGATCCACCGGTACTCGAGAAGCTGAATGATCGCTTTCATTTCCGCCGTGCCCCGATAATCCGCAGCTGAGAGTTGTGATGAAGGGCGAGGATTCAACGTGATTGTCCTGGACCTGGTCGCCATTGCGGCCGCGTTTGCGTTGGGACTGTTGGCCCGCCTGACGGGATTGCCGCCGCTGGTGGGTTACCTGATTGCGGGCTTCGTGCTCTACGCATCCGGGATGCGGGTGACCGAGACCTTGCACGAGTTTTCTGAAATGGGCGTTACCCTGCTGCTATTTTCCATCGGACTGAAGCTGCGTCTGCGTAGCCTGGCCATGCCGCAGATCTGGGCGGTTTCCTCGCTGCACATGCTGGCCACCATTATCTTGTTCACCCTTGCCATACTGGCACTGGGCAGTGCGGGACTGCCCTTGCTGGCAGATCTTGACTGGCAACTGGCACTGCTGCTTGCTTTCGCGCTGAGTTTTTCCAGCACGGTGTTTGCCGTCAAGGTGCTGGATGAAAAAGGGGAATCGAATGCCCTGTACGGACGCGTTTCCATCGGTATTCTCATTATGCAGGATATTGCCGCCGTGGTGTTTCTGGCCGTGTCCATGGGCAAGGTGCCGTCACCCTGGGCGTTATTGCTGATCGGGCTCATCCCCTTGCGTCCTGTGCTGTTCAGGCTGCTGGACAAGGCCGGGCATGGTGAATTGCTGATCCTGTTCGGTATCAGCATGGCGTTGGGCGGCGGTGTGCTGTTCGAGTTCGCCGGAGTCAAGGGAGATCTTGGCGCCCTGATCCTGGGTGTATTGCTGTCCACCCACCCGGGTGCAGCGGGGCTGGCCAAACAGTTGCTGGGCTTCAAGGATCTTTTCCTGGTCGGTTTTTTCCTCACCATCGGGCTGTCCGGTCCGCTGGACCTGCACGCACTGTGGATTGCCGTGATACTGGTAGCGCTGGTTCCCCTGAAGGTCATGCTGTTCTACTGGTTACTGGCGCGCTTCCACCTGCGCGCCCGTACCGCGTTACTGACGTCACTGAGCCTGGCGAACTACAGCGAATTCGGCCTGATCGTGGGTGGCGTGGCCGTGACCGGCGGCTTGATCAGCGGTGAATGGTTGATCGTCATTGCTATTGCACTGTCGATATCCTTTATCGCTGCCGCGCCCCTGAACACCTTTTCGCATCAGCTGTACAAACGCTTCCGCAAGTGTTTGCAGCGCATTGAATCCCCGATCCGGATTGCAGAAGAAAAACCGATCGAAACGGCTGATGCGGCCATGCTGATTTTCGGTATGGGCCGGGTTGGCACCGGTGCCTACGACGGCATCGATGCGCAACTGGAGGGCAATGTCGCGGGTATCGATATCGATTCGGAGACCGTGGAGAAACACCAGGCAGCAGGTCGCCATGTGGTGCAGGGCAGCGGCAGCGACCCTGACTTCTGGGCGCGCTTCCAACACGATTTCAGCAAAGTGAAACTGGTGTTGCTGGCGATGCCCAATCATCGGGAAAACCTGTATGTTACGCAACAGATCCGCGAGCTTGGCTACCAGGGCAGGGTGGCCGCGATTGCCAGGTATGCGGACGAGGTCGAATCCCTGAAGCAGGCCGGGGTCGACGCCGCTTTCAACCTGTATGCCAAAGCGGGTGCCGGTCTGGCCGAGGATGCCGCCCGCGGTTTATTGCCTGAGTCGAACGGCCGTACCTGAAACGGGACTGGAGAAGGAAGCATGTCTGATCTGGCTGAACGCGCCAAAAACTACGCTTCGCAGGCGCACGAGCGTATCGATCATCGCCGCAAGTACAGTGGTCAGCCGTACCTGGTACATCTTGATGCGGTCGCAAAGATGGTTGCAAGTGTGACTGATGACGAAGAAATGATTGCCGCGGCCTGGCTGCACGATACGGTCGAGGATACTCCTGCGACACTGGAGGATATTGAGAAGGAATTCAATCGGGCGGTTGCCGAGCTGGTCGAGGAGCTCACCGATATCAGTCGGCCCGGTGACGGCAATCGGGCGGTACGCAAGGAGATCGACCGACGCCATATTGCCCAGGCCTCGGTGCGAGCCAAGACCATCAAGCTCTGCGACCTGATCGACAACTGCAGGGATATTACCAGACACGATCCGCGTTTTGCGCGCGTTTACCTTGGTGAAATGGGCGCCCTGCTGGAGGTAATGAAGGAAGCGCACAGCGGGTTGCAGAAGCAGGCGCGCGAGATTTATATGCAAAGCATGGAAACACTGGGTCTGGTACCGGCCGAGGAAGCGGCCGAGTTGCTGCCGGCCGATAACCTGAGCGCCATGCCTGGTCTGCTGAGCAAGCAGTTTCGGCACATGTTCGGTGAGTTGTTTAGCGCTCGGGACATCGCCGAACCTGTGCTCTCATTCGATCGCACTGCTTCCTGCGAGGAGGTCTGCAAGGTGATGGAATACCATCAGCAGGACGTTGCCAGCGTGCGGGTCAGTGGCAGGGTGCAGGGCTATGTACGTCGTTCGACGCTCGGTGCCGGTGAATGCGCGGAGCATTTCAGAACGTTCACCATCGACCAGGTAGTCCTGGGTGATGTGCCGCTGTCGGACGTGATCCATGTGCTGACCCGTCATGACTATTGTTTCGTATCGCTCCTGGGCGAGGTGACCGGAGTGATCGGCCGCGATGACATCAATAAGCCCATGGTAAGGATGTGGTTGTTCGGCATTATTACCATGCTGGAGACGAGCATGACGCAGATGATCGAGCAGTCCATGCCGGAAGAGCGGTGGGTGGAAGCGCTTTCGACCGGACGCCTGGAAAAGGCGCGTGCTATCCAGGCGGAGCGAAAACGCCGTAATCAGCATTGCTCGTTGGTCGACTGCCTGCAACTTTCCGACAAGGGGCAGGTGCTGATCGGCGATCCGGAGAGTCTCTCGCTGCTGGGCTTCGAATCCAGGCGCATTGCCAGGCGTGTGGTCCGTCAAATGGAGTCACTGCGCAACAACCTGGCGCATGCGCAGGATATCGTAACCCATGACTGGGTCCAGATTGCTCGCATGACCCAGCGCCTGGACGAGCTTACCCGGAGCTGAGCTGGTTTGTTCATACGACTGATTTCAATCAAATTTGATCAATTAGTGTTTATATCAATGAGTATCTGCTAATATAGCGAGCGATTTGAGTGTCAACCAGCCGAATTTTGCAGTTGCACGGAATGGACGTTCTGAAAATATTCATTTGAAACATAAGGTTAAGGAGTCAATATGTCACGACTGATCAATAAGACTGTCATCGCCGCTGGCGTGGCGCTCGCCGTTAGTATGCCGGTACACGCACTGGATGACCTGGTGGTGGACGGCTACGTCAAGAATTCCCCTGCGGAAACCTGGCATTCGAGCGACGGGGAATGTGTTCGTACCGATTACCAGGACAGCCAGGAATACCTGGAAGCGTGTGGCTACGAGCGCGTAACAGAGCAGGATCTGCATGTCGAGAGTGAAACCGCGGGTGAGGATGTATCCATCACCGAGACTACTGCCATTGTGAAAAGCGGTGAGGTGCTGGCCGACAAGACCGAACTGGTTGCCGAGACGTTCATCAAGAACCTGGTATTTGCCTTTGACAAGGCTGATCTCACCGCTGCCGACGAGGCTGAACTCGCCGACGTAGCGGCCGCCATCGCGACGCATCGTCCGCTGCTGCGGCAGGATGTGGAAGTCGTGGAAGTGATCGGGCACACCGATTCGCAGGGTTCGGCCGAATATAACGAAGGCCTGTCCGTGCGTCGTGCAACTACGGTTGCTGATTACCTGGCCGTGCAGGCCGAGGTGCCGCGTACTACTCTGAATGTGATCGGCAGGGGTGAAAGCGAGCCGATTGCGACCAATGATACCGATGCCGGCCGCGCAACGAATCGTCGCGTGGAAATCCGGATTCGCAAGAAGTAAGCGGGTCCGGCTTACGTTGTTATCGAAGCCGGGGCAGCGCGTGTGACTGCCCCGGTTTTTTGTTTGCAGTAAAGATTGGTGGGGGGCTGGGTTAACACCGCCTGCACCCTGCCGCGAATTGTTAACACCCGGTTTCCCTGAAGTCTATGCGAAAAATCCTGTTTCTCCTGCTTTGCGTGACGAGTGGCGTGGTCGCCAGCCTGGCGGTCGCTGATGTACCCGTTGACGCGGACTACAAGTATCCCATCACCGATCCGTTCGTTGCCACCGTGGTCGGAACCCCTGAGCCGCTGCGTGCAACGTTCCCGGCCAAGGTGCCCTGGAAGCTGGGTAAACTGAAACCCGTTCGGGAAGTCCCGGATGTGTTCTGGTATTACAAGGATTTTGTCTATCTGCAAGCCTTCCAGAAGCATGAAGCACCACTCATTTTCGTGATTGCCGGCACCGGTGCAGCGTTCCATTCGGCCAATAACATCGCCCTGATGAAAGCCTTCTACCAGGCCGGTTTCCACGTTGCCGGTATTACTTCGCCAACCCACCAGAATTTTGTCGTATCGGCCTCGACCACGGCTGTGCCAGGTGATCTGCGCCGGGATGCAGAAGACCTGTACCGGATCATGGAGGGCATTCGGGAAAAACTCCCGAAGAAAGTGAAGGTCAGTGAGTACTACCTGACCGGCTACAGCCTGGGGGGTATTCAGGCGGCTTTCGTATCGAAGCTGGATGAAGACCGTCAGGTTTTCAACTTTAGCAAGGTGCTGCTGATCAATCCCCCGGTTTCACTGTATAGTTCAATCGGCAAGCTGGACCGCATGCTGGAAAATGTACCGGGCGGCATGACCAATTTCAATCGCTTCTACAAGCAGCTGGTTCACCTGGTATCGGATGCCTATAAAAAGTCAGACAGCGTTAAATTTAACGAGCAGCTGATCTACAAGGCCTTCAAGGAAAACCCGCCCAGCGACGAGGAACTGGCGGCTGTCATCGGTTTTGCCTTCCGGCTGTCTTCATCGAGCATGATCTTTAGCGCTGATGTTATGACCAACTATGGTTTTATCAAGCCGGCCAACGTGCGGTTGACCAAAACAACCTCGTTGACAACCTATGCCGAGGTCGGCATGCGTGTCGGCTTCACCGACTATTTCCACGAGTTTTTTTACCCCTATTACAAGGCCATAGACCCGTCGCTGACGCGCGACGCCATGGTGGCGGACAACAGTCTGTACAGTATCGAGGACTATCTGCGCAGTACACCAAAGATAGGCATAGTGACCAACCGGGACGACATCATTCTTGAACAAGGCGAAATCGATTTCTTTCCGGAAGTTTTTGGTGATCGCGCCATGATCTATCCCCATGGAGGTCATCTGGGCAACCTGCAGCAGTTCCAGACCATGGCGTACTTCGAGAAGTTCTTCAAACAATGAAACGCTTCAACATGAGCGTTCTTCGAACCTGGTCGCGTATCGGCCTGCTGCTGGTGTTGGCCGCTATGGCCGGGTGCAGTACCAAACCCGTTTACGAGGGTGAACCCGAGGAGCCCCTGTTTGCGGCTGACCGGATCCTGCCGCCGGAGGACGATACCGAATATGCAGCCGACATCTATGATCCCTGGGAAGGCATGAACCGCGGCATCTACCGGTTTAATGCGAAATTTGACCGCTATATCTTTCTGCCGGCGCTGCATGGTTACCAGTACGTTACGCCGGAATTCCTGCAGCAGCGGGTGGGTAACTTCTTCGGCAATATCAAGGATCTGACTACCTTCCTCAATCTTGTCCTGCAGCTCAAGTTCGACCGTGCCATGAATACCTTCGGGCGCCTCGGCTGGAACACCACGCTGGGTGTAGTAGGCCTGTTTGATGTGGCTACCACGTTCGATCTTCACAAGGACAGCGAGGATTTCGGTCAGACCCTGGGGCACTATGGTTCAGGTCCCGGGCCCTACCTGGTACTCCCGTTAATGGGACCATCCAATCTGCGCGATGGTACCGGCCTGCTGGTGGATGCGATTCCGATGTGGCTCTGGGATCCGTTCGTGCTGGACGGTCACCCGCAGCGACAGCTGGCCTATTACGGCCTGTTTATGCTCGACTCACGCGCCAAGGTAGCGTTCCGCTACTACCAGACGGGATCGCCGTTCGAGTACGACCTGGTGCGCATGCTTTACAATACCAAGCGTGAAATCGAAATTGCCAAATAGCCTGACAGTGAGTGATTCGTGTTGAAACGTGTATTGATTATTCTCGGCCTGGTGCTCCATTTTCTTCTCCCGGGTGTCACCATAGCCGGGGAGGACGATGTTGCGGTCCGCAAGGTGGGCATGACGGTGTCATTGACCGGCAGGCTGGCTGAATACGGCAAAGAACAGCTGCACGGTGTGCAGATGTGGATAGAGGATCTCAATGAACGCGGCGGCCTGTTCAGTGAGCGCGTGGAGCTGGTTTATTACGACGACCATTCCAGCCGCATGGAAGTGGCGCCGCTCTACCAGAAGCTGATCACCGAAGATAAGGTTGAGTTCCTGCTTGGCCCGGTATCCACCGCTATGACCTATCCCGCTGCCTTTGTTGCTGAAGAGCATGATATGCCCATGGTTGCCGTGTTGGCCAGTGCCGACAGGGTCTGGGAAGTGGGTTTCAGGAATATTTTTGGTGTTGTC
>JAUXGZ010000098.1 GCA_030621785.1 Gammaproteobacteria bacterium | reverse complement strand
TCCGGGAACTGCTTCTGCAGGATAGGTACAAAGACTTCATTCAGCGCGACACCGAGGATGGCTGGTTCATCCGGTGGCCGGCCGGTGTAGGTGCTGTGGTAGATCGGGTCATTGCGATGAGTGATGCACTCGATGGTGAACACCGGGAAGCTTTCCTGTTCATTGTAGTAGCCGGTGTGGTCGCCGAACGGGCCTTCCAGGGCTTCCTCGCCGGGATAAATGAATCCTTCCAGCACGATTTCGGCACTGGCCGGCACCTGTAGATCGACCGTTTTGCACTGCACCAGCTCGGTTTTCGAGCCACGTAGCAGGCCTGCGAAAGCGTACTCCGACAGACTGTCGGGCACCGGTGTGACAGCGCCGAGGATGGTGGCCGGGTCGGCGCCCAGTGCTACGGCGACCGGAAAGGGTTTGCCGGGATGCTGTTCCTGCCAGTCACGATAATCCAGCGCGCCGCCACGATGGGCCAGCCAGCGCATAATGACCTTGTTGCGACCGAGTACCTGCTGACGATAGATGCCCAGGTTCTGGCGTTTCTTCAGCGGCCCCTTCGTTACCACCAGTGCCCAGGTAATCAACGGGCCGGCATCATCCGGCCAGCAGGTCTGGATCGGCAGCCGGCCCAGGTCGATGTCGTCACCCTCCAGGATATTCTGCTGGCAAGGCGCGCGCTTGACGATTTTCGGTGCCATGTCCAGCACCTTGCGGAACATGGGCAGTTTCTCCCAGGCGTCCTTCATACCGCTGGGCGGTTCAGGTTCCTTCAGCGACGCCAGCAGTGTGCCGATCGAGCGCAGTTCCTCGACCGAGTCCGCACCCATGCCGGCAGCCACCCGCAATGGCGTGCCGAACAGATTGCCGAGTACCGGGATGCTGGAACCTACGGGATTTTCGAACAACAGTGCCGGTCCGCCGGCCCGCAGGGTGCGGTCGCAGATCTCGGTCATTTCCAGCCGGGGATCTACCGGGATACTGATACGGCGCAGCTGGCCGGTCTGTTCCAGCTGCCGGATAAAGTCGCGAAGATCCTGATAGTGCATGGGGTATCCTGGTGTCGGTGGACGGCGTGTGATCGATTGTACCGGAAGCCGCTTTTCGGTTTGCGTCGTTTTCAGCCCAGACCGCTATGGCGTAGCAGGGGGGCAATATCCGCTTTTCGTCCCCGAAATGCGACATACAGTTCCATGGCATCCTCCGAGCCGCCTTTCTCCAGGACTTCACCCAGGAAGCGCGCGCCGGCTGCGGCATCGAAAATACCCTGTTCCTCGAACAGCGAGAAGGCGTCGGCAGACAGGACTTCGGCCCACTTGTAGCTGTAATAGCCAGCGGCGTAGCCGCCGCCGAAGATGTGCGCGAACCCGTGTGCGAAGCGGTTGAAATCTGGCGGCTGGATGACGGCGACCTGTTGCCGTACCCGATCGAGGGTCTGCTGGATGCGGGAGCCCTGTTGCGGGTCGAACTCAGCATGCAGCCGCAGATCGAACAGGGCGAATTCCAGCTGGCGTACCATCTGCATGCCCGACTGGAAATTGCGTGCCGCCTGCATGCGCCTGAACAACCCGTCGGGCAGCGGTTCACCGGTCTGGTAGTGGCCGGAAATCAGATTCAGCGCTTCGCGTTCCCAGCACCAGTTCTCCATGAACTGGCTGGGCAGTTCCACGGCATCCCAGGCGACGCCATTGATGCCGGCGACACTCGGGCAATCGACCCGGGTAAGCATATGGTGCAACCCGTGGCCGAATTCGTGAAACAGCGTGGTGACCTCGTCGTGCCCAAGCAATGCCGGCTGATCCCCAATCGGCGGCGAGAAATTGCAGGTCAGGTAGGCCACCGGTATCTGTTCGTGGTCGCCCAGTATCATGCGCGACGCAGCATCGTCCATCCAGGCGCCGCCGCGTTTGTTCGGGCGAGCATAGAGATCAAGGTAAAAGCTGCCGCGTAATTGCTGCTGTGCATCGTATATATCGAAGAAGCGTACATCCGGGTGCCAGGTCGATACACCGGTGCGCTCGCGGATTTCAATGCCGTACAGGCGGTTCACCACGGCAAACAGGCCCGGGAGCACCCGGGTCTCGGGGAACCAGGGTTTGAGTTCCTCGCGGGAAATGGCATGCAGCTGGTGACGCAATTTCTCTGACCAGTAGGGGACGTCCCAGGCTTCGAGGCTGTAGTCGGCACCTTGCGCGGCGGCAAACTCACGCACCTCGTCGAGTTCGGCACGGGCCCGGTCGAGCGCATGTCCCGCCAGTCCGTTGAGAAATTCCAGTACCTCGGCAACCGAATTCGCCATCTTGGTGGCGAGCGAGCGCTCGGCATAATTATCGAAACCCAGCAGACGGGCCGCTTTGTAGCGCAGTTGCAGGATCTCTTCCATGCGTTGCGAGTTATCCCACTGGCCGGCGTGCGGGCCGGTGTCGGAGGCGCGGGTTACATAGGCAGTGTAGACCTCACGGCGCAGCATCCGGTTGTCGGCGTAGTTAATCACCGGGGCGTAGGAAGGGTATTCCAGAGTCAGCAGCCAGCCCTCCAACTCCCTGTGCCCGGCGGTCTGACGCGCCAGGTCGAGGGCGGTCCCGGGCAGGCCGGTGAGCAACTTCCGGTCGGTGATCTGCCGGCTCCAGGCATTGGTGGCATCGAGCAGGTTCTCCTGGAAAGCTGCGCTACGCCTGGACAGCTGTCGCTGGATCTTCTTGAATTGCTTGCGCTGCTTCTTCTCCAGCTCGATACCGGCCAGCCGGAAGTCACGCAGCCGGTTTTCGATCGATTTCCTGCGTGCCTGATCCAGTTGCGCGAATTCCGGGCTGTCGGCGATGGATCGAAACGCCTTGAAGAGTTTGCGATCCTGACCGATTTCGGTTTCGAAATTAGTAATCTTCGGCAGGCAGGTATTGTAGGCGGCCCGCAGTTCCGGGCTGTTCATCACGCTGTTCAGATGGCGTACCGGTGACCACACCCGGTGTACGTGTTCCAGCTCCATTTCCATCGGCGCGGCGAGTGATTCCCAGCTGTACGGCGGGCCGGTTTTTAGTAATTTCCGGATTCTGTCCCGGACCCCGTCCAGTGCCTGGCGGAGTGCCGGCTCGACGTGCCCGGGCCGGATCTGATCGAAAGCCGGCAATGGATCTGCCGCGAGCAAGGGATTATTCATGGCACCTGTCCCGGATTGCAGTAGAATTCCGACTAACAGAATCAACCGCGAGTATGGAATATGAACCGGCATTATGACCTGATTGCGATCGGCGGTGGAAGCGGCGGCCTGTCGGTGGCCGAACGTGCCGCCCGCTATGGCGCGAAAACCGCGGTCGTTGAGCGCGGACGACTGGGCGGAACCTGTGTGAATGTCGGCTGCGTGCCGAAGAAAGTTATGTGGTTCGGTGCCAGCATCGCACACACGCTGCACGATGCAGCCAGCTATGGTTTTCATATCGGTGAGCAGAGCTTCGACTGGGCCAGGCTGAAAACCGCGCGGGATGACTATGTACATGGCATTAACGACTGGTACCACACCTACCTGGCTGATTCCGATATTGCTGAACTGACCGGCGAGGCGCGCTTCGTGGATGCCCGCACCATCGAGGTTGCCGGCGAGCAATACACGGCCGACCATATCGTTATCGCCCCGGGCGGTGCACCCATGGTGCCGGACACCGAAGGCGCTGAGCTCGGTATCACCTCGGATGGTTTCTTCGAGCTTGAACAGTTGCCGCGCCGCGTTGCGGTAGTTGGCTCCGGCTACATCGCTGTGGAACTGGCCGGTATGCTGAATGCGTTGGGGTCAGATGTGACCATGCTGTTGCGGCGCGAACACCTGCTGCGGACTTTCGATGCCATGTTACGGGAAAATCTAACCGAGGAAATGTTCGGCGACGGCATTGATATACTGGCGCGAACCCAGGTCAGGCGGGTAAGCAGGGAAGATAATGGCTCCCTGTGCATCGAGTCGGAAAACGGCCAGCGCCTGGAGGGTTTTGACGAGCTCATCTGGGCCATCGGGCGTTACCCGCTGACCGCCAACCTCAACCTGCCGGCCTGCGGGGTGGGGACGGATGAGCACGGCTACATTCCCACCGACAAATTTCAGCAAACCAATGTAGAAGGGATCTATGCCATCGGCGATGTTACCGGTCGCGCACAACTCACACCGATTGCCATCGCTGCCGGACGGCGCCTGAGCGACCGGTTGTTTGGCGGCATGGAAGATCGCTACCTGTCGTATGACAACATTGCCACGGTCGTGTTCAGCCATCCGCCCATCGGTACTGTCGGTCTGACCGAGAGCGTGGCACGTGACCGGCACGGCGATTCCGTCAAGGTTTACCAGACGCGCTTCACCGCCATGTACAACGCCCTGACCGGGCGCAAGCAGAAGACCGCCATGAAGCTGGTGACCGTGGGTGCGCAGGAGAAAGTGGTCGGTTGCCACGTCATCGGCCCGGGTGCCGACGAAATGTTGCAAGGCTTCGCCGTAGCCATCCGTATGGGTGCGACCAAGAAAGACCTGGACGATACGGTTGCCATCCACCCGACCAGTTCGGAAGAACTGGTGACAATGAAATAGTTATTTACCCAGTACATCACCGAGCGGGCTGACCACGGCGTTGCCGCCACGCTGAAGCACATGCGTGTAGATCTGGGTGGTACGGATATCCTTGTGTCCCAGCTGTTCCTGCACGGTGCGGATATCCATGCCGCGTTCGAGCAAGTGAGTGGCAAAGGAATGTCTCAAGGTATGACAGCTGGCGGGTTTGTGGATGCCGGCCTTGCGGACAGCGGATTTCACGGCCTTTTGCAGGCAGCTCTCATCCAGATGATGGCGGCGTGCCTTTCCCGAGCGCGGGTCTATACTTCGTCGGCTGGCCGGAAAGGTATATTGCCAGCTCCATTCACGAGCAGCATTCGGATATTTTCTCGCCAGCGCATGAGGCAGCCAGACCCTGCCAAACCCATCCTGAAGATCCTTGTTATGCAGAACCCGAACACCTGCAAGGTGCTGCTGCAGCGGCTGCATGAGTTCATCCGGCAACGTGACCACCCGATCCTTGCCGCCCTTGCCATTGCGAACCAGAATAGCTCGATGAGCAAACTCCAGGTCCTGCACGCGAAGTCGCAGGCATTCCATCAGGCGCAGGCCAGAACCGTACAGCAAGCATGTCGGTAGCCAGTAGCTACCATCAACGTCTCGAAGCAGATTCCTGATTTCCTGCTTGCTGAGAACCACGGGCAGTTTCTTCGGTTTTCGCGCACGCACCGCGTTGATGTTGTCGCCCAGCGGTTGGCCGAGAACATTGCGATACACGAATACCAGCGCATTCAGGGCCTGGTTCTGGGTGCTGGCAGCAACGTTGCGCTGCACAGCGAGATGGGTCAGGAATTTATTGACTTCGGTTTCACCCATCTCCTGCGGGTGACGTTTGCCATGAAAAAGGATAAAGCGCCGAATCCAGTCTACATAAGCCTGCTCGGTGCGAATGCTGTAGTGCCTGGTGCGGATTGCATCCCGAACCCGTTCCAGAAACGGCGAAGTCGTTTTGTTTGATGCCATGGTCCGTATCCTCCCTGATACTGGATATTTGAACAGTACAGGCAGGAAGCTGAAAGATCAAGTGCGGAGTAGTCTGCGATTTGAGGTAACTGACACGTGGAGTTCAAGGCGCCCTGTACAGAGTTCGAGCCCGCCGGAACGATACTTTGTTGAAATCATTTATGAAAAGAAGTAGCTTCGGGGTAACGGAATTGGAAGGGATCGACCTGCGATCGTGCATACACATCAAATCGACGTGTCGTGATGTCGCGATTTGCCAGATACACAATGTTAGGCGAAAAAGGAAAAAACCTATGAGCGATCCGCTAAAGATCGTCGCTCCGATCTTACTGCTATTTGTAAGCAATATTTCGATTGCCGATGAAGATTCAAGGCGGCTCGTCGAGTTACCGGAAATGATGCAGCAACACATGATGTCAAATATGCGTGATCATTTGCGGGCTATAAATGAAATACTAATGAATATGGAAAATAACCGCTTAGATCAGGCGGCAGAAGTGGCTGAGTATCGCCTTGGAATGAGCTCATTAGAATCTCATGGAGCACATCATATGGCTAAGTTTATGCCAGAGGGTATGCGCCAGGCTGGCACAAGTATGCATAGAGCAGCAAGCCGCTTTGCGCTAAAGGCACAAGAAGGAGAGCAGTTGCCAGCTTATGGCGCCCTTTCGAAAATCACTTCTGCCTGCGTAGCCTGTCATTCAGGCTATCGGATTCGATGATCCGAATGTCGCCTAACCATGCGCTCCAACCGACAGTATTTTCACAGGCTGCTTTGCATATTGCGCTGCGCTTCAATATTACGCAAAGTAGCCTGCAAAAATACTGCGGCTGAGCTTAAACGTTATTTGCGACACGAAGTCGCATAAATATTTGTTGTGATTAATGTGAAAGGAGGCACTGCAATTTTAATACACAACCCGGTGTTCTACCACCGGTATCCAGCAAGGCCATGCGTCTCGGGGTACTGCTCCGTTGGGTATGAAGCGTCTTGTAATGAAGCCCG
>JAUXGZ010000003.1 GCA_030621785.1 Gammaproteobacteria bacterium | reverse complement strand
TTTGAAGGCACACCGGGCAACAGGTTACACCTGTAGGGCCGAATTTATTCGGCCAGTCTCGACCGGTCGAATACCCGATAAAGCGCCGGGCACAAGTGAATTCGACCCTACAGTTCTTCCCTGATTCGTGACCGCGCAGCGGGGTGGGGATGCTCGCAATGAATTAATCAGACCTTCCTTAAGAGTGCATGTACTGCGTTTCATCGCTCGGATGAACAGCGTGCCGACACGGCGCTGTGCCGGCGACATCCCTTCAGCGGAGTAGATTGTTCCTAAGTCCGACAGGCTCCTGGGGCGAGGACGTTTTCCGAATGCTCTGTTGTACCGAACCGAGATCACGCAGCCATGGCTTGCCCTTCCGCACACCGGCGGGCAGGCGGTCACGGTCGGCGCCGGCGGTAACGCGATCGGCGTAGATGCCGTACACCAGCACGTACCAGTCAGCACCCTTGTAGGTTCCCCGATACCAGGCACTCCTGTCGGCATCCAGTTGATACTGGCGGATGAAATCACTAATCGATTTTTCGCTGCGTGAGCCCAGCAGCTGCAGGGTGTAGGAGGAGGCCGGCTGTTGCAGTAGCCAGGGTTCCCGGTGTGGCCCGCTGGTTTTCGGTTGTGCCGGTTGCGGCTCGGGAGTCGTTGCCGGCTGTTCGGGTGCCGGTGTGGATTCTGCCTTGACCGGCGCTGGTTCCAGGGCGGCAGTGAGTGGTGGTACGACGTGCGTTTCGGCGGGCTCTGGAGCCGAAACCATTTCGGTCTCGGTCTCGGTTTCGGTTTCGGTCCCGGTTTTGTCCTGTTCCTGTACAGTGAGCTCTGCCAGGGTTTTTTCGGGCGAGATATCTTCAGGGACTGGTTGTTGGTCCGCGGCCGGTTCGTCGGTCGGAGCCACCGGAAGCAGTGCTGCAGTGACGACTTCCAGCGGCGCCTGGTCGACCGGAATATTATAGTCGTCGGCAGGTGCTATCACGGGTGCTGCCGTTGGGGCGGGTTGCGTCAGCAATGTAGCGGGCTCCGGTAACTGTAGCGGCAACTCGGTTATCCGTGTACCGCCGGCGCTGCGCAGGGTCGAGGATGGAGCTTCGCCGTAGCGCTGCCAGCCCAGGTAAGCGACCACCGGGATAACGACCGCAGTGGCAACGATCCACGCCAGGCTGCGGCTTTTTTTCCCTGCGCCGGCTGGTGGTATTCGCCCGTATCTTGAACGTGCCTTGCGTTCCAGCAGAGACTCGTGGGCGCGTCGGTTGATTTCTCCCGGTCGCCCGTCGGCCGCCTTGCAAATGGCTCGTACCTCGGTGTCGGAGAACGGACTTTCGCCGCTGTAACCGGCAACCACCAGGCGATACATCAGGTAGGACGAGGTTTCCTCCGCAGACAGTCGGGGCATTTCCAGTAGCTGCAGGGTTTCCGGAAAAAGACCCTGCTGGCGAATTTCATTGAACCTGCTTGCGGTTTCGTCACTGCCGAACAAAACCAGGCGAACCCGTTCGTTATACGGACTGTTGAGTAGTAGCCCCAGCTGTTTGAGGTCATCCGGTTGCAGTTGCTCGGCGTTGTCTACCACGATGACCAGCAGCTGCGAAGGATCGGTATGCACCTGCCATTCATCGAGCAGGATGTCGAGCGCCGTGTCGCGGTGGCCGCCCATGATCGCCACCAGTTTCCCGGGCGCCTGTTCGAACTGCTCGCCATCCAGCTGGCAGATGTTCCACTGCCGGATGGTCTGGTCGATGAAGTGTTTCAGCAGCGTGGTTTTTCCGCTGCCCGCCGGCCCGCTAACGAGCACTGCCGAGTCACCAAAACGGGTCAGGTGGGTAAGCAGGTCGAGGCGTTGCATGAGCGGGCCGCCGGCGTAAAAAAAACGCTCATCAGCCTGGTCGCCGAAGGGGGCGAATTGCAGTGCATAGCTATCCAGATAGGTAACCGGTTGCCGAGCCCGGGTCTGTGAAGGACTCATTCCGGTGTGCCATCTGCCGGTAGCTGCCGGTCAGCCTGCATGAATACGACCTGGTAGCCCTTCGTGAGTTGTGTGTCGCGTACCTTGAACATGGCCTGTTCCGCCCTCTCGCGGTCTACATAGTGATCCCGGATCAAACGGCCTCCGGCGCCCTGAAATCCCCATTCCCGGACCAGTGTCCAGCCTCCCAGCAGATCCTCCTGCAGGTGCAGGTCGTAGTACCGGGGAGGGCGATTGTCTCCAGGTGGTATTTGCATATAGATACGCATGCCAGCATCTCGTACCCGACTCAGGTAAGTTTCCCGGGATTATAGACGCGTTCGTGTTCCGTGATCGCGTAGCGGTCTGTCATGCCGGCAATATAGTCGGCGACGGCGCGCGCCTGGCCGTGCTCACTATCCTGTTCGCGGAGTCGTTGCACGTTGTGCTGTGCGTCCTCCGGCAGCAGGCGGGGGTCGTCAAAAAAGGCATTGAACAGGTCGCGAATGACACGCAGTGCCTTGGCAGACATGCGGTGTACCCGATAATGGCGGTACAGGTTCTGGCGCAAAAAGCGTTTAAGTTCCAGGTTGCGCTCGCGCATGCCGTCGCTGAACGTGATCAGTGGCTCCGCCTGGCTGCGTACTGCATCCAGGTCGGCGGGGCGCTGTTCGGTCAGTCGTTTTTCACTGCTCTGCACCAGATCGACGACCTGGCAGTTGATCAGCCGGCGTACGATTTCGTGTATGGTGCGGCGCCGTGAAAGGCCCGGGTAGAGTGCCTTCACTTCTTCGTACTGGTCCCTGAACAGGCGAACTTCGGTGAGCTGTTTCACGCTGAGTAATTCGGCTCGCAGGCCATCATCGACATCGTGGCTATTGTAGGCGATTTCGTCCGCCAGATTGGTCAGCTGGGCTTCCAGGCCGGGCTGCGTTTTCTGCAGGAAACGTTCACCCAGTTCGCCGAGCCGGGCGGCATTCTTCAACGAACAGTGCTTGAGGATGCCCTCGCGGGTTTCGAAGGTCAGATTCAGCCCGGAAAATGCGGCATATTTCTCTTCCAGTTCGTCTACCACGCGCAGCGATTGCAGATTATGTTCGAACCCGCCATGGTCCTGCATGCATTCGTTGAGCGCATCCTGTCCGGCGTGACCGAAGGGTGTGTGGCCCATGTCGTGGGCCAGCGCGACGGCTTCGGTCAGGTCTTCGTTAAGACGCATGGCGCGGGCGATAGAGCGGGCAATCTGGGCGACTTCGATGGAGTGGGTGAGGCGGGTGCGGAACAGGTCGCCTTCGTGGTTGACGAATACCTGGGTTTTGTATTCAAGGCGCCGGAACGCAGCCGCATGGATAATGCGGTCGCGATCGCGCTGGAACTCGCTGCGGTAGTCCGGTGCAGGCTCCGGATGGAGTCGGCCGCGGCTGGCAGCATCGGTTGCGGCATACGGTGCGAGTCTGCTGCCGGTGGCCGGATTCTGCAGCGGTGTACTCATGCGTCGGCCAACGGCAGTTTCTGTTCCAGGGTTTGCAGCAGCAGCCTGTGGTCGAAGTCGCTGCAAACCCTGGCCGAACCGATTTTGTCCGGCAATACCAGCCGGATACCGCCATCTACAGTTTTCTTGTCGATCGCCATGAGGTCGAGAAACTGCTGGCTGCTGATTTCCGCTGGGGCTTCGACCGGCAGGTGCGCTTGCTGAAGCAGTCTGCGCACCCGTTCCACGTCCTCATCGCCCAGCCAGCCATGCCGGGCCGACAGGTCCATCGCCATGGCCATGCCGGCTGCCACCGCTTCGCCGTGCAACCAGTTGCCGTAGCCCGTGGCAGTCTCGATGGCGTGACCGAAGGTGTGGCCGAGGTTGAGCAGCGCGCGCTTGCCGCTTTCGCGTTCGTCAGCCGCCACGATGTCGGCCTTGCAGCGGCAGGAGTGTTCGATGGCGTGGATGAGCGTCTCGCTGTCGCGCTGCAGCAGATGTTCCATGTTGTCTTCCAGCCAGCTGAAAAAGTTTTCATCCTGGATGATGCCGTACTTTACGACTTCGGCGATGCCGGCAGATAGCTGGCGGTCGTCCAGCGTGTTCAGGGTGCTGGTGTCGGCTATTACGCAGCGTGGCTGGTGGAAGGCACCAATCATGTTTTTGCCCAGCGGGTGATTGACGCCGGTTTTACCGCCGACGGAGGAATCCACCTGGGCCAGCAGGGTAGTCGGAAGCTGAATGAAATCCACGCCACGCTGGTAGCTGGCAGCCGCAAAACCGGCCATGTCACCCACTACTCCGCCGCCGAGCGCTACAATACAGCAGGTACGGTTGAAGCGCTTTTCCAGCAGGGCATCGAAGACAAGCTTGAGAATATCGAGGTTCTTGTACTGTTCTCCGTCGGGAAGAATGACCTGCTCCAGCTGGAAATCAGCCAGTGCGTCGCGCACCGTGTCGAGGTACAGGGGGGCGACGGTTTCATTGCTGACAATCATGACCTGCAAGCCGCGTATGTGTGGCTGGTAGAGTTCCGACAGTGATAACAGGTCGGGGCCGATGTGGATGGGGTAGCTGCGTTCGCCCAGATCCAGGTGCAGGATTTTCTTCATGGGGCCCAAGGATAATGGAAACTGGCGCGCAGGCCAAAGAAATAGGTGTCTGCAACCGGACTCTGCGGCCGTATGGCCGATTGATCCGGCTTTTAGCCGGTGGAGTGTTCACTCCCGGTTGTCATCGTAGTGTTTCTGGACCTGGCGAATCACATCGTGGATGCGGCAGCCGTCGGTATCGATGATGATGTCGGCAATTTCGCGGTACAGGGGGTCGCGTACGGCCAGCAGTTCTTCCAGACGGGTGCGCGGGTCGGGGGTTTCCAGCAGCGGGCGGTTGCGGTCATGGGCCGTCCGCTGGAGTTGCTGATCGACCGAAGTGTGCAGGTAGATGACCTGTCCGTGGGCGGCCAGGTTGCGCCGGTTGTCCGGGTCCAGCACGGCACCGCCGCCGGTGGCAAGCACAATGTCGCGCAGGCGGGTGAGGGTATCGATCATTTCGTGCTCACGCTTGCGGAAACCGGCCTCGCCCTCCAGATCGAAAATCAGCGGGATATCTACGCCGGTGCGTAGCTCGATTTCGCGGTCGCTGTCGTAGAAGTCCTTGTGCAGCGTGCGCGCAAGCTGGCGCCCGATTGTGGACTTTCCAGCCCCCATGGGGCCCACCAAAAAAAAACTGCCCGGCTTGCTCATGCCGGGCAGGTATGCCAGAAACTGTGTCCGGAGACAAGCAGTATCAGTTGAGGGCGATCTCGTCCTTTATGATTTTCGGCGTGACGAAGATGAGCATTTCGCTCTTGTCATCCGTGTTTCGCTCGGTCTTGAACAGCCAGCTGAGGCCTGGCAGTTCACCGAAAAACGGTACCCGTTCGACTTCTCTTTTACGGCTCTGCTCGTAGATCCCGCCCAGTACCAGGGTTTCGCCGTTGTCTACCAGTACGCTGGTCCGGACGTTACGGGTATCGATACTGGGGACGCCGTTGAACACTTCACCGACGTTGTCCTTGCTGACATCGAGATCCATGATGATGTGGTCATCCGGTGTGATCTGCGGTGTTACCTTCAGCTGCAGTACCGCTTCCTTGAAGGTCACGGCCGTGGCGCCACTTGAGGAGGCCTGCTGGTAGGGGATTTCCACACCCTGCTGGATCAGCGCTTCCTGCTGGTTGGAGGTGATGACCCGTGGACTGGAGACGACTTCGCCACGGTTTTCCAGCTGCATGGCACTGAGTTCCAGCTGCAGCAGGTGGCTGCCGATGCGGCCGATGGCCAGTCCGATGGAGCCGGACGGATTGAGTGCCGGCAGGTCGGTGATCAGCCCTTCAAACCCGGAGCCGGCGGGGGTTTCAAAGCCCGTGTCGCCGCCAAAATCGGTGTCACCGTCTTCCCGGCCGCCGATGGTGAAGAATTTGTCGTCATCGAAGCTACTGGCGCGGCTCCAGCCGAATTTGACGCCCAGGTCGCGGGCAAAATCGTTCTTGGCCAGCACGATACGGGACTCGATCAGCACCTGGCGAACCGGGATATCCAGACGTGCCACCATGCGGCGAATCTGCTCCAGTTTCTCCGAGGTATCCTGCAGCAACAGGGTATTGGTGCGCTCATCGATGGTGACCTTGCCCCGGTTGGACATCAGTGAGCTGTCTGCGCTTTTCAGCAGTGCAGCCAGTTCCGCCGCCTTGGCGTAGTTGACCTGGATAAAATCCGCGTACAGCGGAGCAAGTTCCTCGATCTGCTTCTGGGATTCGAGTTCCAGTTTTTCACGAGCCGCGATTTCTGCGCTGGGTGCAATCAGCATTACGTTACCATTCAGACGCTTGTCCAGGCCCTTGGTGCGCAGCACGATATCCAGTGCCTGGTCCCAGGGTACGTTCTGCATGCGCAGGGTGAGGCTGCCGTTAACCGAGTCGCTGACGACGATATTGGTGCCGGTGAAGTCCGCCAGCAGCTGCAGTACTGCACGAACTTCGATGTTCTGGAAGTTCAGCGACAGGCGTTCGCCGGTGTAGCCAAATTCGGATTTCTTGCGGGCTTCCTGTTCTTCCCTGGTGGTCTTGCGGATTTCGACAGTAAACTGGTTGTCCGACTGGTAGGCCAGGTGCTGGTACTCGCCGAGTGAGGTGATTTCTATATGCACGCCGTTGCGACTGCTTTCGGTGTCGATGAGCTTCACCGGCGTGGCGAAATCGGTGACATCCAGACGGCGTTGCAGTTCTTCCGGCAGTGACGCACCGCGGAAGTCCATCACTACTTTGCCGCCCTGCTGGTTCAAGTCTACCGGGATCGATGGATCAGACAGAGAAATGATGACCCGGCCCTCACCATCATCACCACGCCGGAAATCGATATCGGTTATGGAGGTGTTCGAGCTGGCAGCTCGTGTCGTATCACTGCCCGGTGCGCTCTTGCCGGCGCCCTTGCCGAGTAGCACAATGAGCTGATTGCCATCGGTTCGGGTTTCGTAGGGAACCATCTCGAACAGGTTGACCACCACCCGGGTTCGGTCCTTCACCTGCACTGTGGTGATGCTTTTTGCCGCCCCGACCCCGATTTCCCGGGAGCGTTGTTTCAGCGCGCTCCTGGTATCAGGCAGGTCGAGTGCGATACGTGCCGGGTTGTCAATGGTAAAGCTGGCCGGATTGCTTGCCGGCTGGCTGAGGTTGAAGGTGATTTGCACCTGGTCACCGGGCAGCCCCGCAAAATCAATTGAGTTGAGAGTGTTAATCTGCGGTGTACTTGCAGATACCTGCTGCCAGGCGCAGCTCAGGAGCAGGGTTCCAACGAGCAGAATGCCCTTCACCGTTTGATTCCATGTCATCGTAGCGTTCATTTTCGTCTCCAAATTACTCGCTCAGTCCCAGTGCAGCCTGGCGTTCCATCCATCCCCCGAGGCCATCCGGTACGATCTCGGAAACTTCGACTTCAGATTCGGTTACACGTATGATTTTTCCGTGATTCTCGCCCAGGTAATTGCCGGGCTGGACTCGGTGAATAGTGCTGTCGCTCATGCGTACCAGAGCCCAGGATATGTGGCCGCGTTCCAGTGTTCCGACCATGCGAAGACTGTCCAGTGGCTCACTTTCCAGTGGTTCGCGCGCCCGGTTGAAGTCAGGTGAAAGACCATTGTTGGAACTCTGGGCGATCGTCGAGCGGGGCTGTGAACGTACCGGTACCGTGAACGGGTCGCGGTCGTTCAGTGCCTGGTACAGGTGCGTCTCATACGGCGTGAACTCCGGCAGAGGTTCGACTCTGGCGTGCTGCCGCGCCTTGACTTGCTCCGCATAGGCGTGCAGATCTTCCGTGTTGTTGCCGCTGCAGGCCGTGAGTGTCACGGCCAGCACCGCGGCAATACCGTATGCAACGGGATGCCGGCGAATCATTGTGCGCCTCCTTCTTCATCCAGGTATCGATAGGTCTTGGCAAGGATGTTCATGGCCAGTTCGCCACTATTCTTGTCCCTGCTGATGTTCACGTTGTGTACCGTGACAATGCGGGGCAGAGCGGCCACCCCGCTGATGAAGTTGCCGAATTCGTGATAGTTGCCCTTGACCTTGATGCTGATAGGTAATTCGGCATAAAACTCCTTGGGTATCTCGTTCTGCGGCTTGAATAATTCGAATTCCAGGCCACTGGCCAGCCCGGTCTGGGATATATCCACCAGCAGCTCTGCGACTTCTGTCTTGTTAGGCAGCTGCCGCAGCATGGCGCCAAAGGATTCCTTGATTTCTTCCAGCTGCTGCTCGTAGGCAACCAGGTTGGCAGCTTTCTTGGCCTTGACTTCGAAGGTCTGCCGGAGCTCGATTTCCTTCTTTTCCACCGTTTCGAGGCGTATGCCCTGGTCCTTTATATCCAGCCAGTAGCCAAGGCCCAGTACGGCCGCGAAAATCATGACAACCATCACGATGCGGGCGGGTAGTGGCCAGTTGGCAATATTGCCAAGATCGAGATCATTCAGTTCAGACAGATCCATCAGCCTTGCTCCTCGTCAGATTTACTGACCGGTGTCTGCTGGTTTGCCCGCAGCACAAAGCTGGCGTTGCGGCTGCGGCCATCTTCGGTGGTCTTGATGACATCCAGCTTCGGTCCACCCATCCAGTCCGAGCTGTCGATATTGCGCATGTAGGCAGATACCCGGGCGTTGGACTGTGCCCTGCCGGTAAGGGTTAGTGATGTATTACTCTGGGCAATGCGGCTCAGGTAGGCTCCGTCGGGCAGGGTGTATACCAGCTCATCCATGAGGTGCACGCTCTGGGGGCGGCTGCGCTGCAGTTGCTGGATAATATCCATGCGTGCCAGCAGTGCCGTTTTGGTTTTTTCCAGGTCCTTTATCCGGGCTATCTTCTTGTCCAGGGCGCTGATCTCGCTTTCCAGGAAACTGTTGCGCTGGTCCTGCCGGTCGATGAGTACGTCGATTTGCATGTGCACCATGAGCACCAGCAGTACGCCGACAATGGCGGTACCTGCGGAAATGACAATGAACTGTTGCTGTTTCTGCTTGCGCAGTTCCTCGCGCCAGGGCAGCAGATTGATATGTGCCATTAGTCGAAACTCCTCAGTGCCAGTCCGCATGCAATCAGTAGTGCGGGTGCATCATTGCTCAGTGACTGCGGTTTGACCTGTGATGAGAGCGACATTGAGGCAAACGGATTGGCGACGATGGTCTCGATTCCCAGGCGTTCCTGGATCAGCTCGGCAACCCCGGGTATCGATGCACTGCCACCGGCCAGGATGACCATATCCACATTGTTGTACTGGCTGGAGCCAAAGAAGAACTGCAGGGAACGACTGACCTGCTGACACATGGCTTCCTTGAAGGGCTCCAGGACTTCGGGCTCATAATTCTCCGGCAGTCCGCCCTGGCGTTTTGCCATGCCGGCTTCCTCGAATGAGAGGCCGTAGCGGCGCATGATTTCCTCGGTGAGTTGTTTGCCTCCGAATACCTGGTCGCGGGTGTAGATCAGGCGGGTATCGTGCAGCACGTTGAGGGTGGTCATGGTGGATCCAACGTCTACGATGGCTACGGTTTTTTCCATGCCCTGATCGGCGACCTGATCGAGCAGCAGCTGGAAGGCGTTTTCGGTCGCGTAGGCCTCGACATCGACTACACGGGTTTCCAGGCCGCCGTTTTCGACGGCTGCGGAGCGCATCTCCACTGTTTCGGTGCGGCAGGCTGCCAGCAGCACATCGACGGTCTCGGTGTTGTTCTCGGACGGTCCCAGTACCTCGAAATCAAGGCTGACTTCCTCCAGTGGATAGGGTACGTACTGGTCCGCTTCCAGCTCGATCTGGCTGTGCAACTCGTCTTCCGACAGGTTATTGGGCATCGGGATGACTTTGGTGATGACCGATGAGCCGGCTACCGCAACGGCGGCGTTCCGGTGGCGGGCGCCGGCACGTTTGAGGGCGCGCCGGATGGCCTCTCCCACAACCTCTACATCGGCAATGTTTTTTTCCACCACGGAATTCGGTGGCAGGGGTTCGACCGAGTAGCTTTCCACCCGGTAGCGGTTCCCGTTGCGGCTGAGTTCCAGCAGTTTGACTGCAGATGAGCTGATATCCAGTCCGAGGACCTGGGGTTTCTTGCGAGTAAACAGTTGCGAGATTTGCACTGTAATATCCCTTAAATTCGCCGCAATTGCGGTGGATTGATACTATTGAGGATCAGAAAGCGCCAGTAATCGGTTGTCATTTAAAGAGCGCTTTTAGTTCCGGGTTCGATTCCAATTATCGGACGCTTTATACTGAAGTTTAGAAATCCTTGTGTTTTTAGTTTGAATTGGGTCACAGTCCACTGCATTTATGAAAATTCTGTTACGTTTACTGCGTCTTCTCCTGGCAGCCGGGTTTACCTTGTTTGTAGCCGGGTTAGTGATCACGATCGCTGCCTATTTCTATATCGAACCCCAGCTTCCTCCCATAGAGCGGCTGAAGGACGTGCAACTTCAGGTTCCACTGAGGATTTTTACGCGGGAAAATGACCTGATCGCGGAATTCGGCGAACAGCGGCGTGTTCCGGTGCGCTACGAGGACCTGCCATCGATGGTGGTCCACGCCTTTCTGGCGACCGAGGATGATCGCTTTTTCGAGCATCCCGGGGTCGATTATCAGGGGCTCATTCGGGCTGGAGTGGAGCTGATTCGTACCGGTCAGAAACGTCAGGGTGGCAGCACAATTACCATGCAGGTGGCGCGAAATTTCTTTCTGTCCCGGCAAAAGACCTACCTGCGCAAGCTGACCGAGATCTTTCTGGCGCTAAAAATCGAGCAGTACCTGACCAAGCAGGAAATCCTCGAGTTGTACCTGAACAAGATCTATTTCGGCCAGCGTGCCTACGGTGTGGGGGCGGCTGCCCAGGTGTACTACGGTCTGTCCGTGGATGAACTGAATATCGCCCAGATCGCCATGATTGCCGGTTTGCCGAAAGCGCCATCGACCAATAACCCGGTCAGCAACCCGCAGCGCGCACTGGAACGGCGTGACTATGTGCTCGGGCGACTGTATGTGCTGGGTTTTATCGATGCCCAGGTCTATCGCGACGAACTTGCACGGCCCGATGACGCCAGCCTGCATACCCCGGTTATCGAGGTAGAGGCTCCGTATGTGGCCGAGATGGTTCGTGCGCACATGCTCAGAGAGTATGGCAAGGATGCCTATACCGCCGGCTTCCGGGTGATGACCACGCTGGACAGGGGGCGCCAGCAGGCAGCCAACCGGGCGCTCAGGTCGGCGCTGCTCGCCTATGACCGTCGCCATGGTTACCGCGGCGACGTGCGTAATTTCGAGCTGGAACCGCAAGCACCGGAAAAAGAGTTGCAGGCTATCCTGAAGAAATTCCGCCGCGTGGGCGGATTGCCTGCCGCGCTGGTGGTCGAGGTGCAGGAAAAGGCTGCGCGTGTCTATATTGCCGGCCACGGCTATGCGGATCTCGACTGGGACGGTATTTCCTGGGCACGTGCCTACCGCAGTGCCAACCGCCGGGGACCGAAACTGAAAACGGCTGGCGAGGTGCTGAAGCCGGGTGATTTGATTCGCGTCGAGGCGCTGGCGGACGGCAAGTGGAGCCTGGCACAGATCCCGAATGTCGCCGGGGCGCTGGTGTCGGTATACCCCGGGGACGGCGCCTTGCAGGCGCTGGTCGGCGGGTTCGATTTCTACACCAGCAAATTTAATCGTGCGACGCAGGCACAACGCCAGCCCGGCTCCAGCTTCAAGCCGTTCATCTATTCGGCTGCGCTGGCCAAGGGTTACACGGTGGCCAGTGTATTCAACGATGCGCCGGTGGTATTTGATGATGCGTCACTGGAAACGACCTGGCGCCCGGAAAATTACAGTGGCAAGTTTTTCGGTCCTACACGCATGCGCGTGGCGCTGACCAATTCGCGCAATCTGGTCTCTATCCGGCTGCTGCAGGCCATCGGGCCGCGCTATGCCGTCAAGTATGTTCAGCGTTTTGGTTTTGCCTCCAGCCAGGTTCCGAGAAATCTGTCGCTGGCACTGGGGAGCGGCTCGGTTACACCCCTGCAAATGGCACGTGGTTACAGTGTGTTCGCAAATGGAGGCTTTTATGTCGAGCCCTATTTCATCCAGGAAATACAGGATGCCCGCAAGCGGGTACTGTTCCGGGTGAATCCACCGGTCGCCTGCCTGGATTGTGAGGAAGAGGTGACCGATGTTGACCTGGTGCCGGCTGCTGCAGATTCCGGTGCCGCGGAAGAACGCCAGGAGCCGCTACCTGTTTATGCCAGATCCACGGTGGAAGCTTATGCCAGATCCACGGTGGAAGCGGATAATGTTTACCTGATTACCTCTATGTTGCGGGATGTCATTAAACGCGGCACCGGCCGTAAAGCCATGGTGCTGGGGCGCAATGATCTGGCGGGCAAAACGGGGACTACCAATGATCAGCGGGATGCCTGGTTCTGTGGCTTCAATGCCGACCTGGTGACTACCGTATGGGTTGGTTTCGACAAAGTGGCACCGCTCGGTAGCCGTGAAACCGGCGGTAAAGCGGCCTTGCCGATGTGGGTGAGCTACATGGGCGAAGCCCTGAAGGATATGCCGGAGCACCTGTTGCCCCAGCCGGCGGACCTGGTGACGGTGCGTATCGAACCGAAAACCGGTCTTCTGTTGCCGGCAGGACAGTCAGGTGGCCTGTTCGAACTCTTCCGGCCGGACCATGTGCCGCAGCGCTACAGCGAGCCGGCCCAGCCCCGCGGGCTGGCGAAGCAGGCCGATGACGCGGATGAGCCGTTATTCTGACAAATAGTTCTTAAAGGTCGGGAAGATCATGGGCAGAGCTGCAGGACGAGACCAGCAAATGCGGGCACGTATTGCCCAGGAAGCGGCCCGACTGATGGACGAGGAAGGCATTCAGGATTTTCATGCCGCCAAGCGCAAGGCAGCCCAGCACCTCGGGGCACCCGATACGCGTAATATGCCACGCAATAAGGAAATCGAAGCGGCACTCTCCGAACACCAACGCCTGTTCCACAGTGATGAACAGGCCAGCCACCTGCGTTCGCTGCGCGAGGCGGCCATTCAGGCCATGCTTTTTTTTACCAGCTTCCGGCCCCGGCTGGTAGGTTCGGTGTTGAGCGGGACTGCTGGCCGGCACGCGGATATCAATTTGCACCTGTTTGCCGATACCGCCGAAGACGTGGGTCTGTTCCTGATGGAAGCGAAAGTTCCCTTCGTGACTGTCAGCCGTCGTCTGCGCGTCAGTCGCGAGGAGTGGAGTGAGTTGCCTGCCTACCAGTTTATGGCCGGCGAAACCCCGGTGGAGGTGGTGGTGTTTCCGGTCGAAGGGCGCCGTGAGGCGCCACGCAGTCCGGTGGATGGAAAGCCCATGGTGAGGGCGTCCCGCCCGGAAGTTGAGGCGTTGCTTGAAGGTTAAAGGTGTGGTGCCGGCCTGTAGTGCGGCGGGAAGCCGGTTCGGGCTACGCCTGAGTCCACCGCAGCCTGTGCGACTGCGGGCGGTACGAAATCCATCAGGCGTGGGTCAAACGGTGTGGGAATGATGTAGTTCGGGCCGAATTCCATCTTGTCCAGCCGGTAGGCTTCGAGAATTTCAGGTAGTACCGGTTCGTGTGTCAGCGCACGCAGTCCCTCGACTGCGGCCATCTGCATTTCCTGGTTGATTACCGTTGCCCGTACATCCAGTGCACCGCGAAAGATAAACGGAAACCCCAGTACGTTGTTTACCTGGTTGGGAAAGTCGCTGCGGCCGGTTGCCATGATGATGTCCGGACGTACCTCGTGGGCCAGCTGCGGATTGATTTCCGGGTCCGGGTTGGAGAGTGCGAAAACAATGGGGTGGTCAGACATGCCGGCGAGCATGTCAGCGCTGACCAGGTTGGGGCCGGATACGCCAATGAACACATCTGCGCCCTGCATGGCGTCTGCCAGCGTGCGGCGGTCGGTATGGACGGCGAACTCCTGTTTGTAGACATTGAGACCGGTGCGCTCGCTATGGATGATACCGCTGCGGTCGACCATGAAAATGTTTTCCGGCTGTGCGCCCAGCGCTATCAACAGGCGCATCGAAGCGATACCGGCAGCACCGGCACCCAGGCAGACGATCTGCGCCTGTGCCAGCTGTTTGCCCTTTAGTTCCAGTGCATTCAGCAGGCCGGCGCAGATAATGATCGCGGTGCCGTGCTGGTCGTCGTGAAATACCGGTATGTCCAGTTGTTCTATCAGTATGCGTTCGATCTCGAAACAGTGGGGTGCCGCGATGTCTTCCAGGTTGATGCCGCCGAAGCCACCGGCTATACGCGCGACGGTTTCGATGAACTGTGCGGGCGTGTCGGCGTCCACTTCGATATCGAACACGTCGATATCGGCAAAGCGTTTGAACAGTACGCCCTTGCCTTCCATGACCGGCTTGCCGGCGAGTGCGCCGACATTCCCCAGGCCCAGTACCGCAGTGCCGTCGGTGATTACTGCAACCAGGTTTCCCTTGCTGGTGTAGCGATACGCGTTGTCGATGTTTTCGGCGATGGCACGCACCGGCTCGGCGACACCGGGTGTATAGGCCAGCGATAGTTCTGCCTGGGTGGTGCAGGGTTTGGTGATGTTGATCGATACCTTTCCCGGGGTGGGAAATTCGTGGTAATCGAGAGTCTTCTGTTTCAGATCTTCATACATAGCGGTTTTTGCCATACAGCGAATCAACGGTGCCACATCATAGCAGTACTGACCGTATTATTGTTCAACGTACCAGCTTGAGAGTCTGGCCGGCTTCCGGTTCACCTTCGGGGTAGAGATTGTTCAGCAGCCGCAGCTGTTCCTCGGCGTGTTCCCTCAATGGCGATTTGCGCGCCAGGTCTGCCATGCGCGTGCCGGCTTTGGCCTTGACCAGGTGCAGGTGTCGGGCGCTGGCCTGCTTGCGTTCGGCGGCGGACAGACGCCTGAAGCTGCGTGCGATTGCCAGGAACTGTTTGTCGAATTTCTGCCGCTGGCGTGGATCGATGCTGACGCCGCTAAAAAGAAACGCATTGTTGTCATCGAACAGGACGGTAAAGCGGGCCAGGCGTTGTCCCTGGGAAATCTTCACCGGGGCCGTGCCCGTATAGCCACTAAACTTGCCAACCTTGAACGCAGATCCGCCACGCAGATCTTTCAGGCCCTTTTTCTTCATGAACCGGGCCGGAGTCAGCTTCGCGGGGCGCGGGTCGATGGTGATTTCGATGAATCCCTTCTGGCCCGGATCGGTGGCGATCAGCCGGTCGGTCTGGTTGGCGATTTTCCATCTTTCGGGGAAGGTCAGGCCAAAGTTTAGCGGTTTGTGCAGAAAACGGTTGCCACGCACCACGCCCTCATCCTCTCCGGGGCCGTAGGTCAGGCCCTCCATCTGTTGCAGGTATTCCTGTCGACCGATCCGTGGTGTGTTGCTGGTTTTCAGGTGACTGGCTTCGCCTACCACTTCCTGCAGCCGGCGGTCATTATCGGGATGGCTGGCAAACACGCCATGGTAGTTGGCTGGTGCGGTGCCTTTCTCGCGTGCCAGTTGTTTGGCCCAGATTTCCTGGTTCTTGAGCACGCCGATAACGTCCAGCATGGCCTGCGGATCATATCCTGCCCGGGCCAGGTACTGGGCTCCGAGCCGGTCGGACTCGAGTTCGTGCTCGCGGCCGTAGCCACTCAGGATTGCCTTGCCAAATACGTTAAACAGATCCTGCGAGCCCTGTACTCCGGTGGTGGCCTGTAGGATAGCTCCGGCGACGCCGGCGGCGGTCGAGGCACTCTGCTGGCGGACGCCATGGCGGGCAGTGACATGGCCAACTTCGTGTCCCAGTACGGCGGCCAGTTCGGCCTCCGAGTCGAGATAGGCCAGCAGGCCGCGGTTGACGTAGACGTAGCCGCCCGGCAGGGCAAATGCGTTCACCTGCGGGGAGTCGACAACGGTAAAGTGGAAATCCAGCTCTGCGCGATGGCTGACACGTGCCACGCGTTGCCCGACCTGGTTCACGTAGGCGGTCAGTGCCGGGTCCTTGTAGGCCGGCATTTCCTGGAGGATTTGCTTGTGGTAGTTGCGACCGAGGCTGATTTCTTCCTGTTCCGACATCAGGACAAAATCCTGGTCGCCGGTGACCGGGTTGGTAGCGCAGCCGGCCAGGTTAGCCAGCACAGTGATCAGCAGGAGGTGCTGCAGGAGTTTCATTATCCGGATGTCGGCCATACGTGGATTCTACAGCCTGGGCTTCGCGGGCTCAGCCCAACCTGTGCCGCTGACCCCGCTTCCTCAGGTGAATAATTTGTTCGTTACAGGCCCTGGTTCAGGATCTGCAGCGCAGCCGGGTGGTGAACGTTGGTGCGCAGTTCACCTTTGACGCTGTACAGCCAGCCGCGCACCTCGATTTTCCGGCCGATCCAGGAGCGTTCCGGTGGGTCGGGGAACCATTCGAGGTCGGCTTCCGGGATGCGGATGGCGAAGCGTCCTTCGAGGTTAATCCACAGGGCTCCACCGCCCCGGTTCACACGGGTGATTGCGCCCCGTACTCGCTGAAAACCGCTGCTGCTAAGCTTGAGGTCGGTGGATTGCACCGGCTGGTAGCGGGAATGTTTCCAGACCCCGTTGTCACGCTCACGGGCGGTTTTTTCAGCGGACTGATAACAGTCCAGGTAGCCGAGGTTGGGAGGCACGGTGATCGCCCAGCCGTAGCCTTCGCGTAGCAGGGTGGCGGTGATGCTTTCGTCGCCCGGTAACCACAGGTGCCCGAGGGTGCGTCCGTAACGGTCCTTCGGCTCCTTGCCGACCACTATCTGTACCCGGTTGCCATGCTGGAACAAGAGTTGTCGAAGGCGGTTGCGAGCCTCGATCGCCAGCGGCTCGCCGGGGTGTTTCTTGCTGGTCATTTCCGGCGTATTGATACCGATCAGGCGTATCCTGCGGCCGTCGGAGAGTGTCAGCGTGTCGCCGTCGTACACCTGACGGACCTTTACCGTGTCGGCGGAAGCGGGCGGCGTGCAGGCGGCGGCGTATATTCCGGGCGAGAAGATCAGCAGTAAAAAAAAGACGCCCGAGCAGGGCGCCTTTTTGTTGACCCAGGATTTTGCCGGCATCAGGAGGATTTGTTGATCCCGTATTTCTTGCGGAAGCGGTCTACGCGCCCGCCGGTATCCAGCATTTTCTGTTTGCCCGTGTAGAACGGGTGACACTGTGAACAGACTTCAATATTGAGATCCTTGCCCACGGTGGAACGGGTCTTGAAGCTGTTGCCGCAGCTGCAGCTTACGTTGATGTCACTGTATGCGGGATGGATATCCGGTTTCATGCGGTCCTGACCTCAAATCATTGCTGACAGTGCACCGGAACGGATGGCACAGCTGCCGAAAGGCGGCGAATGATACTGCAAACATCCGGTGCGGACAAGCCCAATGCCCAGGGCCGGTTGCCGGGGCGCTTACGGTTGCCGGGAGGGCCGCATTTCCAGTACCGGTGCCCTTGGCAGGGGTTGCACGGATTCCTGGCTCAGCTGGCCCAGCACATCGCGCAGACCACCGGAACCGGTCAGGGAATCCCACATCATTTCGCTGATGCGGATGCACGCGGCGAGCGGAGTGCCGGCGCGGTTACGCACCTGGTCGATTTTCCATTGCAGGCAGCGCATGCGTTGCTGGCGGTGTGCCGGCAGCAGTCCGATCATGTCCTCGATCGCTTTTTCTCGCTGCGCCTCAAAGGCTTCCGGGTCCGATTTTGCCAGTTTTGCCCACTGATCGAAATCGATCAGTGGGGTTCTTGCGTCGGTCTGTGCGGACTTTACTTGCGCCATGACAATTACCTCCGGGCGATTCGCAGTCCTGTGTGGCTGCGATTATTGGTGTTTTTGGTGTTGCTGGAGAAAAGACTATCACATGGGAGCATGGCACCCAAACGGCGACGAAAAGCTTGTTATCTGCTTGAATTATAATTGTAATTTATGAATTCTGTCCCGCCAGGGGGCAGCTTTTGGCGGCAAACATGGACGATTTCCTACAAAAAAGACGCCGAATGTCCATGTTTCGTCAAAAAAGTTAACTACTTTTATTCAATAGCTTATCGCACCCGGTTTTTTTCTGCTAAATAAATGACGGGGCAGGGCTGGACGGGTTCCCGGGAATTTCAGTCATCGTCTCGTCCGGCGCTTACGTCCGCGAGGCTGCCATCCGAATGGGTACTGACGTATACCTCTATCGGTCGACAGCAAATCTGGCAGTCCTCTATGTAGTGCTGGTTTCCAGCGCTGCAGTCGACGCTGGTTTCGAAGCATTCGCCGCAGTAGGGGCAGTCTATCCATATGCAGTCAAGCATTGTCACTCTCGATTGCTTCCGGCAGAAACTGTTCCACCAGGTCATTGAGAAACGACCAGCCCTGTGCAGTGTGCCGGATCTGTTCGCCGTCCCGGACCAGCAGTCCCTGCACAACGGCTGCAGCGATTGGTTTTTCGAGGCTGCCACGTGGCAAACCGCAGGCGCTCTCGAAGTCGGTCAGCGTGAATGCCTGTTTCAGGCGCAGCCGGTTTAGTGCGAATTCAAACACAATATCTGCATCGGCCAGTTCGCGCCGTTCGGAAACAGCGGAACCGGTTGCGGCGTGTTGCAGGTATTCCAGCGGGTGGCGTTTCCGCGAGCTTCTGCATATTCGGCCACTGGCGGCATTGCTGATCTTGGCATGAGCGCCTGCGCCAATGCCCAGGTAATCGCCGAATTGCCAGTAGTTGAGGTTGTGTCGGCACTGTTTGCCCGGTTGTGACCAGGCAGACACCTCGTACTGCGTATAGCCGTGCTGTTCGAAAAGGGACTCGCCGGCAGCCTGCATTTCCGCACGCTGATCGTCGTCGGGCAACGGTGGAGGACGGGCATGAAACAAGGTGTTGGGCTCCAGCGTCAGCTGGTACCAGGACAGGTGTGTCGGCTGTAGTTCAATTACCGCCCGCAGGTCGTCGAGTGCCTGTTGCCGGTCTTGCTGCGGCAGGCCGAACATCAGATCCAGGTTGAAGTTGTCGAAGCCGGCCGCGCGCGCCGTTTCCACCGCTCTGATGGCTTCCTGTGCATTGTGAATGCGACCCAGTTCACGCAGGTGAAAATCGGACAGGCTTTGCACTCCGATGGACAGCCGGTTGATCCCGGCCTCGCGGTAGCCGCTAAAGCGTTCCTGCTCCGCCGTGCCGGGATTGGCCTCCAGGGTGATCTCGGCGCCGGGTTTGAGCGGCAGGCGTGCACGGATACCACTCAGCAGGAGTTCAATCGAGTCGGACGAAAACAGGCTGGGTGTGCCACCACCGATAAAGATGCTCTGTACGGTGCGCCCCCACACCGAGGGCAGATCCTGTTCCAGATCCCGCAGCAGGGCCGCGACGTACTCGTACTCTGGCAGCGGCTCGCGTAGCGGGTGCGAATTGAAGTCGCAGTATGGACATTTCCGCACACACCAGGGTATGTGAACGTAGAGGGCCAGCGGCGGCAAGGTCTGGAAGTCGGGCAAGGCAGGCAATCGCGGTCGGTGCCGGCGTTTACGTCGCCAACGCGCCGACCAGTTTGCGCAGTGCCTGGCCGCGGTGGCTGAGGCGATTCTTCACCCCGGCCTCCAGTTCGGCCGAGGAACAGCGTTCGCCGGGGACATGGAACACCGGGTCGTAACCAAAGCCGTTGTCACCCTGCGGTGCAGCCAGAATGCTGCCTTCCCAGGTGCCCTGAAAGATCAACGGAGTGGGGTCGGCGGCGTGACGCAGGTAGACCATAACGCACTGGAAACGCGCCCCGCGTTGCGCTTCGGCTACGTCGCTCATGTCTCGCAGCAGTTTCTCCAGGTTGGCCTGGTCGCTAGCACCGCTACCGGCGTAACGCGCTGAGTAAATGCCGGGAGCGCCCTGCAGGGCATCGACTTCCAGGCCGGAGTCGTCGGCGATCGCCGGCAACCCGGAGTGGGCCGCGGCGTTGCGCGCCTTGAGGATGGCATTTTCGATGAAGGTCAGCCCGGTTTCCTCTATTTCCGGCACGTCGAAGTCGGACTGGGGTGCGGTCTCCAGTCCGCTGCTTTCCAGCAACTGGTTGATTTCGCGAACCTTGCCCTGGTTGCCGGTGGCAAGGACGATGCGCCGGTTCATACCGCCAGCGCTGCCAGCTGCCGGTCGCAGAGTTCGGCAATGCCCTTTTTCGCCAGTGCCAGCATCCGGTGCATCTCGTCTTCGGTGAACGGATGGCCTTCGGCGGTACCCTGCACCTCGATGAAGTGGCCGGCATCGGTCATGACGACGTTCATGTCGGTTTCGGCGTTGGAGTCCTCCGGATAGTCGAGATCGAGTACCGGTGTTCCCTTGTAAATACCCACCGATACCGATGCCACCGAACCGGTCAAGGGGTTTTTCTTGAGCGAGCCGTCACTCAGCAGCTTGTTGACGGCATCGGCCAGTGCGACGTAACCGCCGGTGATGCTGGCGGTGCGAGTGCCGCCGTCGGCCTGTATGACGTCGCAGTCGATGGTGACCGAGCGTTCGCCGAGTTTCTTCATGTCCACGATGGCGCGCAGGGAGCGGCCGATGAGGCGCTGGATTTCCATGGTGCGCCCACCCTGTTTGCCGCGTGCGGCTTCCCGGCCCATGCGCGACGTGGTGGAGCGTGGCAGCATGCCATACTCCGCGGTGACCCAGCCCTGGCCCTTGCCACGCAGGAATCCGGGCACTCGATCCTCGATGCTGGCCGTGCAGAGAACCCGGGTATTGCCGAATTCGACGAGTACTGATCCCTCGGCATGCATGGTGTAGTTACGGGTAAGGGTGACCGGGCGCATCTCGTCCGGTGCGCGGTTACTGGGGCGCATATCTTGTTCCTCGAAATGAGTGGCAGGGGGTATGTTACGCCGCTAATTCTTTTTCATTTCGGAGGCATAGTCCAGCATTGCTCGATGAATATCGTCAATTGCCTGTTGTACGGGGTCTTCCGGCGATGCTCCGGGGGCGCTTGGGGCTGTCGGTATCGCCGGCTTGTCTGTAGCCGCTGACATACAGCGCAGGGTTGCCAGGCTGATATTGTCGCTGTGCGGATAACTGGTGGTTTCAGCCAGTGCGGCCAGCTGGTTGGTGGCGGCCTCGAGGTCGTCGCTGCCCGCGAGATCGATCAATTGTTGTTCCGGCAGTGCGGACCACAATCCGTCCGAGCACAGCAGCAGAGTGTCGCCGGCTTGCAGCTCGGCACTGTCCATGCTGATTTGTGGCGGGTGCGCGCAGCCTCCGCAACAGCGGCTGACACTGTTGCGCAGTGGATGGCTGCGCATTTCGTCATCGCTGATGACGCCGGTGCGCAGCAGTTCTTCCAGCGGTGTGTGGTCGCGCGTGCGCCGGAATACCTGGCCCTCGCGCAGCAGGTATAGCCGGCTGTCGCCGACGTGTGCCCAGCTGGCCCGGTTGTCGTCTACCAGGCAGGCCACACAAGTGGTGCGTGGCACCACCGGTGGCCGTTGGGCATTGCCGGCCCCGACGATATCCAGATGCGCGGTTTCCAGCGCATGCAGCAGGAATGCCTGTGGATCGGCAATCCGGGCCGACTCACGGCGGAAGCTGGCGGTCAGGCTGTCGATCGCAGTCTGGGCTGCCAGGTCGCCGCGAGCGTGGCCACCCATGCCGTCGGCAACCACCAGCAGCGTCTGGCCGGACCGATTCAGCACCAGACAACGATCCTGGTTGCTGGAACGATTGCCCAGGCGGTTGGTGAATGCCGTACGGTGTTCCGGCATGTTTTAACTCCGACCCAGCAAGCTGTTCGCCAGCCGACTGAATGCTGAACGCGGTTCGTCGGTCGCCGGTGGCGATTCCTGCAACAGCGCGGCACGGAATTCAGCCACGCTCTGTGGGCGCAGCAGGGGATCCACCTCCATGGCCCGGTCTATAGCCTGCAGCAGGCTTTCGGAATAACGTTTATTGAAAGTGTCGCGCGCCGGCCGCAGGCTGTCGGCCTCGTGGCGGCTTCTGGCATTCAGCGGTGGCCGACCCTCGATGCAGGTGCGCATGGTTGCGCCGATGGCGTACAGGTCGGTCCAGGGGCCGACATAGCCGTCGTTGCCGTATTGTTCGACGGGTGAAAAACCGGGGCTGATAATCTGCCCCGGCTGTTCCTGCCGGCTTTGCGGGAAACCGTGCACGGCACCGAAATCCAGCAGTAGTGGTTGGCCGCCGCGGCAGATATGCACGTTGCCGGGCTTGATATCCAGGTGCAGCAGGTCATTGCTGTGGATCAGTTCCAGGCCATCCAGTAACTGCGGGAAGACGGTGCGCAGGAAAGTCTCGCTCAGGCCGCCGCGGCGTGATTGCAGGTAGCTCTGCAGGTTCTCTCCATGACGGTACGCCATCACCATGTAGGCGGTCCCGTTCGCCTGGAAGAAATTGAACACATCGACGATATTCGGGTGTTTCAGGGTCGCCAGCGTGCTGGCTTCCTGGAAGAACAGCTTGCGGCCGCGGCTGAACCGGTCGGCGGTCTGCTCGCTTCTTGCGCACACCTGGCCGTTACGATCCCGGCGGGCGAGCTTGTTGGGTATGTATTCCTTGATGACCACCCGGCGGTCGGTCGACAGTTCCAGGGCGCGGTAGACCACGCTGAAACCGCCACCACCGAGGGTGCGTTCCAGGCGATAGTTGTCCAGTACTGTGCCGGCGGGCAGGCTATCCAGTTTCTTGCGTAGCATGCTCTGGCCTTGCGGTTAGCCCCGCAAGCTGTTGAAGCCCGTGCCATAGTTGGCTGGACCCGGGGTTCTGGTACACTGTCGCCGCTCGCCAGCGCGTCCACCGGTCTGGCGAGTGGTGTGGTTGCCCGGTGGAATTCTTTACAAAAACAGGTCGTTGCATTGCTGTTTCATCGGCATCTGCGAGCCTGACTTGACTGGAGGTTGGTGCGGATGATTCGCAGTATGACGGCGTTTGCGCGCGTATCGGCAGAGCAGGAACAGGCCGCGCTGGTGTGGGAGCTGCGCTCGGTGAACCATCGCTACCTGGAAGCCTTTGTGCGCCTGCCCGAGGAGCTGCGGGTCATGGAGCCCCAGGTGCGTGAGCGTGTCAGCGCACGCCTCGGACGCGGCAAGCTGGAATGCGTATTGCGCTGCACCTGGTCGACCGGGCTCGACAGTTCGCTGGAGGTGGACGAACAACGCCTGCGGATGTTGCTGAATGCCTGCCGCGAGGTCGAACGACGCTCGACGGAAGCCACCTCGCCCGGTGTCATGGAGCTCCTGCGCTGGCCCGGTGTGGTGCGTGAGCCGGCACCGGATACTGCACCGGCGGTCGAGCAGGCAATGACCCTGCTCGACCAGGCTCTCGCCGAACTGGTGGCGACGCGCGAGCGCGAGGGACAACAGATCCGCGACCTGCTACTGACCCGACTCGATGGCATCGAGCAACAGCTTGCCCGGGCCCGACAGCGCCTGCCGGAAATTCAGGCGCATGTGCGCCGCAAGCTGGAGGGGCGTCTCGCCGAACTGGGTAGCCGGGGTGATTCCGAGCGCCTCGAACAGGAGCTGGTGTTCGTCGCCCAGAAAATGGATATTGACGAGGAACTGGACCGGCTGGACGGGCATGTGATCGAGGCGCGGCGCGTGCTGGAACGCGACGAGCCGGTCGGTCGACGGCTGGATTTTCTTATGCAGGAGTTCAATCGCGAGGCCAATACCCTGGGTTCCAAATCGGCAGACAGCGAAACTACCGCGGTGTCGGTGGAACTTAAAGTGCTCATCGAGCAGATGCGCGAACAGGTTCAAAATGTTGAATAATTGCAAATAGCAGGAAGCGGCAAAGCATGTATCCCGGCACACTGTATATAATCTCGGCCCCTTCCGGGGCTGGAAAGACCAGCCTGGTCAAGGCCTTGCTGGAGCGGATCGATGACGTCACCGTTTCCGTCTCGCACACCACGCGGGCGCCGCGACCCGGTGAGCAGGATGGCGTCGACTACCACTTTACCGCGCACGACGATTTTGAGCAGCTGGTAGCGGACGGCGGATTCCTGGAGCACGCACGGGTATTCGACCACTACTACGGCACGCGTCGAGCCACGGTGATCGAACAGCTGGAGGCCGGCAGGGACGTTATTCTCGAAATTGACTGGCAGGGTGCGCGCCTGGTGCGTGCGGCGTTCCCGCAGGCGGTGGGAGTGTTTATCCTGCCGCCCGATCGCGCCGCGTTGCAGGAGCGACTGCGCGGGCGAGGTCAGGACAGTGACGAGGTCATTGCCCGGCGCATGCAGGATGCAGTCAGCGAAATGTCACACTACGACGAGTACCAGTACCTCATTATCAATGATGCTTTTGACGCTGCGTTGGTGGATCTGGCGGCCCTGTTTCGGGCCCTGCGCCTGCGTGCCGAGGTTCAGCAGCTCCGCCACGCCGGCGGATTCTCGGCGCTACTGGAATCAGGCACCTGATTCCAGTACACTCGCCCGTCCGAAATCGTAATCTGGCGAACCGAATATGGCACGTGTCACTGTAGAAGACTGTCTCGATCACGTTGATAACCGTTTTCAGCTGGTACTGGTCGCTACCAAGCGGGCGCGACAGCTGGCACGCGGAGCCGAGCCCTTCCTGGACTGGGAAAACGACAAGCCGACCGTGGTGGCACTGCGCGAGATTGCCGAAAGCCACATTGGTCCCGCTATTCTGGAGCAGGACGAAAACGCCAGCGACGATGAGAATACCGGGCAGGGACAGGCCACGGCTGGCGAATCCGTCAGCGAGGCGGCCCCGGCCATCCGGGATCACTCTGCCGCCCGGTTTAAATAAGCGACTACCTGCATTGCAGCAGGCGTCGGCGAAGCCCCTCAGGTTTACCTGCAGGGGCTTTTTCAATTTCCGGCCGTGGAGCGACCTGCGTGCCGGAAATGCGGCCCGGACCAAATTCGCCTATCATTCAGATGAATGATCATACTGGAAAGCGCGTAATGTCGACCTCCGCGAATGCCGCCGATGCCGGTGCATCACGGTATTTGATCAGCGACCTGCTGGAAATGCTCGAGACCTACATGCCGGGCGACCAGGTGCAGGAGGTCTATCGCGCCTACCTGTTTGGTGCCGAGGCGCACGAAGGCCAGCACCGGATGTCAGGCGAACCGTACATCTATCACCCGGTTGCCGTGGCGCGCGTTCTCGGTGAAATGCACATGGATTACCAGAGCATCGTAGCTGCGATTCTGCACGATGTGATCGAGGATACCGGTACTCCCAAGGACGTGGTGCGGACCGAGTTCGGTGAACAGGTGGCCGAACTGGTGGACGGCGTCAGCAAGCTCACCCAGATCAGGTTTGAAAGCCAGGCCGAACAGCACGCAGAGAACTTCCGCAAGATGATGCTGGCCATGGTACGCGATATTCGTGTCATCCTGGTCAAGCTTGCCGACCGCCTGCACAACATGCGTACGCTGGGAGTGATGCGTGCCGACAAGCGGCGGCGTATTGCGCGCGAAACACTGGATATCTACGCGCCGATCGCCAATCGACTGGGTATGAACCAGATTCGCCTGGAGCTGGAGGAGCTGGGGTTCGAGGCCATGTACCCGATGCGCCACCGGGTGTTGTCGGAGGCGGTGCGCAAGGCGCGCGGCAATCGCAAGGAAATTCTCAACAAGATCGAGACGGCGATCGAGCAGCGCCTGGACGAGGAGCAGGCGGACTGTCGTCTGCTCAGCCGGCAAAAGCACCTGTACAGCCTGTACCGAAAAATACGCGACCGTGTCGGCTCGTTCAACGAAGTATTCGATGTGTATGCTTTCCGCATTATCGTCAACAGTGTGGATACCTGCTATCGGGTGCTGGGTACGATGCACAACCTGTACAAACCGGTGCCCGGCAAGTTCAAGGACTACATCGCCATCCCCAAGGCCAACGGTTACCAGTCCCTGCACACGGTGCTGTTCGGTCCGTACGGTGTGCCCATCGAAGTACAGATTCGCACCGAGGATATGGAGCGCGTTGCCGAATCGGGTATTGCGGCGCACTGGCTGTACAAGAGTTCTGACGCTTCCGGCGGTGGCAACAATGCCCAGACCCGCGCCCGCCTGTGGCTGCGGGAGCTTCTTGAAATGCAGCGAAACGCTGGCAACTCCCTTGAATTTCTGGAAAACGTCAAGATAGACCTGTTTCCAGATCAGGTCTACGTATTTACGCCGGCCGGCGATATTCTCAACCTGCCGCGCGGTGCAGCGGCAGTGGACTTTGCCTATGCTGTGCATACGGATGTCGGCAATACCTGTATTGCAGCCAAAATTGACCGGCGCCTGGCGCCGCTGCGCACCACGCTGCACAACGGTCAGTCGGTGGAAATTATTACTGCCAGCGGCGCACACCCCAACCCGGCCTGGCTAAACTTTGTTACTACCGCCAAGGCGCGTTCCAATATTCGTCATTACCTGAAAAACCTGCAGAAGGATGAGGCCATCGATCTTGGTCGGCGTATGCTCGACAAGGCGTTGTACACGATTGACTCCAGTCTGCGGGACATCAATGTCGTGATGATCGAACAGGTAACCCGGGATTGTGGTTTTGACCATCGTGACGACCTGTATGCCGATATCGGCCTTGGGAATCGCATGGCGATGCTGGTGGCGAGACGACTGATGCCCGTGGATGAGGGGCGTGAAGACCGTCAGCAGGAAGAGCAGCGTAGCCGCCCCCTGGCAATCCGTGACACCGAGGGCATGGTGGTGCACTTTGCGCGCTGCTGTCGTCCCATTCCCGGCGACCCGATTGTCGGCTTTATCAGTACCGGTCGCGGCCTGGTTATTCATACCGAGACCTGCAGTAATCTCGGCGATTATAGAAGCCGCCCTGACAAGTGGGTGGATGTGGAGTGGCAGTCGGACATCGAGGGGGATTTCCCGGCTGAAATCCGTGTCGATGTCAATAATCAGAAAGGCGTGCTGGCGACCGTAGCCGCTGTGATTTCCGAAACCGGATCCAATATCGAAAACGTATCGATCGAAGAGCGCGACGGGCTGGATACTTCGCTGGTCTTTGTCATGACGGTGCACGATCGGCAGCACCTGGCTCGCGTCATGCGCTGCATTCGCAAGTTGCCGTCGGTGCTGCGTATTACCCGCAGCAAGGGATAACAGAATACACAATGAAAGGGAGCGGGGAATGCAACGCAGGATAATCCAGACAGACCAGGCACCACAGGCGATCGGTACTTACTCGCAGGCGGTGCAGGTCGGTACGACGGTGTATCTCTCCGGGCAGATTCCGCTGCTACCGGAAAGCATGGAGCTGGTGGAAGGCAACATGGAAGTCATGATCCGGCAGGTATTCGATAATTTGCAGGCGGTGGCGCAGGCTGCCGGTGGCCACCTGGACAACATTGCCAAGCTGAACGTCTATCTCACTGATCTGGCAGATTTCCCCCTGGTCAACCAGGTGATGGCGGACTATTTCCGGGAACCCTACCCGGCCCGCGCGGCCGTCGGCGTGGCCGCATTGCCCAGGGATGTAGCAGTGGAAATGGATGCCGTTCTGGTCCTGGGTTGAACCTGGTTGAAAAACGACACTGCGCTGGACACACTGCCGGTTATTACGCTGCGCGGTGTTGGTCCGCGCTCGGCTGCCAGGCTGGCGGTACTGGGTATAGAAACTGTCCAGGATGTGTTGTTTCATTTGCCACGGCGTTACGAGGACCGCACCCGCGTTACACCAATCGGTGCGCTGCGTTTCGGTGACCATGCGGTCGTCGAAGGCGAGGTAGAACTGGCGCAGCTCGCTTACGGCCGACGCCGCAGTCTGCTGGTACGGGTGAGCGACGGTAGCGGTGCGTTGACCTTGCGTTTTTTCCATTTTAGCAAGGCACAGCAGCAGAACATGGTGCGCGGGTGCCGGTTGCGCATTTACGGCGAAGTACGCAAGGGCCCCGCTACGCCGGAGATGGTACACCCGGAATACCAGCGTCTGGCCGAGGGCGAGTCGCCGCAGGTCGAGGACCGGCTGACCGCCGTGTACCCCACGACAGAAGGGGTACACCAGCTTACCCTGCGCAAGCTCAGCGACCAGGCATTGCAATTGCTGGAGCAGGATTGTCTGCCCGAGTGGCTTTCAGCTGAATTGTTGAGCACCCATCAACTGGTGGATTTGCACACTGCGCTGCGCTATGTACACCGACCGCCAGCCGATGCGCAGCTGGAGGCGCTGGAGGCCGGGGTACACCCGACGCAGCGCCGGCTGGCTTTCGAGGAACTGCTGGCGCATCACCTTAGCTTGCGTCGTCTGCGTGAGCGTGCCCGCCGCCTGCGTGCGGTTTCGCTTCGGCCTGGCGGAGAGCTGACGGAGCGCCTGATCGGCAGTTTGCCATTTCGCTTGACCACGGCCCAGCGGCGCGTCATCGATGAGTTGCTGCAGGATCTGGCACAGACACACCCCATGATGCGCCTGGTCCAGGGCGACGTGGGTTCCGGCAAAACCGTGGTAGCCGCTGCGACCGCCGCGCGCGCCGTTGACAATGGTTGCCAGGTGGCGGTGATGGCTCCTACGGAGCTACTGGCCGATCAGCATCTGCAGAACTTCACCGCCTGGTTTGAGCCACTGGGCATACGGGTTGGCTGGTTGTCCGGTAAGGTCAAGGGCAAGGCTCGGGCAGTGGTGCTGGACGAGCTTGCCGGGGGCGGCCTGCAAATAGTGGTGGGAACCCACGCGTTGTTCCAGCAGGATGTCGTGTTCCACCAGCTGGGGCTGATCGTGATCGACGAGCAGCACCGCTTTGGCGTGCATCAACGCCTGGCACTGCGTGACAAGGGCCGGGCCGGTGCTCTGTTGCCGCACCAGTTGATTATGACGGCCACGCCGATCCCGCGTACCCTGGCGATGACCTTGTACGCCGACCTGGATACTTCTGTTATCGATGAACTGCCGCCGGGGCGCATACCGGTACAGACGGTGGTGATACCCGATAGCCGCCGCGACGAGGTGATTCAGCGGGTGCGTGATGCCTGTCGGGATGGTCGGCAGGCCTACTGGGTATGCACCCTGATCGAGGAATCCGAGTCACTGCAGTGCGAGGCCGCAGAGGAGACCGCCCGGCTGTTGACCGAAACGTTGCCGGAGCTGCGTGTGGCGCTGGTGCATGGTCGCATGAAGGAGGCCGATAAAGCGCACTGCATGGCCGCCTTCAAGGCCGCGGATATTGATTTGCTGGTCGCTACCACTGTCATCGAGGTCGGTGTCGATGTGCCAAATGCCTCGTTGATGATTATCGAGAACGCAGAGCGACTCGGCCTGTCCCAGTTACACCAGCTGCGCGGTCGTGTCGGGCGTGGTGCGCTGCAGAGTAGTTGTGTGTTGATGTACCGCGGTCCGTTATCGCAAATGGCGCGCAAGCGCCTGGCGGTCATACGCGAAACCGGTGACGGATTCGAAATTGCGCGCCACGACCTGGAGTTGCGCGGACCCGGTGAGGTGCTCGGGACACGTCAGACCGGTATGGTGCAGTTTCGCATTGCCGACCTGATACGAGACCAGGCTTTGCTCGACAAGGTGGAGCAGGCAGCCGGCTATCTGCTGGAATGCGAGCCGCAGAATGTGCAGCCTATTGTGCGTCGGTGGTTGGGAAAATCTGTGCGTTATGGTGAGGTGTAGGCGATCTGTTGTGCGCCGGTTGATGCATCCACCCGGTATTCTCTCAGTAGTTTTTTGACACCGCCCGTCAGGGAGGGGCTGAGTTCGGCGGCGCGTTCAAGTGCTTCGCGTCCCGTGTCTGTGGCGTTTGCCGCCAGCAGTGAGCGGCCGCAGGCAAAACACACCGAGGCATCGCTGAAGTTGGCTGCAACGGTGGACTGCCAGGCTTCGATGGCCTGTTCTCGATCCAGCAGGTCGGCTGCGAGTTTGATATAACGCAGTGCGGAACGGCCATGCAAGGCCTGTTGCGTGGCGAGTTCCTGCAGTCTTTCAAAGCGCTGCTGTTTTTGCTGAAAGTGTTGATGGCGTTGGTTCCATTCGGGTTCGATCTGTTTACGCCAGTAATGGTCCAGCCGGTCCAGCACAGCGGGCGCGGCAAACAGGGCGTTGTATGCACTGTCGGTCGGGGTGCCGGCCCATTTCAGGAAATCGATGCCCAGCTCGGCGAGCAGGTCACAATGATCTGCAGAGCGAGTGCGGACATTCGTCAGCCAGCGCCGGACGTCGGCTTCCTGCAGTGTGCGTTGCAGCAGCAACTCGAAATGTCCGAACGGGTGCACTACGGGTTGCGGACAGCGATCGGCCGCTTTCAGTATCATCGGCCAGTACTGTTTATCGAGAAATTCGGCTGCGACAGTCCGGGCTGCGAGCAGTTCGGTGGCGCTTCTTTCGTCGGTATTGTTTCGCAGCCAGCGGTATTGCATCTGTCTGTCGTGTTGCTCCAGTCCCTTGCCAAGCGCATCAACCAGTGCCGCGATCCAGCCGAGTGGCCGGCGCAGGATTTTTGAGCTGATCGAACTGCGCCGGTTGACGGCCGTGGCAATTCTGTTCCAGTCACGGCGCGATTGGGCCAGCGAGCCGCGCATGCTGTGGCGGGTCGTTGCATGTGCCGATACGGTGCCTGCCAGGGCCAGACGGAACTGTGCCGGGCTAAGGAAGAACAGCAGTGCCGCGCCGATACGCAGTTGCCGCCGGTGCACAAACGGCAACAGCCAGCGCGGAGAAGCATCGATCTGCAACTCTGTGCCGTCGTCCAGGTATACCTGGTTAACAGTCTCCAGCCTGAAATGGGACAGTCGGCGTTTCAGCATGGCGAACAGCTCGGGAGACTGTGCCTCTGTGAGCGGAACGCCGCTAGCGAAATCCGGGCGTGAAAACAGCAGGTCCGCGGCCACAATGCCGCATAACAGCGCGCACACGCCCAGTAACTCAAACAGAAACCAGTCGAGTGGGCCGTTCAGATGCTGGCCGAAATACAGGGCTGCAGCACTTGCCGTCATACTCAGAAGTGCCGGAGACAGGACCAGCAGGCAGCCGATTGCATTGGCAACACAAAGCAGGCCCAGTCGCAGGCGCTCGGAACGGTCGAGCGGTTTTTGCAGTCTACGGCCAAGGTTTCCCAGCCAGTCCGGATTGGTAGTGGTCACGCAGATTTCATTCAAATTCAGTCCTCGTGACAGGTTTGCGGCACCACTGCGGCCTTTATGAAGGCCAGACTGTGAATCGGGTCCTGTTCGAGGCGCAGATGGCTGCCCGGTTTTCCGAACTGTGATGCGATTCATGCCGGGCGGTGCACATTTCAACGGTTCTTCTGCGATAATCCTCCTGTCGAAGTATCCGGAGAATTCCCGTTGTGCCACGTGCCCGCAAAACGATTACCGCCCCGGCCTGGATCAGTCACCGGCGCTGGAGTCGCACCAAAATCCCTGCGGAACTGCGTGCCTGGTTGCTCGATCCTGCCTCGTTGACTGACCGGCTGAAACGCGCCTGTGGAGGCCGCTTCCGTGTGCAGGTGCTGGACGAGGGCTGGTACCGACCACGCCTGGACGAATCCAGGGTGCTCGACATGCGCGCATCGTCGATTGGTTGGGTGCGCGAGGTGCGGCTGTTGTGTGACGAAAGGCCCTGGGTGTTTGCACGTACCATTATTCCGGCGGGTACACTTACCGGCGCCCAGCGGCGTCTGGTGTACCTGGGCAATCGCCCGCTGGGTGCCCGCCTGTTTGCCGATCCCGGCATGCGACGGGGCATCGTGGAACTGGCCAGGATCAGCCATGGGCAGGCGATGTTCTCGACCGCGGTCTATGGTCTGGATAGCAAGCCCTCGATCATATGGGGGCGGCGCTCGGTTTTTCGCGTCGCGGGCAAGCCCTTGCTGGTGACAGAAGTATTTCTGCCGGAACTGGGCGTATAGAGAAGGCGTACTGCGGGAATGAAAGACAGACTGGTTCAATACGCGTTGCTGATGCGCCTGCACAGACCGATCGGCATCCTCCTGTTGCTGTGGCCGACGCTGTGGGCCTTATGGATTGCCAGTGAAGGACACCCCGATCTGCCGGTGCTGCTGGTGTTTGTCGCCGGTGTAATCCTGATGCGTTCGGCCGGGTGCGTGATTAATGATTATGCGGACCGCGGTTTCGACCCCCACGTGGCACGCACCAGGGATCGTCCCGTTGCTGCCGGTCGTGTCCAGCCGGTGGAGGCGCTGCTCCTGTTTGCCATTCTGTGTCTGGCCGCGTTTGCGCTGGTATTGTTGTTGAATCGGCTGACTATCTACCTGTCATTGGTGGGCGTAGTGCTGGCGGCAAGCTACCCTTTCATGAAACGCTATACCAGCCTGCCCCAGATTTATCTGGGGGCCGCATTCGGATGGGCGGTGCCGATGGCCTTCGCCGCGCAGACCGGCGGCGTGCCGAGGATGGCATGGTTGCTGTACATCGCTACGGTCCTGTGGGCAACCGCCTACGACACCATGTATGGCATGGTGGATCGGGAAGATGATGTGAAAATCGGGGTGAAGTCCACCGCGATCCTGTTCGGTGATGCCGACCGTGCGATCATCGCTGTTATCCAGTTGATGGTGCTGGGTGCACTGTCACTGGCGGGGCAGGTTGCGGACCTGGGAAGTTATTACTCTTTTGGTTTGCTGCTGGCGGCTGCGCTGGCCCTGTACCAGCAATACCTGATACGCGATCGCGAGCCAAAGGCCTGTTTTCAGGCGTTTCTGAATAACAACTGGTTCGGTGCCGTTGTGTTTGCCGGTATCGTGCTGGATTATCTGGCCCGCTAAGCACGGGACAACCTACGCCCGGTGTCCGCAACTGTCGGGTAGCGACGCGTCGGGGTCGTCTTCGCGGCCTCCCCATACGTAGATCTCGGTCGCCGCCGGGGCGCACTGGTTGCAGCTGCTGCCACAGGAACCGGTTGCCATTCGGCGCTGAACCCTGCCCTTGCGCATCCAGACTTCCAGCATGCCACGCACGGCATCCGGGCTGGCGTCAAAGTGCAGGGCGATATCGGCCAGCGTAGCCTGGCCGCGTTGTTCCAGGTAACGGCGGATATCAGACAGGATCATCCCGGCTCATGCCTTGGCGCTCGCGGTCGCAGCCGCAGCCGGTTGTTGACCACGCTGTCCCCAGCGACGCAGGAACACGATCAGCATGGCGAAGGCGCCCCACAGTCCGCCCAGCCACAGCGCGGAGCTGGTCGGGTGGGCGTTCCAGTTGGCAACCTGGTAGAAGCTGACGGCGGTGATGTAGGCGACGCTCGTGGTCCAGCCGGCCACGAATATGGCCCAGGGCCGGCCGGCCTCGCGCTTGATGGCGCCCATGGTGGCCACGCAGGGGAAATACAGCAGCACGAACAGCAGGTAGGCGAAGGCACCGATCTGGCCGTCGAAACGCTCCTGCATGGTGCCGAATACTGTTTGCCTGACGCCCTGTTCCGCCGCAATGGCACCGCGGTCGGAAAGGTCACCCAGGTCCAGGCCAATGGGATCCAGCAGCGCTTCGCCCAGTGCTGCAAAATTGGCCGGGATGGTAGCGGCAGCATTGCCCAGTTGCTGCCAGAGATCGAACGGGGCTTCTTCCGCACCGGATCCATCTTCGGCAAGGCTCGCGTACAGGTTGTCCAGCGTGCCGACTACCACTTCCTTGGCCAGCACACCGGAAACGACGCCGACCACGGCCGGCCAGTTGTCTTCCTGGATACCCATCGGCGCGAACATCGGGATCAGGGCGCGGCTGGTCGCGCTGAGGACGGATTGTTCACTGTCCTCGTTACCGAAGGAACCATCGGTGCCAATGGAATTCAGCAGGTTCAGCGCCAGCACCATGAGAATGATGACCTGGCCGGCCTCTTTTACGAACACGCGTACCCGGTCCCAGGCACGCAGAGAGATGCCCTTCAGGGTCGGCAGGTGATAGGGCGGCAGCTCCATCATGAAACCGCTGCTCTTGCCGGGCAGCAGGGTGTTTTTCATCAGCAGTCCGGTGAGTATGGCGATGGCGATGCCGATAAGGTACAGCGCGAATACGATGTTCTGGCCCGACGAAGGAAAGAAGGCGGCTGCAAACAGCGCGTATACCGGCAGGCGTGCTCCGCAGGACATGAAGGGGTTCATCAGAATAGTGAGCTTGCGTTCACGTTCGTTTTCCAGCGTGCGGGTCGCCATGATTGCCGGCACGTTGCAGCCAAAACCAACGATTAACGGTACGAAGGCCTTGCCAGGCAGGCCGATGGCGCGCATGGAGCGATCCATGACGAAAGCGGCACGTGCCATGTAGCCGGAATCTTCCAGCACCGACAGGAACAGGTACAGCGCCCCGATGATGGGGATGAAGGTGGCCACGATCTGTACGCCGCCACCGGCACCGTCGGCCAGAAAGACGCGCAGCCAGTCCGGCGCGCCAAGGCTGCTGAGCAGTTCGCCAAAGCCGCTGACAAACAGGGCATTGGCCGTGCCGTCGAAGAAATCGATAAAGGCGCCGCCGATGTTCATGGTGAACAGGAACATCAGGTACATGATAATGAGGAACATCGGGATGCCGGTCCATTTACCCAGCACGATCTGATCGATGCGATCACTCAGGGTACGGGTCAGCAGACCTTTGCTGCGCGTGACTCTTCGCGCCAGGGTGTGGGCGTGGCCGTAGCGCGAATCGGCGATGAGGATATCGGCGTCCTCGCCGGCGCGTCCGGCAATCTGGCGCCGCCAGTATTGCAGTTTTTCTCCCACCGCCGTTTCCAGTTCATTGCCGCTGTCGCCGCTTTCGATCAGTTTCAGGGTCAGCCAGCGCCGGTTGGCGGCCGGTAGTTCCGCCAGTGACGGCTCCAGGTCGACAATCGCCTGTTCGATGGTTTCATCCAGGGCCAGTGGAAAACCGCCCTGTTCCCGGTTATCGACGACTGCCAGCATGCGTGCTTTCAGTTCGCTCAGGCCTTCCCGGGTGACCGCTACTACCGGTACCACCGGGCAGCCCAGTTCCCGCGACAGTAGTTCAGTATCGATTTCGATACCGCGTTTGCGCGCCACGTCCATCATGTTCAGCGCTACTACCAGCGGTACGCCCATTTCCAGCAGTTGCACCGAGAGGTACAGGTTGCGTTCCAGATTGGAGGCATCGATGACGTTGACCACCAGGTCGGCATCGCGTGACAGCAGGTAGTCACGGCTGACTTCTTCATCGAGCGAGCTGGCGTCAAATGAATAGATGCCGGGCAGGTCGATAGCCGCGACCTCGCGGCCATCCAGTTCGAAGCGGCCTTCCTTGCGATCGACGGTTACGCCGGGCCAGTTACCGGTTTTCTGGCGAATACCGGTAAAGGCATTGAACAGTGCGGATTTTCCGCAGTTGGGGTTACCCGCCAGTGCAATGGTCAGCGCTGCCCGGTTGCCGGGTGCGGGTTTGCCGTTTTCGCAGCAACCGGCCATCAGTCGAGTTTTACCGCGTGCAGTTTTTCGGCGATGCCCCTGCCCAGTGCGACCCGGTTGCCCTGTTTCGCCACCACCACCCCACGGCCGCGATGGGCCAGGATCTCGAGTTCGGAGCCGACGGTCAGGCCCATCGACAGCAGGCGCCGGGTGAGCTGCTTGCCGCCACTGATGGCCACCAGGCGAACCTTCTGGCCAACCGGGGTATCACTGAGGGGGTGGCTGGACATCCTTTTTTTATCCGTCCCAATAAACGAGAATGGTTCTCATAATAGCAAGGCGCCTGCTTATTAGTAAATGCTTAAATAACTGACCAGAGAAAGATTAGTAAATTCGTAACTATTCAGCTCAGTGAGCGCGGGTCATGCCTCTTCCCTCAAATGACCGCTTTTCACCTTGAAATGGACCGGCTTTTCAGCGCCTGCCTAAACTCGCTACGCTTAAACAAAGGCAGGCTTGTTCCTGAAAAGCCGGTCCATTTCAAGGCGCGGTCAATTCGGTCAGAGGCATGACCCGCGCTCACTGAGCTGAATAGTGCGTAAATTCAACGGTAAGGCGATCCGGGAACGTTATACTTGGATAACCCTCGATCTTCAGGAGCCGCACTGGTCAGCCGGAGTTGCATCGCGGCCACGCCATATTGAAAGCCGTGTGAATGGAAGAGGAGGTAACGCGAACGTGAATGCAGACAGACAGGAGTCGAAACGGGCGGTGGTGTTCCTGCACGGTATTCTGGGTCCGGACGCAGTACGTTCATGGTGGCCCGGGTTTCGCTACTTTCGTGGCCTCGATACGCGCTTGAAGGTGCCAGGGGTATCTTTTCATTATCCGCTGGTTCCCTCTGCCGCTTCGATCGCCAGTCGAGCCGGTGTATTGCAGGTGTTTATCGATCAACTCCGGGCTGAGGACATCCACCTGATTGCCCACAGCATGGGCGGACTGGATGCACGTGATCTGATCAGCAACCGGGATCCGGCTTGCCGGATTCGCTCTCTGACCACGGTGGGCACGCCACACCAGGGTGCGGAGCTGGTACACTGGGTTGAGAACACGCGTGGGCTGGTGCAGTCGTTCGCCCGGCATTTCCTGTACCCCGGTATTCTCGAACTCACTCCGCACGCCTGTGCACAATTCAACCGGGATACGCCTGATCGCGCGGACGTTTGTTACCGTTCCTGGGCCGGCTGCCGTCCGGTGACGGAACTGCCGCTGCTGTATCGTAGCCAAAGCCGCGTGTTGCAAGGCCAGGCAGGTGACAACGACAGTCAGGTCAGCGTGGCATCGGCAAGCTGGGGAGCGTTCAGGGGCGTGATACGGGCAGATCACCTGGAGCAGGCCGGCTGGAACCTCGGGCTGCCGAAAAAAAGCATCCGGCGACCCTTTGATCATATCGGTTTCTACCAGTCGCTGGTGGCTGAGGCCCTGTCGCCGGAAGCGGATCTTGCGGTAGTATAGACGTGTCGGGTTTGCTGTATTAATGATCGATGCCGGCGGCAAGGCCGGGTGTTGAACGAGGGGCAGGATGAAGACAATGAAAACGTTCGCGGGGCTTGTCAGGAACCGGTGATGCGAGCACGCTGGAAATATCTGCTTGCCACTGCCCTGGTTCTGGCGGCTGTTACTACCGTACAGGCCGGCCCGGTGCCGGGTACCTGGGCGAGTACGCTTGAGCCACGTGATCTTGACGGCAATTTGACCACGATCGATGCGTATTACGATACGCTGCTGGATATTACCTGGCTCGCCAACGCGCAGCTGGCCGCGACCGATACATTTGGTTTGCCGACCAGGGTTGCTCTGGGTCCGCATCCAGCGGACAGCAGTGGCATGGATGGCTACATCGATACCAGTGGACTGATGAACTGGCCAGGTGTGCTGCACTGGATCGATGCCATGAATGCAGCTTACTACCTGGGGTTCAACGGCTGGCGTTTACCGATGGTCAGTCCGGTTGATGGCAGCAGCTTTGACACCGGCAAAAGCTCGGATGCCAGCACAGATCATGGTTTTTCAGGTGCCACCACTGACGGGTCGAACGGTGGCTGGCGGGATGATGCTCATGCTCCGGTTTCGGAACTGGGGCACATGTACTATGTGAATCTGGCCAATCTCGGCCAATGCGACCCCGGCGTGCCCTGGTGTACCCAACAGCCCGGTTTTGGTCTGCGCAATACCGGTCCGTTTAGCAATATCCAGTCAGGCTTCTACCGCTCCGGTACGGAGTACGGTGCGAGTCAGGCCTGGGACTTCAGCTTCCTCAGTGGTCTGCAGGGTGTCAGCTACAAGAGCGCCCTTGAAGATGCATGGCCGGTGCATGACGGCGATATCGGCGTACCGGTCCCGGCGCCACAGCCTTAACATCCGAACCCGATAAAGATTCCGGCAGACCGAAAGCTGCAAGTGGTCGGCCGGCTATGGCTAATCCCCGTCATTGCGAACGCAGTGAAGCAATCTCCGGAAAGGCAGGATCGGTTACGCCGACCGGGATGACGAAATTAATGTCCTGTTGTAGATATTATGCTTAAGTAAGCGACATTGGTCAGTGGCTGTGGGACTCATGGCGGCCACTGACAGGCCTGCGATTCGCCAAGGAACATACTAATGAAGAAGAAAATCATCATTATTGGCAATGGATTTGCCTCGTTGTTTTTTCTCAGCTACCTGCTGGTGCTGCCGGTATATCCGCTAGTTGCATTTTTTCTGCGCCGGCTGTATTCGCGCTATGAGATCACCGTAATCGGCAACGGGAATTTTGTCTACTTCCCGGCCATTCCCGAGTTCATCACCAGGAAAAAGACCAGGCAGGGAATCACCGTAGACATTCGCCGCTATCTCTGGCGTCGCAATGTTCGGTTTGTCGATGACCAGGTGGTCGATATACGGGATGGCGGCAGAACGGTAGTGACCACCAACGGAACATACCGCAATGATGCGTTGTTCATTGGCATCGGCCCGGCCTTTATGACCGACGACATCCCTGGTGCCGGGGAGCATAGTTTCTCACCCTGCGCCGGGCCAGACGCTATGAATGCCTTCATGGAGAGGCTGGATCACCTGCAGCGGGGTGTGATCTACGTCGGTTTCAAACTCAACAAGCGTGATGGTTTTGTCGCCGGTCGCGGCGGGCAGATGTATGAGTGCGCCTGCCTGCTCGACTATGCCCTGAAAAAGAGGGGTGTACGGGAGCAATTCGAAATCCATCTGTTTTCGCCCGACATCAAGCCGGGTGAGGCCGGGATGATTACCGATAGCCTGCGGGAGCGGGGTATTGTGCTCGACTATGGCTACGAACCGGCGGAATTCGTCGAAGGTGGCATGGTCGACAAGGATGGCACCTTCAGGCCGGCGGACCTGGTGTTGTTTACCCCCGGTATTACCGCGCCAGGCTGGACACACAAGACCTGCCTGCCGGTGTCGGTCGGCGGGCATATCGATGTCGATAAATACAGTCGGGTAAAGGGTCTGGAGCAGGTGTTTGCCGCTGGTGACTGCGGCAACCACGAAGACCCACCCCCCTGGGTCCCCCACCAGGCTCATATGGCGCAACTGCGCGCCGAGTCAGCGGCGAAAAACATGCGCGCGACGCTGAAAGGCCAGGCGCCGGATAGCAACTATCGCTTCGAGTTGTCCTGTATCCTGAACATGGAAAACGATGCGTTGTGGCTACACGCCGCCAGTGACGACAAGCCGCCGTTCTGGAATATTTTTCCACGACACTCATCCAGGCTGATTTCGGTCAAAAACGGCTTCGAGCGACTGTATTTGTTTTACTTGCGCCACTTGTAAGCCCTGTTTGCCAGCTAACCCAAAATCAGGCAGGCAAGGTACATTAGCGCCTTCGCTAATACACTGACGATCGAGGCATTGCGCATTACTGAGTGTACCAGCAGCGGGGTGCGCACCAGTGCTGAGGGTGGTGCGTTCATTGGTAACCATGTCGGAATTCGGGGTCAGAACACAATTGTCACTAATACTGGCGGAAAAGGCGGGTGGATAATTCTCGAATCCTGACCTATATTGATTTGTAAAGCTGTGCCGGACACGTAAGATCTGCGGAAATCAGTAATCGTCCAATTTGCTTGTCTTTTGGCCCGGCTTTTGTGTTGCGGCAAGGTTCACATAAAAAGTCCATCGCAATCTTTGGACGATTATTTATTTGCGCGGCTCTGATAACCGGATTTACGGGGAGCGAACGTGGAAAATTCACTGGGTCCTGTTGATGTGGCAATAATCAGACCGGCCATGCTTGTGGTGCTTATACTGTCGGCGACAGTAGCAAAGCCGGCTGCGGCATTCTGTGAGGATCGCAACGATCGGTTAAGAGTAGCCCCGGGTGCGTCCCCGTACCCGGTCGGGACAGCGTGTGCGCCGGATTCCGCGGGCGTCATCGACGTGACGGTTGCGGCGCAAACCGGGAATGTGGTTCCTGCATCGGCTTTGCCTGATCCAGTATCGTTGTGTCTCGATGCCAACGGACTTACCGACTGCGAAGAACGCCGCCACGACACGGATCTTCTCAATGCTGACGACGCAAGCGGGTTCGCGGATATCGTGGTGGAGTATTTTGACAGTGGAAACGGATCATTGTCATGCCCGGAAGGCCAGGGTGGCGCCTTTCCTCCTCCCGCTTCTTCTGCCAGATGTGTACCGTTCAGTGTGGTGTTGGGCGATGATGCTGGCCCAACATCCGATTACCTGTCATTGCCGGAAGGTTCATTTGTTACCGTTGGTTTTGTCAATGGTGTAATCATTGACGGGCCAGGTAATGACGTATTAATTTCCGAAGTTGGTAATGCTGCGGAAAATGCAGAAATTTATGTAAGTTCTCTGCTTTCGACAAACCCGTCTGACTTTACTTTACTCGGCGTAGCAGACGGGGCCACTTTAACGAGCTTTGATTTGGCCAGTATCGGCTTTACCGGACAAGTTCGTTCAGTGAAGGTCCTGAGCCTTGAAAATGGTGGCTTTCCAACTGCACCGGGATTTGATTTGGCGCATGTTGAAGCAGTCAATTTCTCAGCTGTTCCACTTTCCGCGGCTATCAGCGTCGAGAAACTCACCAATGGCAATCAGGCTGATGGCGCGAATGATCCCGACGTGCCGCGTATTGAACCAGGTGCGACGATTACGTGGGCATATGAAGTAATGAACACGGGTGGAGACACTTTTGCGGAGGCCGAGCTTACGGTCACAGACAATCAACCCGGAGTGACGCCGATACTGGATACTGCCACCGATGACGGGGATATGATCCTCTCACCGGGTGAAACATGGACCTATACCGCTACCGCCCAGGTTCTCGATCTCACCGGCCCGCCAGCCGGTATCACGGTTGTACCGGGTTGTAATGACGACCGGAATACCTACGAGAATACAGGTCGAGTAGACATCGCAGGTACTGTGATTTTCGATGAGGACCTGAGTCATTACTGCAACTCCTCGGATTTCGACGGTGACGGTATTTCAGACAACGAAGATAACTGCATCCTCGTACCCAATGGGCCACTCAACCCCGATGCCGGCGGCAACAGTCAATTGGACACGGATGACGACGGCTATGGCAACGTCTGTGACCCGGACCTGAATAATGATCTGCGGGTCGACTTCGCCGATCTGGCCAAATTGAAGAGCGTATTCTTCACCGCGGATCCGGATGCAGATCTCAATGGCGACCAGCGGGTGGACTTTGCCGATCTTGCCATACAGAAACAGATGTTCTTTGGGCCGCCCGGCCCGTCAAGCCAGGCACCCTGATTGGCCACCCTGTCAAAAAAAGAACCCCGCGAGCGGGGTTCTTTTTTATGGGGCTTGCTGAGGAATTATCAGCTGGTCGGGTTAACGTTTGCAGCCTGTAGACCCTTGGGGCCATTTTCAACGTCAAACGAGACCGCCTGTCCTTCCGCCAGTGACTTGAAGCCACCGCCCTGGATGGCAGAGAAATGCACGAACACATCGGCGCTGCCATCAGACGGAGAGATAAAGCCGAAGCCCTTGGCTTCATTGAACCACTTAACGGTACCTGTAGTCATGTAAATTACCTTCGAAAAATAGTATAAAAAATAAACACGTAATTAATTGCAGATCTCAAAAAGGTGAATTACAGGAGATACCGGATGGAGCTTCTGAGTAGACTTAAAGGATACGCAACCAATTTGTAGTCCAGGCCAGAGCGTCACAAGACAGCGGTCACGGATCGCTATTTGCCTGATGCGAAACATTGTATACGAAAACGGGCAGCCGGTCGCACTGTTTTTTCCGGGGACGGAACAGACCCGGTTGCCGTATCGAGACGAAAATTACTGCAGCCGGGCGTCAATGGCCCGTTTATGTTCCAGTACCATCCGGTCGACCTGTTCCGCTTGTTCGAGGGCCTGTACCTGGCTGCTGAACACATTCTCGGTCGATACGCGGCTGGTGTTGACGGGTGCCGTTGCCCGTGTAGCAGACTCGGACTCTCCGTTGTCACCGGAACAGCCGAACAGCAGCAGGATAGTGAGTGCAGTGAGTAATCGTATGCGCTTACGCATGATGCTTGCCTCGGGTATTGCCGGGCTTATGCCGGCAGGAAGTCAATGGGATAGGTGAGTGTGACGCTACCTACTGCTTTGGCACCAAAGTTGATCATCTTGATGCGTTGCACCAGTTTGCGTTCCAGTGCCGGATCGCCGAGCTCGCTGGAAACCAGTTCGATGCCGGTAACCTTGCCGGACGGTGCAATGGTTAGTTGCAGAACAAGCTTGCCCTGCAGGGTTGAATCCTTGCGCAGCGCGCGGTTGTACATGCTGTAGATAGCGCTCTTGTTTTTGTCGAACACGATCTGGATTTCCTCGATGCTACGCGAAGCACTGCGACGGTTGCCTTGCGATTTTCGGTTCGGTGATAGCGCATCGATGGAACTTTTTACTTGGGTCGCGGTGCGGCCAGCCAGTTGTGTGGAACCGGTGTCACGGCTCAGGGCAGCGGTATTGATGCCCTTGCTGGCAGAACCGACTCTTGAGCTAAGCAGGGAACGCTCGGTGCGGTTGGCTTTGGTGCCGCTGTTGCTCAGGCGTTTCCCTCCCTGCAACTCATCGACAGACTGGTCGCGCAGATCAGCCAGCGCATCCGACATGGCAAGCAGGCCGGCGCTGGAAGCTTTTTTGCGCGCCTGTTCGACGACATCCACTTTTGGTTTGGGCGCCGGTTTCTTTGCTACTTTCGGCGGCACTTTCTTTTTCGGCAGAGGTTTCTTCGATGCTTTTTTATCCGCTTTGGGTTCGGCTTTTTTTACCGGCTCGGGCTTCGGTGGTGGTTTCGGTTCGGTACGTTTCTCGAAAATCAGTTTGGCTATCCGCGGTGGAAGCTGAACCTCCTGTTGTGCGGCTGCCTTGAATACCGGCAACAGGGGAATGGTGATCCCCAGCACCATCGTAAACACCAGCATGCCGACCAGTATCCCGCGAAAACGGCGCTGATCTTCTGACGAGACCGACCAGGGCAGCAGCAGGGAATGGGAATAGACCATCGACATAAGCTAGCTTTCCTGCGCCGGTTTCTGCAATACCGCCAGTGAAATCTTGCCGTAACCCGCTTCGGTGCAGGCGGCCATGACAGATTTCAGCAGGTGATAGGGAATCTGCCTGCTGCCCATGATAGTGACGGCAGGCACCGCGGCCTTGCTGTTGCCAAGGATGCGGGCCTTTTGTTGTGCCTGCAGCGCACCCAGCAGCGAGTTGATCGCCGCGCGGTCTCGCTTGTCGATCGCAGCAAGTGTGGCTACCGGTGTACCCTGCACCAGGACGTCTTTTCTGGTGACCATCACAACAACGTTCTGTTCGGGTTTCTGTTCAGAGATAGATTCCGGCAGTTCGACACTTTTGGTGCTCGGCAGCACTTCACCTTCACCGGAGTTGACCAGCAGAAAAAATACCAGGATGGTAAAGATATCCATCAGTGACACCAGGTTAAAGGCTGGTGTGCCTTTGTTGCGCTGGTGGTGACGCTGCATGCGTCTGGCGCGCCGCGACTGCTTCATTTGCGGTTCCTTTTAGCGGTGCGCAGATCCACAACCGGCGCGTCGCCGATGGAAATGGCAGGGAACAGTTCAGCAAAGACAGCCCCGTCTTCCTGCTCGACCCGTGCGACGCGCAGGGTATCCATCATTTCCACCACCCGCTCATAGGTGATATCGCTCTCCAGCAGCAGGGTTACATCCTGCTTGTCGGGGTAGCGTGCCTTGATGCTTTGCAGCATCGTTGATACTTTCACCAGGTGACTGCCGTCGCTTGCTACCGGGATAAACTTCAGTAGCCCGCGCTTGCGGTCGCCGATTTCGATAGCCTCTTCGCGCACGGTAATTTCCAGTTGCAGTTCCGGTTCGTCCCTTGCAGACAGTGGTTGTGCGCTTCCGGGCGCCGGCAGGTTCAGGTCTAGCACGGTGATGCGGGAGAACACGGCAGTGATCAGCAGGAACGGTACCAGGATGACCATCAGGTTCATGAAGGCCGTAATATTTACTTCGGCCGGAGCCCCGGTGTGTTGTTTGCGCCAGCGCCGTTTCATCAGGCAGCGGTTCCCTTACGCTCGGTCAGGATATTGAGGAATTTCACGGAAGCCATTTCCAGGCTATCGACCAGCTCGGTGGTCTTGGTCTGCAGCACAGTGTAGATCAGCAGTAGCGGGATGGCGGCCATGAGGCCAAAGGCCGTGGTGTTCATGGCTACCGAGATACTGGCAGACAGCATGTCGGCTTTCTCCGCCGGATTGGCATTGGCAACCGCGGTAAAGGCCTGGATCAGTCCCATGATGGTGCCGAGCAGTCCCAGCAGGGTGGCGATATTGGCGAAGGTAGCCAGGTAATGAGTGCGTTTCTCAAGCCGTGGCACGGTCTCCATCAGGCCTTCCTCCATGGCCACTTCCACGTCGTCACGTTTTTGTGAGCCATCTGCACGGTTCAGTCCGTAGCGCAGAATGCGTCCCAGCGCTGCCCGGGATTTCTCGGTGATGGCGACTGCCTGACTGTACTTGCCTTCCATCAGCAGCGGCATTACCTGTTTCCACACACGCTGGTTGGTGGCGCGTGCGGCCGTCAGATAGACGTAGCGTTCCACGGCGATAGCGACCCCGAGAGCCAGCACTACCACGATGGGGTACATGAACAGTCCGCCGGACTGGAAGAACTGAACGAGTGATGAATAGATATCCATGCTGAACTCCTTATGAGTAACGTACGGGTTTTCGGGGCCAAAGCCCGGCAGCTTTAGTCTGTTTTGTGAACTGTGTCGAAATATTGAAGTTTTCTGCGGAAAACTTCCGGATCGACGGGTTGCAGGGTCTCATTGACCAGGCTGTTGACCGGCCGGTTGGGTGCTTCGGCGGCACCCGGGTCTTTCCAGGGAACAATGAACAGAGCCTTGGGGAGCTCACGATTACCGATGACGGCCATGCCATCGAGCTCCAGGCGTTCGGTGGCCGTTGCCGGGGCAAGACTGCAGAACAGCAGCAGTGCAGTCAGATAGCCACATACCCGGTGCTGACGCGCTTTCATGGTTTGGCACTCGCCTGCGCACTGGCGGTGCGGCGCTCCAGGTCGACTACCCATCGGTTGACGGTTTTGTCAGGTTCAGTTTCCAGTTCCAGGTAGCTGCGGTAATGATCGAGTGCCAGCACCGGCTGTTGCAGGTACAGGTCGTACAGGATGCCGATATTGCGGTGCGCCAGGGCGTAATCCGCATCCAGCGTCAGCGCCTGTTGATAGGCTTGCTGTGCTGACTCGAAGCGGCCCTGTTCGCGATACTCGATACCCAGCTGATGATGGGCGGTGGCACTGTCAGGGTTCAGTCGCACGGCTTCGTGCAGTGCTTGCAGAGCTTTGTCATGTTGGCCGGTCTGGCGGAAAGCAATGCCGAGATTGACCCGGGGACCGGCCAGTTCCGGCTGCTCCTCGATGAAGGCCTGCAGTGCGGGGATGGCTGCCGGGTAGTCGCCGGTACGCATCAGGCCCAGTGCCTGTTCGTATGCGCGCGGCAGTTTGGTGGCGGCTTGTGGCGTACTCCCTGCGTCCGGTTTTACCATGCTGCCGGTACATCCACCCAGTAGCACGGCAGTGAGTACGGCGATGCAGAATTTATTGTAAAACGGCGACAAATTTCTCACCTCTTTCCTGTTTGGCGTAACGTACCGGCATCAGTTCGGCCAGTGACGCCATGCTTTTGCGCACCCACTTGTCGTATATGCCGGCGGGGATTCGCTGCGCGTTGGTTTCGTAGACTGCGATAGCTTTTTCCTCGAACGGATAGGCCTGTTCTTCCAGGAGTATTTCGTATTGCTCCAGTTCCTCGGCATTTAACCCGCCCGGCCGCTCGGATTCCATCAGCGCCTTGCCGAAGTCACGATACAGTGTGCCGATTTCATGGGTGGCCTGTGTGGTCACCATCGATACCTGGTAAGCGGCGGCGGCCTTGTAACCCTTGATGCTTGCCTGCAGGTATTTCTGCTTGCGCGCCAGATTTTTCTTCAGGGGTTCACGCAGTCGGGTTGCCTGGTAGGCAGCAAGATCTGCCGCGGTCAGGGCAAGCTGCGCGTGTGCCGCCAGGAAGCGGCTGCGATCGGAGCGTTGCCGCCCGGCGTTCCGATCGGTTGCGATGATCTGTTTTTGCCAGTAGCGCTGTTTGTCGGTGACGCCGGCTTTGCCGTACAGTAATACCAGTTTGTAGCGCGCTTCCAGGGATGGCTCCAGCGGTTGCGGGAACTGCCGGATGTAGTTCTTCCACGCCGTAATGGACTGTCTGTCCATACGAGCCTGTTCGTAGAGACCGGCCATGGTCCACAGGGCTTCGCGTCGGAGTGCCGGATCCTTTTCGCGCTCAGCGATGCGCCCGAACTCGGCCGCCGCCTGCACCGGCTGTTTGTTCTCCTGGTAGAGGACTGCGAGCTTGCGGGTTACATCGGTATTCAGCTGGTGCTGCGGATTGTTTTGACGCCAGCGTTCCAGAATACGGATTGCATCGGGCCAGTTCTTCAGCGCGATATACGCGGCTGCGGCGTCGTACTGGGCGGTGGTATTGATGCCGGATGCGGGTACCGCGCCGGCAATACGCAGGAAGTGCTGCGCGGCTATGTTCAGCTCGCCCCGCTCGCGTGCCTGTTCACCTTGCTTGTAAATGCTGGCGGCAAGTTTCTCCTGCAGCTTTGCATACTCGCTTTTCTTGTGGCCGGGTTGTGCCAGTACCTGCTGATAGGCAGCTTCGGCTTGTTCGAAGTCATGCAGATCAAATTGTGCATGGGCAATAACCGTCCAGGCTGTGGTGCGCAGTTTCTGTGATGCCCGGGTATCGATACTCACCGGCCGGGCGGCTTCGATCGCGGCCTGATAATCACCCAGCACATACAGCTGCCGGGCAGCCAGGGTGCGCACCGGAAGCGCATATTCGTGTGTGGGGAACGCGGCGGCAAAGCGCAGGCTGCTGTCAATGGAGCGTCGGTGCCAATCGGGTCTGTGCTGCGCGTCCACCCTGGCCTCGTGCTTTCGGTAGGCGAGCACCGCTGCATAGCCTGCTTCCGCCGCCTTGTCGTAGCTGCCGTATGCATAAGCAGTCTGTTCGTATTCGGCCGCTGCCTGTGCATCCCTGTCGGCACTGGTCAGCAACTCTGCGTAGAGAAAGTTCATGTAGGGGGCGCGTTCGCTGTTGCGGAACGATGACAGGTACAGGCGGTACCATTTCCCGGCTGCATCCCAGCCGGCAGTGTTTTTCACTTCCAGCGCCCGGGCATGGTAGTGCTGCGCTACATCGGCAAGGTGGCGTTGTACCTGGCGCATGACATCGGTGGCCGCCGCCGGGTCGCGTTCCTTCCAGTAATCGCTGGCGGGCTGATAGCGTTCCACGAAGGCCTGCTTTTCTTCCAGTACCCGACTACTGAATCCGGCCTGTTTGAAGACATCGATTACCCGCGACTGGAACAGGGGTGCTTCCCGGTGCTGTGGATGTACCCGGGCAAACAGCCGGTAGCTTTCGGCGGCATCGGTGTAGCGTTCCTTGCTCAGGTACAGGGCGGCCAGTTTTGCGTACAGCAGTGGCTCGTATTCCCGCGGACCGCGGTTGCTGAAGTAATTGCGGATTTCCGTGCTGTCACCAAGGTAGGAAAAACTCAGGCTGACTGCGCGCAGGGTGTCCTCGACGCGTTCCTGTTCGGCACGTTCCAGATTATCCGGCAAGCTTGCCGAGGCATGCGTGACAATGCTCTCGTCCAGCAACTGTATGTAGGCATCCAGTGCTGTTTCGTAGTGGTCCTGCTTGAAGCGTGCCCAGCCGATCTTGTACAGCGCCTGACGATGAAATACGGAATCCGTGCCCCGGTCGAGTACTGCCAGGTAGGCAAGCTCGGCGCCGGCATAGTCACGCCGGGTGAACAGGTACTCGCCACGGCGGAACTGGACCTCGTCGTACCTGTTGGCGCCGGGATAGTCGGTGGAATAGCGGGTCATCGCCAGCATGGAGGGCTGCAGGTCGCCACTTTGTTCATGGGCGCGGGCCAGCTGATAAAGGGCGCTGTCGTTGCGCTCGTGTTGCGGAAACCGCTGCAGCAGTTCTGCGTACAGTTCTGCGGCGCGCGAATTTGTGCTGCCGGGCAGGGAAGTACCCTGCATGACAGCTTCCTGTTCCTCGGCCTGGTAGATGTCGGCCAGTCGGCGCATGGCCTCGGGAACAAAGCGGTTATCGGAAGATTCGTCAAGAAATGCCTGGTAGTGACGCATGGCGGCTGCGCGGTTGTCCTGCGGCGTGGCTGCCGTCACCTCCGGTAGTTCCGGACTTTCGAGCGAACTGATGGTGGCGTCATTGTGTTCTGACAGGGAAGAGCAGCCGGTAGCTGCCAGCCCCAGAGTCAGCACCAGCAGACGTGCGTGGTGCTTCATCCAGGTTCTCCGTTATGCGCCAGCTGGTCGTAGGTGCGGGCCAGCGCATAGCGGGCCTGACTGCGGTAACTGGCCAGGCGTTGCCTGCGCTGTTCGAGTTCCTGCAGCGCCAGCTGGCGTAACACGACACTGGCATCGGTGCGCGCCTGACGAATGTCCGGTTGCAGTGCGAAGATGCGCTTGCGCAGTACCTCGATACGCTGTTCGTAACCGGCGAAACCGTTGCGGACATTGCTGAGCGCTGTGCTGACCTGCTCGTGCCGCTGCGTGGCTTCCGCTACGCCGCTTTCCAGCGCCCCGAGTTGTTTGCGTATTTTCCACAGCCGGGTTTTGTAATCTGCCTGGATCTGCCAGTAGAGTACGCCTTGCAGCCATTTGGCCCGCTCCAGCATTTTTTCCTGGCGAGGGTTGCCAGGCATGGCTGCCAGCCGCGCCTGAAGCTGTTCAAGCATTTGCCACTGTTGCTGTTCCTTGCCGGTGGCCAGGCCCTGCGGGTCATCGTCTGCCTGCAGCCGGTCGAGTTTCTGCCGGTATTGTTGCCATCGTTCGCCCAGTGAGCGGGCGCTATTTTGTTCCAGTTGTGCGCGGATGAGCGGTTCTCGCTGCTGGTAGGCCAGTCGGCGCGCGTCGACCATGTCGTAGTAAACGCCGATATTTTCCTGCCACTCGCCCAGCAGCACGTTCAGGTAGCCAAGGTCCCGGTAGTCTTTCAGGGTTTCCTGGAAACGGTTGCCGGACAACACATCGACGAGGTAGCGATCGGCCGGTGCATTTTTCAGCTCGGGGTTGGCGTGCAGCCAGCCGCCGGAGGTGCCGGTATCGGCCTGATCCAGCAATGCCAGCATGGCGCCGGACTGAACGCTGTCGATGGCTGTGTCCAGATCCTGTTGCTGCCGGTCATAGTGCGCGATAGCGGCTTCATAGAAATGAATGGCGCGCTGGTTATCCCCCAGTTTTGTAAATGCATAGGGAACCGCCAGCTGCGCTTCCTGAACGGGGGCGTCGAAACTGCTCTGTTCGAGTAATTTTAGCCAGGGTACCAGCGCTTCTTCGTAGTGTCCCAGGTCGGCGTCGGCCCAGCCTGCACCCAGCAGTGCGGCCTGCATATAAGGGCCACTCAGCCGGACGCGGCCCAGGTAGTCACGGGCCTGTCCGGCTTCACCGGCGCGCAGCAGTTCGTAACCCAGACCGGTGTTAGCGCGATCCCGCAGGGCGCGCAGTTCCTCGTTGCCGGCGCGGGACTGGCCCAGTTGATCGAGCACTTCGCGCCCTTCGCTGGTGTGGCCGGCTCGCAATAGTGCAATGCCCCGGTTGATTCTCAGATATTCGTGCCAGTCTTCCGGTGCCCGTGCGTCGGACAGCGCTTCGGCCGCTTCATTATTTTCGCCCAGTGCCATACGGACGTTGGCGGTCAACAGCAGCAGTTCTGCCCGTTGACCGGGATTATCCGGCAGGCCGGCTTCCTGCAGTGCGCTACGGGCTTTGCGGAACAAGCCGCGCTGGTACGCGATCCTGGCGAGGTAAAACCAGGCCCGGCTCTTTGTTTCCGGATCGGTATCAGGACCGATCAGCCGGCGGAAACGTGCCTCGGCCTGATCGAGCATGCCGTAGGAAAGCTGCAGGCCACCCAGTAGCAGTTCGGCTTCGTTTTCGTGGTGCTGTAACTGCTGCTGTTCACTGGCCATCATCAGGCGGGTGATGGCGGTGAAGTAGTCCTGCTGATAGAAATGAAACAATACTTCGCCATAATGCAGGTCGCGTACTTGCTGTGGCGGTTCCGGCGCCGCCCGGCTGCCGACCGTACATGCCAACAGAAATAAAAGTAGCGGGATCGAAAAGCGCTGCCTGGACACTACCATTCCTTGATGGCAAATTCGGGCCGGTAGTTACTGGTCCTGTCGACGATTTTCAGTTCAACGTAGCTTGGGCCCAGTGCCTTGGTGATCTTCATGGTGGCACCACGCTTGTAGTCGCGGCCGTGCGGACCCTTGCCGGTAAAGAAGGCGACCAGTTCGTGTTCTCCGGTACGCAGGTTGCCGATATGGATACGTTGCACGCCGCCACGTACCAGCGCCTTCACTTCTCGCTCGGTGTACAGGTAATCGGCTACTTCCTTGCCGTCGATCTTCAGCTTGACCGAGTCGAGTGCGAAGAATTCGCCGACGTCCATGGATACGAATACCGATACCTGGGTGTTGGAGGGAAACAGCAGTTCCTCCTCGAGCAGGAACAGGTCGCGATTGAGTTCCAGTACCTGCTTTTTCAGGTCCTGTACCTGTTCGGATAAGCCCGGGTCCGGCGGCGCGGATGGTTCGGCGCTACACAGCAGAGGCCACAGCAGCAGCCCGGCTGCGATTCTGGAACAAATTTTCATACGCCCTCCCGGCGTCCCGGACAACGAATGCTGCCCACGTGCAGTATGTCCCGCTACTGCGACGGTGATTGCCATACCGGTCACAGGCGGGTTATGAAGCCGATCACATTTCTGTTGTCGGCTGCCGGAAAAACCGCAAACTTTGTGCCATTCCGGGATACAGGGAGCTTGTCGGCCGGAATTTCGGGAAATGGAGGCTGCCAGGTGCGGTTCAGGGCTGTCAGCTTGTTGTCAGGGCGTGCCGGATGCTGACCGGGGCTTGATGTTTTGACCGGTTTCCCTGACGCTTTCCAGCTCCGCCGAATAATGCATGCGACCGTTACCATCGACCAGAATGGCGTCGGTATCTGCCAGGCGGTTGACCAGTGCCAGGCCGCGTTCCAGGCCAAGAACAAAAACGCTGGTAGACAGTGCATCGGTGGTGGTGGCGTCGGCGCCGATAATAGTGACACTGCGCAGTTCACGCGCCGAGTCGCCCGACGCCGGGTCGATGATATGATGATAGCGCACGCCGTCTTCCTCGAAGAAGCGTTCATAGTCACCGGATGTCGATACGGCAACGTCCATCAGGGGAACGACTGCTACCAGTTTGTCCCTGTCGCGCGGGTTACGCACTCCGATAGTCCAGGGGCGTCCCCAGCGGTCTCCCGTTACCCGGCTGTCGCCACCCGCGGTGATCAGTGCATGTTCGATACCCATCTGTTTCAGCAGTGCCAGGCTACGGTCTACTGCGTGTCCCTTGGCAATTCCGCCCAGGTCGATGCGAGTTCCGGGGCGGCTGTAGCGGATGGTGTGTTGCTGTGCG
>JAUXGZ010000024.1 GCA_030621785.1 Gammaproteobacteria bacterium | reverse complement strand
GTCCCGCGTCCCCAAGTGAATAGTTTATTCGTTACAGTACACTGGGAGCCTGCCTGCTCAGAGCGTTTCCCAGATATCATCAAAATATTCCGGATCGCCGTTGATATTTTTCGTTCGTTTGTGAGGCTGATCAATTTCCCCCAGTGAAGTGTACTGGAACTGGGCGAAGCTGCCGGTGTTTTCCACCATCCTGGTCAGTTTTACGCGCACATTTTTCCCGTGGCAGTTCACAATGGCCGTGTCGCCGAGCCTGAACGGCGGTGACGGCAGAACCAGTGTGGCCTGTTGCTGGATAGAAGCGATGTCGGGTAGCAGCAGGCTGCGGGTAAAGTCCTTGTCGCGGGCGCCTTTTTTGTCCGGTCGGGCCGCGACGGCTACGGCGCCGGGCGATAACATCTGAACTCCCAGTTCGAGGCCGCGGCTTTTGATGGATTTCATCCAGCGTACGACACCGAGCCTCCAGTGGAAGGTATCGGGATCGTTTTCTTCCCGAATGCCCAGCAGTTCACCCACCTGGGCACGAGTGGATTCAAGGTTATCCCACAGCAGGCAGTAGCCTCCGGCGCTGATGTTCACCATTTTCCAGTTCTGGCTCCGGTGACTCATATCCAGTTGTATGCCGGCAGCCGCACGGGCCACTGCCTGTTCAGTGGCAGTCGCTGCGGCCTGTCCCTCGAGCTGCATATGATCGCTCCAGATTTCGGCCGGAGTGTTTGTCCGTACCCGGTCCTGGAAGTCGGAAATTCCCCTGAAATGCGGACCTGGGTGCGTTGTTCGCAATTCGGTATGGCACTCCTCACTGACAGACAGTTCGTTGAATGCGACTTCGCCGCTGACAAAGTAGTGGATGGAGCTAAGTCCCATGGTGACAATGACCTGGGAGTGATCGCGCAGGCGTGAGAAGCGCCGCTTCGGTACCACGCCCCAGGCCAGTGCCAGGTGCTTGAGGGTGTCCAGGTTGATGTTGCCGGTTTGCCGGTCTGTGGCTGCTTTGCGGGCCGGTGCAGAGCCTGCATGTTCCGCCAGGCCGGCTGTATTCACGGTGCGGCAGCTGCTGCGAGTGTCAACACTGTCCCGCAGCATCAGGTAGCCTGGTGGCTGGTCCTGGTCCAGATTTACGACAAACAGTGCGCCGGGGCTGTCATCCAGCGGTTGCAGCTCGCTGCTGGCGGCCCAGCTTCCCGACAGCCGGTAGACCTGCTCGACTTCCTCGGGGCGCAGCCGATAGGGGCCGGCAAGCGCCAGCAGCAGTATCTGTTTGTAGACATCCGCGATGGTCGAGGTGTTTCGTTCACTATCCGTGTCGTCAGCAACCACAACATCCAGCAGGCTGTTTTCCTCGGCGTAGCGGAACAGCGCGTGAATTTCGAACCAGACTGAGTCCGGGTGAAGTTCGTATACCTGATATGCTTTTAACAGCACGTTGCTCAGCAAGCGGATGGAGCGATGAATTGACATGACCAGAAGCTTGCGGTTCTGGCGTCTGGTACTGGCTATCTGGTCCATAACCAGTACCTTGTACCCGGTTGCCAGGCTGTGGGTTATTTCACGTGCCAGATGGGCAATTTTCAGATTTCTTCCGCCCAGCGGGAAACACTGGCCAACAAAGTGCCTTTGCATGTTTTCGGTGACGAAGCGGACGGGTCTGCGTAACTGTTCCAGCGCCCTGAAGCGCTGTTGCGGGGGAATATCCTGACAATTCAGATTATTCAGAGTGCCGAATAAAAGTCGGGTCGTTTCGCCTATATTGGCCATCGGCAGAGTGCCGATCCAGACTTTTACGCTGTGCGTTCTACTGTCGAACGCACCGTTCTGCGGCGTGCTGCGCTGCGGTACAGAAAGTTGCATATACTTTTCGTCCACTGGTTCTCTGCCCGGCAGGCGGTACCTCCTGCCCTACGGGTGGGCTATCGTCCCGTGGGCGGGAAACTGAATATTGCAGTTACGAGACCGTCCCTACAGCGGGGTTTTGGCAATTTCGCCGGGCTGTTCGCGAACCAGCCGTGGCAACAGGTAGCCGGGCAGCCGGCGGCGCATTTCTGTGATCAGGGCACCAGCTGTTTTGTCGTCGACCTCAAAATGAGCGGCACCCTGTACGCGGTCGAGCTGGTGGAGATAGTAGGGCAGTACACCTATGGAGAACAGCCGCTCGCTGAGATCGATCAGAGCTGTGCTGCTGTCATTGATCCCGCGCAGCAGGACCGACTGGTTCAACAGGGTCACCCCGATTGCACGCAGACTTGCCATAGCGGCTGCTACCGGGCGACCGAGCTCGTTGGCGTGATTGCAATGAATGACCAGAACCAGTCGCAGCCGGGTTTTTTCGGCCCAGGCGGTCATTTCCGTGTCCACGCGCTCGGGTAATACCACCGGCAGACGACTGTGGATGCGCAGGGTTTCGATATGCGGGACCGCTTCCAGATCGGCGACCAGCCCGGCCAGACGGCTGTCCGGAAGGCTCAGCGGGTCGCCGCCGCTGAGAATCACTTCCTTTATGTCGTGATGTTTCCGCAGGTAGTCAAGGCTTTGTTCCCACTGCGTATTCAACGGGTTGTGCTCGTTGTAGGGGTAGTGGCGCCGGAAACAGTAACGGCAGTGCACGGCGCAGGCACCGGTCAGGGTCAGCAGTACGCGGCCCTGGTATTTGTGCAACAGTCCGGGCACGGTCATGGCATGCTGTTCGCGCAGGGGATCCAGGCTGTAGCCGCGCGTGGTTTCCAGCTCATCGCAGACCGGAAGCACCTGGCGGAGCAGTGGGTCATCGAGGTCACCCTTGCGCATTCGGGCTACGAAGCCGGCGGGTACGCGCAGCCCGAAACCGGCCGCCGCCAGTTGCGCAGGATTCAGCAAGTCAGGATCCAGCTCGAGCATCCGCAGCAGGCTCTGTGGATCGGTGATGGATTGCGCGAGCAAGCTCTGCCACAGTCGTGGCTGTCGCAAATGATGACTTCGGGTTATCATGCGCCGCGGTTTTTCACTGTAAATTTGACAGAAAGGTGCTCAATGGCAACCTATAGTACCAATGAATTCAAGGGCGGTCTGAAAATCATGCTGGATAATGACCCCTGTTCCATTATTGAAAATGAATTTGTGAAGCCCGGCAAGGGGCAGGCGTTCAATCGTGTCAGGATCCGTAACCTTAAGACCGGTCGCGTAATCGAGCGGACCTTCAAGTCCGGCGAGAACGTCGAAGCTGCGGATGTTATGGAAACGGACATGCAGTATCTCTACAACGACGGAGAATTCTGGCATTTTATGGATCCGGACAGTTATGAGCAGGTCGGCGCAGGTTCCGCAGCGGTTGCGGACGCCTCCAAATGGCTCAAGGAGCAGGATTCCTGCCTGGTTACCCTGTGGAACGGTGATCCGATTAGTGTCACGCCGCCAAACTTTGTCATGCTGGCTGTGGCCGAAACCGATCCGGGCGTCCGTGGGGATACTTCCGGTGGAGGCGGCAAGCCGGCCACGCTGGAGACCGGTGCCGTGGTGCGGGTGCCACTGTTCATCGATATTGGCGAAGTGATCAAGGTAGACACCCGAACCGGCGCATACGTCGGCCGTGCCAAAGACTGATCTACCCATCAAGGGGGCTGACTGGCGGCCGGGTGCGAGCACGGAAGTGCTGCGGCTGAGGGCGGAACTGCTGGCGCGTATCCGCGACTGGTTCCGGAGTCAGGATGTGCTCGAGGTGGACACGCCGGTGTTGTCACATTATGCCGCCACCGAGCCGGCGATCGAGCCCTTCCAGACCGGATTTTGTGGCCCCGGCAGTCCGCACGGTCAGCGCCTGTACCTGCATACCTCGCCCGAGTATTTCATGAAACGCCTGCTGGCGGCGGGGAGCGGGCCGGTCTACCAGGTGTCGCATGTATTTCGTAACGGCGAACTGGGGCGTCGTCACAACCCGGAATTCAGCATGCTGGAGTGGTACCGGCCCGGCATGGATTATCTGACCCTCATGGACGAGGTAGACACCATGCTGGCAACCATCCTCGATGGCCTCGTCGATTACCGGTCGGCGCAACGGCTCGGTTACCGGCAGTGGTGGCTGGAACACACCGGTCTGGATCCGTGGACGGATGAAGTCAGTGCTTTTCGTGACTTTGCGGAGCGTGAGCTTGGTCCGGCTCCGGCCGGTATGCAGCATGCCGGGCTTGAACCCTGGCTCGATTTGCTGGTCAGCCACTGGCTGGAACCTCGTCTGCCATCCGGAGCCGTATTTATCCACGATTATCCACCGGGACAGGCGGCATTGGCCCGCCTGCGCACTGATGGAGAGCTCCAGGTGGCCGAACGCTTCGAGCTCTATATCGACGGTATGGAAGTGGCGAATGGTTTTCAGGAATTGACGGATGCCGGTGAACAGTCTGAACGGCTGGAACAGGATAACCGCACACGTGCCGCGGCCGGTGACAGCAGCCTGCCGGTAGACCCGCTGTTCCTGAATGCACTTGTCGCCGGTATGCCTGATACTGCCGGTGTTGCCCTGGGGCTGGAGCGACTGATCATGTACGCCGGTGCGCTGGATGACATTGATTCTGCCATGCCCTTCTCATTTTCCCGCGCCTGATCGCCGTGTTGCAGCCCAGGATTATCCTCGTCAATACCAGTCACCCGGGCAATATCGGAGCGGTTGCCCGTGCGATGAAGAATATGGGCCTGCAGCGCCTGAATCTGGTGCAGCCAAAGATTTTCCCTGCGGCCGAGGCAACGGCGCGCGCATCGGGTGCGGATGACCTGCTGGCGCAGGCCCAGGTGTTTCATTCTCTGGACGATGCACTTGCCGAGTGTACGCTGGTGCTGGGCGTCAGCGCTCGTAGCCGCAGCCTGCCGCTGCCAATGCTCGATCCGAGGGCCTGTGGCCGGCTATTGATGGAGCAGCCGGATGCGCGGCGGGTGGCCCTGCTGTTCGGCCGGGAACGCTCCGGTTTGAGCAATGCCGAACTCGACCGTTGCCACCACCTGGTGCAGATACCCGCTAATCCGGACTACCAGTCGCTGAATATTGCCGCCGCCGTGCAGGTGATCATGTATGAGCTGCGCATGGCTTTCCTGGCAGGCGCTGGCACATCCCTGGCGGGTGAGATCGTGGATCATGCTACAGCCGGCCAGATGGAGCAGTTCTATACCCACCTGGAAGAGACGCTGGTCGAGCTGGAATTCCTGAATCCGGAGCAGCCGCGGCAATTGATGCGGCGCTTGCGACGCCTGTTCGGGCGCGCTCGCCCGGACCAGAACGAGCTGAATATCCTGCGCGGCATACTTACCGCAGCCGGCGGCCGGAAGCGTTGAAACCTGCGCAGGCCTCCGGCCCGGTAGTCGGGTTATAATGGATCCTGGTTCCAGGACGGGGTGGACTATGTGGGAACGGCTTAAGGAAGATATGGATTGCGTGTTTGACCGCGACCCTGCTGCGCGCACACGTTTCGAGGTATTTACCACTTACCCCGGCTTTCACGCGGTATTGATGCATCGCGCCAGTCATTCCCTGTGGCGCAAGGGCATGCCCTGGCTGGCGCGGGTGTTATCCAATATCGCCCGCCTGTTCACCGGTATCGAGATTCACCCGGGCGCCAGTATCGGGCGGCGCTTTTTTATTGATCACGGCATGGGAGTGGTGATCGGCGAGACGGCCGAAATCGGTGACGACTGCACCCTGTACCACGGGGTAACGCTTGGCGGTACCAGCTGGGAGAAAGGCAAGCGTCACCCCACGCTGGGCAAGGATGTGGTCATTGGCGCCGGTGCCAAGGTGCTGGGGCCGGTCGATATCGGCGACGATGTGCGTATCGGTTCCAACTCGGTGGTGCTCAAGGATGTACCTGCCGGTTCCACGGTGGTGGGTGTTCCCGGCAGAGTGGTGGGCGGCGGGCGTAGCGAGCAGGAAAAACGTCGCCAGGCAATTGCCAGAAAGATGGGCTTCGATGCCTATGGCGGTACCCAGGATATGCCGGACCCGGTGGCCAATGCCATCAATAATATGCTGGATCATATCCATGTGATGGATCGTCGCCTGGAAGAAATGTGTCGTGGACTGAAGAGCCTGGGTGGCGAAGTGGCCGATCTGCATTTGCCGGACCTGGGGGCCTGCGAGCTCGATAGTGCGTGTACCACGGAGCATATCGACAGCGCGGAAGACGAGGAAAACCCGCTGAAAGGCGACGGGGATAATACTTGACTGTTTTAGTCAGATATGTCAATTTAAGCTCGTTTTCCGGCATCTGGAACGGGTGGGTTTTATGAAATTAACCAGCAAGGGACGTTATGCGGTTACCGCGATGCTGGACCTGGCGCTGCACTCGGACGGCAGTCCGGTGACACTTGCCGGTATCTCCCGGCGTCAGGGGATCTCCCTGTCTTATCTGGAGCAACTTTTTACCCGCTTGCGCAGGCGCGGCCTGGTCACCAGCACCCGTGGACCTGGTGGTGGCTACTCGCTGGGGCGTACTGCGGACCTGATCGATATTGCCGAAGTGATTACTGCGGTGGACGAACACGTCGACGCAACCCGTTGTGGCGGCGAAGGCAACTGCCACGATGGACAGCGCTGCCTGACTCACGAATTGTGGTCGGAGCTGAGCGAACAGATTCACTCGTTTCTGACCAGTATTACCCTGGAGCAATTGATGGAGCAGGGCAGGGCCCGGCAGGCGGACAAGGAAGAGCGTGCCGATGATGCACGGCTGGTTGCGGAACCGGTGGCCCGGGCGATCAATCCGGCCTGACGCACCCGGATTGAGCGATTACTGATGCAGTTGTATCTGGATCACAATGCCAGCACACCGGTTGATGAACGCGTCGCCGAGGCCATGCTGGCAAGTATGGCTATGCCGGGAAATCCGTCCAGTACTCACGGTTTTGGCCGTGAAGTGCGGGCACGGATTGATCGCGCCCGGCAGCAGGTGGCGGATCTGGTTGGCGTTCAGCCGATGCAGGTGTACTTCACCAGCGGTGGTACCGAAGCCAACAACCTGGCGCTGCACGTCGCTACACAGCGGCAAGCTGCCGGCCGGATTGCCGTCAGCGCCATCGAGCATCCTTCGGTGCTGGAGCCGGCTGCGGCACTGACAGTGCGAGGCTGGCAGATGGACATGCTGGCGGTTGACAGCGCGGGGCGGGTCACCGGTAAGACACTGGAGGCGCAGATGCGCCAGAATACCCGCCTGGTTTCGATCATGAGCGCCAATAATGAAACCGGTGTGGTGCAGAATGTCGCCGCCCTGGCAAAACAGATACGTGCAGCCGGTGCGGTATTGCACACTGATGCGGTTCAGATGGCTGGCAAGATGCACCTGAATTTCGAAGCCAGCGGCGCGCATCTGATGAGTTTGTCGGCACACAAGATCTACGGTCCCAAAGGGGTCGGTGCCCTGATTGTCGACAAGTCGCTTGAGCTGGTACCCATGCTTGCTGGCGGTGGGCAGGAGAAAGGTATTCGCGCCGGGACCGAGAACGTGCCCGGGATTGTCGGGTTCGGGTTGGCGGCAGAGCTGGCGGCTGATGGACTGGCAGAACACAACGCCCGACAGCATAGGTTGCGCAGCCGTCTGGAGACCGGGCTGGCGCGTTATCCGGAGGTGAAGATTTTTGCACGCGATGCTGAACGTTTGCCGAATACCGTTCAGCTTGCGATAGCGGGAATAGAAGGTGAAACCTTGCTGATGCAGCTGGACCGGGTCGGTATTGCAGTGTCGAGCGGGTCCGCCTGTGCCAGCGGTAGTAACGAGCCAAGCCACGTGTTGCTGGCTATGGGTGTGGAACCGGAGCTGGCGCGTGGCGCGGTTCGCATCAGTTTTGGCCGGGAAACCGGCGAACAGGACATCGACAGGCTGCTGACAGCGCTTGGCGAACAGATTCAATGGATACAGAAGGCCGGCCAGGTAGCGGGCTGGTAGCAATGATCATTAACCGAAAATGGAATCAGGCGTAACAGCAATGAGTGTCAAGACACCGATCTATCTGGATTACTCGGCGACCACCCCGGTGGACCCGCGTGTGGCGGAAGTAATGTGCTCCTATCTGACCCCGCAGGGTCAGTTTGGTAACCCGGCATCGCGCTCTCACGAGTTCGGCTGGCAGGCCGAGGCAGCGGTCGAGCAGGCGCGTCGGGACGTGGCCGCGCTGCTCAATGCCGATCCCCGGGAGATCATCTGGACCAGCGGTGCCACCGAGTCGGACAACCTGGCCATCAAGGGTGCAGCGCATTTCTATCGCAAGAAGGGACAACACATCGTCACCGTCAAGACGGAACACAAGGCGGTGCTGGATTCCTGTCGTCAGCTGGAGCGTGAGGGCTACGAACTCACCTACCTGGATCCGCAGGAAAACGGGCTGCTGGACCTGGACAAGCTGCAGGCCGCGTTGCGAGAGGACACGGTCCTGGTCAGCGTCATGCACGTAAATAACGAAATTGGTGTAATTCAGGATATTGCCACAATTGGCGAAATCTGCCGCGAGCGCAAGATTATATTCCATGTCGATGCAGCCCAGAGTGCTGGTAAGGTGCCGATTGATCTGCAGGAAATGAAGGTGGATCTGATGTCATTCTCGGCGCACAAAATATACGGCCCGAAGGGCATCGGTGCCCTGTATGTACGTCGTAAACCACGCATTCGTCTGGAAGCACAGATGCACGGTGGCGGGCACGAGCGCGGCCTGCGCTCGGGTACGCTGGCAACTCACCAGATTGTTGGCATGGGCGAGGCTTTCCGGCTTGCCAGGGAAGAGATGGATGTAGACAACGAACGCATGCTCAGGTTGCGCAATCGCCTGATCGATGGCTTCAAGGATCTCGAAGAAGTCTATATTAACGGTGATCTCGATCATCGCGTTGCCGGTAATATCAATATCAGCTTCAACTTTGTCGAGGGCGAAAGCCTGATTATGGCACTGAAGGATCTGGCGGTTTCCTCCGGTTCGGCCTGCACCAGTGCCAGCCTGGAGCCGTCCTACGTGCTGCGGGCAATCGGCCGTAATGACGAGCTTGCGCACAGCTCGATACGCTTTACTATCGGTCGCTTCACGACGGAGGAAGACATCGACTATGCGATCGATCTGGTCAAAAGCAAGATCGACAAGTTGCGGGCATTGTCACCATTGTGGGAAATGTACCAGGACGGTGTCGATCTGGATTCCGTGCAGTGGGCGGCACACTAGAATTTATGGTGAATGAATCATGGCGATTACTCTGACCGAAGCAGCGGCCGAACGGGTACTGAAGTTTCTTGATCAGCGAGGCAAGGGCATCGGCCTGCGTCTGGGCGTGCGTACATCCGGTTGTTCCGGTATGGCGTACGTGCTGGAATTCGTGGATGAAAAGGACGACAGTGACATGGTATTCGAGGATCATGGTGTCAGGGTTATTATCGATCCGAAGAGTATGGTCTATCTTGACGGTACCGAGCTGGATTTCGCGAAGGATGGCCTGAACGAGGGCTTCAGGTTCAATAATCCGAATGTGAAAGACGAGTGCGGCTGCGGCGAGAGCTTTAACGTATAGTGGGGACAGGCTCCGGTATTTTTTTCTCCCGGAGCCTGGGTTTGCGCTGTCGGTCATTTTTATGTCTTCCTTTCTGACCCTGAATTATTTTGAGCTGTTTTCGCTGCCGCAGCAGTATGCGCTGGACAGTGCCGAGCTGACTGTGCGCTACCGCGACCTGCAGCGCAGTGTGCATCCGGACCGTTATGCCCGTGCCGGCGATCAGGAACGGCGTATGTCCATGCAGCGGGCCACCCGTATTAACGAGGCCTACGAGACTCTCGGTGATCCGATGCGACGTGGTCGCTACCTGCTGGAGTTGCGTGGTCATCCGCCCGGTGACCAGCAACAGACAGCCGGCGATCCGGCGTTTCTGATGCAGCAGATGGAACTGCGTGAGGAGCTGGCCGGTGTCCGGGAGGAAGCGGACCCGATGCTTGCCCTGGATCGGGTGGCAGGCGAGATCCGTGCGCACTACCGTGGCTTCGATCAGGCATTGGCCGAAGCACTGGATCGCACTCCTCCGGAGAATGAAAAAGCGCTGGATATCGTGCTTAAGATGCAGTTTTATACTCGCCTGCAGAATGAATTGCAGGCAATGGCAGCAGATCTGGAAGACGAACTATACTGATGGCACTGTTACAGATTACAGAACCCGGGCTGTCAACGGCTCCCCACGAGCATCGGCTGGCGGCCGGCATCGACCTGGGTACCACCAATTCACTGGTGGCCACCGTGCGTAGCGGCAGCGCGACCGTCCTGCCGGACCGGGATGGTGTGCAGCTGCTGCCATCGGTAGTTCGCTATCTGCCCGACGGTGCCCACCTGGTGGGTGCTGAAGCGAGCGCGCGCGCTGTCAGTGATCCACTGAATACCATAAGTTCGGTCAAGCGCTTCATGGGGCGCGGGGTAGAGGATATCGAGCGCCTCGGATCCTCGCTGCCATACGCTTTTGTGGCTGGAGCGTCCGGCATGCCGTTGATCCATACCGCTGCCGGCGATCGCAGCCCGGTGCAGGTGTCTGCGGATATCCTGTCGGTGCTCAGGCAGCGCGTCGAGGCGACGCTGGGTGGGGAGTTGACCGGTGTGGTCATTACGGTACCGGCCTATTTTGATGACGCGCAGCGCCAGGCGACCAAGGATGCCGGCCGATTGGCCGGCCTCAAGGTGTTGCGCTTGCTGAACGAGCCCACGGCCGCAGCCGTTGCCTACGGACTGGACCATAGTGCCGGTGGTACTGTGGTGATCTACGATCTTGGCGGTGGAACCTTCGATGTTTCTATCCTGCGTCTGAACCAGGGTGTGTTCGAAGTGCTTGCGACGGCGGGCAACACCGCCCTGGGCGGTGACGATATGGATCGTTTGATTGCCGGCTGGATAATGCAGCAGGCCGGCGTATCAGATGCGGTCGGGCATTCCCTGCAGCGTCGGTTGTTACAGGCGGCGCGGCGTATCAAGGAGACGTTGACGGAAACCGGGACCGGGGCGGTCCCGGTTTCGCTGGAGCTGGAAGATGGCAGAACATGGGAAGGCGAGCTTGACCGGCCACAGATGAACGAGCTGATCGACCCGCTGATACGCAAGACACTGGCACCCTGCCGACGCACACTGCGCGATGCCGGCATCGCCGTGGATGAGGTGGACGAGGTCGTCATGGTCGGTGGATCCACGCGCGTGCCCAGGGTGCGGGAACTGGTGACGGAGTTCTTTTCACGCGAGCTGCTGGTGGATATTGATCCGGACAAGGTGGTCGCTATAGGTGCTGCGATTCAGGCGGATATTCTCGCCGGCAACAAGCCCGAAGACGAGATGTTGCTGCTGGACGTCATACCGTTGTCACTGGGCATTGAAACCATGGGCGGGCTGAGCGAAAAAATCATTCCGCGCAATACTACTATTCCGGTAGCGCGTGCCCAGGAATTTACCACCTTCAAGGATGGCCAGACCGCTATGGCGCTGCACGTGTTGCAGGGGGAGCGGGAACTGGTAGACGATTGTCGTTCGCTGGCACGTTTCGAGTTGCGGGGTATCCCGCCGATGACGGCGGGTGCTGCCCGCATCCGGGTGACCTTTCAGGTTGATGCTGACGGGCTGTTGGGTGTGACGGCGGAAGAACAGACCAGCGGCATACGCGCGCATATCGAAGTCAGGCCTTCCTACGGTCTCACCGATAACGAGATCGAGACCATGCTGCGCGATTCCATGGAACATTCGCGTGAGGATATGGATGCCCGTCGCCTGAGGGAAGTCCAGGTAGAAGCCGATCGCGTACTTGAGGCGCTGCAGGCAGCCGTGCAGGAGGATGGCGACCGTTTCCTCGATGCGCAGGAGCGTGCGGCCATCGACCAGGCGGCGCAGGCGCTTTCCACTGCAAGTGGTGGCGAGGATCACCGGGCGATAAAAAAAGCCATCGAAGCAGTGGAGGCCGCGAGTGCCGCCTACGTGGAACATCGTATGAACGCCAACATACAAAAAGCCATGGCCGGGCATTCGGTCGATGAATTCAAACGGTAGGGTCCCGGAGATGCCGCAGATAATTTTCCTCCCGCACGCAGAAATTTGTCCCGAGGGTATGGTTCTTGAGGCTGAACCGGGAACCACAATCTGCGACGCGGCACTGGCTCACGGTATAGAGATCGAACATGCATGCGAGAAGTCCTGCGCCTGTACGACCTGTCATGTCTATGTGCGCGAGGGCCTTGATTCACTTGAAGAATCCGACGAAGACGAAGATGACATGCTCGATAAGGCCTGGGGCCTGGAGCCTGATTCCCGTCTCAGTTGCCAGACGAAGCTCGCCAATGAAGACCTGGTGGTCGAGATACCGAAATACACCATCAACATGGTCAGTGAGAACCACTGATCATCGCTACAGGAACGGGCTGCAAGGTATGGGACTGAAGTGGACAGATACGCTGGATATTGCCATTGAACTGGATGAGAAGTACCCGGAGGTCGACCCGCTAACGGTGCGTTTTACCGATTTGCGCGAGTGGGTAGTGGAGCTGGACGAATTCGACGACGATCCTGAACACAGCGGCGAGAAAATTCTCGAAGCTATTCAGATGACGTGGATCGAGGAACGCGACTAAACCGATTAGCCTGAAATCGGCGTTGCCGGCTTATCGCATTCTGTAGATAATCCATTTAAATCAATAGGGTGCTGAAAATTCCCGGTGATGTTTCAAGGTGATCAGCGCGTTGTTTCCGGTGGTATCCCCGCAATCAGAATTGCCTGCTAGTGTACCTAGAAGGTACACTAGTCCATTATTTTCGATTTTCTAAGCATAGGTTTCTTCTGGATTTTCGTTGCCGTTTCAGTCCGGTTTGGCTGTAGGCGCGATCCTTCAGCAGGGGCCCTGGACAGACATGGGTACAGAAGAGAAAGTTAACCTGCTCGACTTTGACCAGGCGGCCCTGGCCGCCTGGTTCGAAGCCCGTGGCGAAAAGCCCTTTCGCGCCCGTCAGTTACTGAAGTGGATCCACCAGCGGGGTGTTGACGATTTTGAGGCCATGACGGACCTTAGCAAAGCCTTGCGTGAACGCCTCCGGGCCGACGCCGAGGTTCGTGCTCCGCTTCCCGTTACGGATCAGAAATCACAGGACGGTTCGCGAAAGTGGCTGTTTGAGCTTGCTGATGGCAATCGTATCGAATCGGTTTATATACCCGAACCGGACCGTGCCACCCTGTGCATTTCGTCCCAGGTAGGGTGTTCACTGAATTGCAGCTTCTGCTCCACGGCCACCCGGGGTTTCAACCGCAACCTGTCGACCGGTGAGATTATCGGTCAACTATGGATGGCCAGTCGCCTGCTGCGCGAAGACGGGTCCCTGGCGGTTTCCAACGTGGTGTTGATGGGTATGGGTGAGCCGCTGCTCAATTTCGATAGCGTGGTGGCAGCTACTGCCCTGATGCAGGATGACTTTGCCTGGGCGCTGTCCAAGCGCCGCGTGACACTGAGTACTGCGGGTGTGGTGCCAGGACTCGAACGTCTCGCCGAGGTTTCCGATGTCAGTCTGGCTCTTTCCCTGCACGCGCCGGATGATGAGCTGCGCAACGAGCTGGTACCACTGAACCGGAAATATCCGATTCAACAGGTGCTGCATGCCTGCCGACAGTACGTCGGAGAGGGGCGTCGCCGGGTTACCATCGAATACGTGATGCTGGCGGGTGTGAATGACAGCGATGCCCGGGCGCGTGCTCTGGCGAAACTGCTGCGTGACGTACCTTCCAAGGTTAACCTGATTCCTTTCAATCCGTTTCCGAAAACCCGTTACCGGAGAAGCAGTGCGCAACGTATCGATGCTTTTCGCGACATCCTGCACCGTGCAGGAATCGTGACTATTACCCGCAGGACCCGTGGTGACGATATCGATGCCGCCTGCGGACAGCTGGCCGGTGATTTCATGGATCGCACCCGCCGTCGCGAGCGTTTTGAACTAACTGTATCTGCAGGGACCGTATAACAATGCGTAAATGGATTTTATTGATGGTGCTGCTTGTGTCTGCCTGCACGCCGATTCAGCCAGACTCGAACGGCAGGAAAAAGAACCCGCAGAGGCTGGCCGAGGTGAATACCCAGCTGGGAATCGAGTACATGCGTGAAGGCCGGTACGAACCGGCTATGGAGAAATTCCAGAATGCATTACGACATGACTCGAGCCTGCCGCTGACAAACACCTCGATTGCCGTGCTCTACGAGAAGCTTGGTGAGGACAGCATGGCCGGCAAGTATTACCAGAAAGCCTATCGGCTGGACCGCAAGGATCCGGTAACACTGAATGCCTACGGACAGCATCTGTGCCGTCAGGGACGCTTCAAGGATGCCGACGACATGTTCCACCGGGCATCGGCAGACCCCCTGTACAACCATCCGGAGATGATCCTGACCAATGCCGGTATCTGCGCCAACCAGAACGAGGATCCGGCCGCGGCGGAAAAGTATTTCCGCGAAGCGCTGGGCAAGGATCCGTTCTACCCGCCGGCGCTGGGACAGATGGTGCGAATCAGTTTTGCCCAGCAGAACTACCTGGCAACCAGGGCATATTTGCAGAGACTGCGCAAGCGATCCAAACTGTCACCTGAATTCCTGTGGATTGCTGTTCGTACCGAAACCGAACTGGGCAATCTCAACGAGGCATCGAGTTATGCACTTTCGCTGAAGAACCGGTTTCCGGATTCACTTGAGACCCAGGCTTTGCAAAATTGGGAGAAAACACAGCGTGGTCTCTGAGAGCAGCGCGGAGAATCCGCAGGAAACAGCCGGTGGTCTGGTCGCAGTAGGCGCACGGCTGTCCAGCGCGCGCAAGAAACAGCAGATAAACCTGGATGCTATCGCCGATGAATTGCACCTGCGGCTCGAAGTTTTGCAGGCGCTGGAGGCGGGCGACGAGGCCGGCTTGCCGTCCCCGGCTTTTACCCGTGGTTATGTGCGATCCTACGCCCGCCTGGTGGGCGTAGAAGCAGACGAACTACTGGCGCAGCTGCCCGCGTCAGGTGAATACCAGCTGACACCGGTCGGCCGGGCGCCGGGCCCGAGTCATGGTGCACGGCCGCAACTGGGCAAGCTGCTGCTCTGGTTGCTGGTGCTTGGTGGACTGGCAGGGCTGGTTCTGTACGGAGTTCCGGTGGTTGAACGGTTGATGAACGCACTGCCTGTCGAACCCGATTCGGGACGGCTGGAGTTACCGCGGGCAAATGAAGATCCGTCCTCGATGATGGAAGAAGAAGTGATTATTCCGCTGCCGGTAGCCGTGGTAGTGGAAACGGAGTCCGGTCCGGTGCCGGATGAGGCCGGTGTTGTCCTCGTCGAGGAGACTGCAGACCCGGCTCCGGGTGGCGAGGTGGCACCGCTGCAGGAAGCTATAGTGGTGCAGAAGGAACCCACCGCTGAAGTAATCGTGCCAGAGTTACTTCTCCGGTTTTCACAGGACAGCTGGGTGGAAATCGATGCTGGCGGTCGCAGGCTGCTGGCTGGTGTTCAGCCGGCCGGCAGCGAACGTAGCCTGAACGTCGCGCCACCGATCCATGTGTTGCTGGGCAATGCTCCTGGTGTGGAACTGATTTATAACGGTGAAGTTGTGAATACCGCTTCCTACCGCAAGGGCAAGGTAGCCCGCCTTACGCTGGAACAGAACTGAGATGGGTGAAACACTGCAGGCCGTCCGCGGCATGAATGACCTGTTGCCGGATCAGTCTTCGTGCTGGCAGTTTGTCGAGGGGCAGATCCGGTCTGTCCTCGAAGCGTATGGCATGCAGGAAATCCGCATGCCGATTGTCGAGAAGACGGAGTTGTTCAAACGCTCCATCGGTGAAGTTACCGATATCGTCGAGAAGGAGATGTATAGCTTCGAGGACCGCAACGGAGATAGTCTTACGCTGCGTCCCGAAGGCACGGCTGGCTGTGTGCGCGCCTGCATCCAGCACGGTTTGTTACGTAACCAGGTGCAGCGTCTCTGGTATTACGGGCCAATGTTCCGGCATGAACGGCCGCAAAAAGGGCGCTATCGTCAGTTTTTCCAGGTCGGAGTGGAAGTCTTCGGGCTGGAGGGGCCGGATATCGATGCCGAATTGCTGTTACTGACTGCACGTCTATGGAAGAGACTGGGCCTGGAGCGGGTCACGCTGCAGCTGAATTCACTGGGCACCGTCGCGGCCCGTGCCCGGTTTCGCGAACAGCTGGTAGCCTGGCTGGGTGAGCGTCAGGATCAACTGGACGGCGATAGCCGCAGACGCCTGAAAACCAACCCGATGCGTATACTGGATAGCAAGAATCCGGATGTACAGGCATTGCTGGAAGGTGCGCCGATCCTGGAGGACTTTATCGATGCCGAGTCCAGAAGTCATTTTCAGGATGTTTGCGCGTATCTGGATGCGGCCGGTGTCCCCTATGAAGTAAACCCCCGTCTGGTGCGTGGACTGGATTACTACGGGCGTACCGTATTCGAGTGGGTGACCAGCGAACTTGGTGCCCAGGGTACGATCTGTGCGGGCGGGCGCTATGATGCGCTGGTCGAGTATCTCGGTGGCAGTCCTGTGCCGGCAGTTGGCTTTGCCATGGGTATGGAACGACTGGTGGAGCTGGTCGAGCACCGGAGTGACGGGATTCCCGTTACCACGCCGCACCTCTACCTGGTTGTCGCCGGTGAGACTGCCCGGCGGGAAGGTCTGCTGCTGGCAGAGCAGTTACGTGACTCGACCCCCGATTTGCGGGTCGTTACCCATTGTGGAGGCGGCAGCTTCAAGAGTCAGTTCAGGAAGGCTGACCGCAGTGGCGCACCGTATGCGCTGGTGCTGGGTGAGGAAGAGCTGCAGGCGCGTGAAGTGGCCGTGAAGCCGTTGCGCGGCCAGGGAGAGCAGGAAAGGATTTCGATCGAAGCGCTGGCAGACCGGCTGAGGGTGTTGCTCGCGTTATAGGTCCCGCAAAGACCGGTCGGCCAGACCCTGCATCTGCCGAATTTAAATTTAATCAATCAATCCAGGAGATAACAAGGTGGATGTACACGCCACGGAAAAAGAACAGGTTGAAGCGCTAAAAAAATGGTGGAAGGAGAACGGCAGTTCCGTTATCAGCGGTTTGCTGCTGGGGCTGGCGCTGCTGCTCGGTGGTAAAGCCTGGTTTGGTTACCAGGATACGCAGCAGCTGAATGCTTCCAATACCTACGCCCGGATGATGATGGCGCAGAAGGCCGGTAGTGTTGAAGCGGTGCGTAACAGCGCCAATGAGCTGATAACCACCTACCCGGATTCGGGTTATGCATCGCTGGCAACACTGATGCTGGCGCGTCAGGCGGTACAGGATGGTGAGCTGGAAGCAGCCCGCACCCAGCTGCAGTGGACCATCGATCACACGGATTCACCGGAAATACTGCACGTGGCGCGGCTGCGACTGATCCAGGTATTGATCGCCGGTCAACAGTACGATGAAGCAGCCACCTTGCTGGCGGCTACCAGTGAGCCGCGGGCGTGGGCATATCAGTATACCCAGCTGCAGGGTGATCTGGCGGCCGCAACGGGAGATCTGGAGAAGGCGGCCCGGGCTTACCGGGAAGCTCTGGATAGTATGCCGGAGCAGGCGACTGACCGGGGATTGCTGACGGTCAAGTATGAAAGTGTTGTGGGCACAACCGAACCGGAACAATGATTCGGTTTCTGCTCCTATTCGCGCTTGTGGTCACAGCGTTGCCGGGATGTGCATGGTTCGGTGACAAGGATAACAGCGAGCCTCCGCTAAAGCTGGAAGCCTTCGATGAACAGGTCCGGTTGCGTACCCTGTGGAGGCGGAGTGCCGGCTCGGGTACGGATGAACAGAATGTGAACCTGGTACCGGCAGTGACCGGTGACCGCATTTACGTAGCCGACCGCGATGGTCTGGTGTGGGCCTATCAGCTCGAGGATGGCAAGAGTTTGTGGCGGGTGAAGACCGGTGATCGCCTTTCAGCCGGTCCCGGCGCTGCCGACGGGCTGGTTGTTGTCGGTAGCAGTGATGGAATGGTCATTGCGCTGGCTGCTGATGATGGGCATGAGTTATGGCGGGTGACGGCTCCCAGCGAAGTGCTGTCGGTGCCGCGTATCTATGCGGGCGTGGTCATCGTCCAGACGGTGGATGGAGCACTTACCGCTTTCGATGCTGAAACCGGTGAACGCCTGTGGATCAATGATCGCGATGTACCTGTGCTCACTCTGCGCGGCACCAGCTCTCCACTGGTTCTTGATAACGTTGTTCTGGCGGGTTTTTCCAATGGCAAGATGGTTGCCGTCGATATTCGTACCGGCCGCAAGCTGTGGGACGTTGCCATTGCGATCCCGCAAGGGCGCTCCGAGCTGGAACGCATTGTCGATCTGGATGCAGATGCTGTAATCCGCGATACACGGCTCTATGTGGCCAGCTTCCAGGGCAACCTGACAGCGGTGGACCTGGCTTCCGGCGGTGAAGCCTGGAGTCGTGATATATCCGCTTATGCCGGTATCGCTGTGGACTACAGTCAGGTCTACGTCAGCGATGCCAACGGTGAAGTCTGGGCATTTGATAATGCGAGTGGAACAGCGGTTTGGAAACAGAGCAAATTGTTACGGCGTACGGTTACCGGTCCTGCTGTAGTGGAAGACTATGTCGCGGTAGGGGACTACGAGGGTTATCTCCACCTTTTGTCACGCTATGATGGTTCCATTGTTGGCCGGGTACGTGTCGACAGCGATGGTATTCGTGCGGCGGCTTATGCTATCGGTGACCGCCTGCTGGTTCTCGGTGCGGGCGGGAAACTGGTGCTCTACCGGCCAGAACCGGTCGGTTCCAGATAATGTTGCCGGTTATTGCTATCGTCGGCAGGCCCAATGTAGGCAAGTCTACGCTGTTCAACCGGTTGACGCGCAGCCGCGATGCGCTGGTTGCCGACTACCCCGGCCTGACCCGGGACCGGCAGTACGGTAGCGGTAAAATGGGCGACCGTCCCTACCTGGTTGTGGATACCGGTGGTTTGCAGGGTGGCGAGCAGGGTCTGGACGGGCTGATGGTCGAACAAGTATGGATCGCCGTCGAGGAAGCCGATGTCGTGTTGTTCATGCTGGATGCCCGTGACGGTATCAATCTCTCGGACCAGCAGATCGCCGCGCGCCTGCGGCGTAGTGGAAAACAGGTTCGTCTGGTGCTGAACAAGACGGACAGTGTCGATATCGATAGTGTGCTCGACGATGTCCATGCGCTTGGCTCCGGGATGCCGGCTGCCATTGCAGCGGCGCCTGGTCATGGTGTCAGGAACCTGATAGATGAGGTGCTGGCCGCACTTCCTGCCACGCAGAAGGAGGTATCCGGACCGGCGCCGGAGGCCCCCGGCATCCGGATTGCGGTAGTGGGACGTCCCAACGTGGGCAAGTCCACATTGATCAACCGTATGTTGGGTGAGGAGCGTGTGCTGGCGTTCGATCAACCGGGGACGACGCGCGACAGCATCTATATCCCGTTTCAACGTGATGACTGTGAGTACACGCTGATCGATACAGCCGGTGTGCGCAGGCGAAGCCGGGTCAGCGAGATCATTGAAAAATTCAGCGTTATAAAAACCCTCCAGGCCATCAATGATGCACACGTCGCGATCCTGGTGCTGGATGCGCATGACGGTGAAGTAGCGGACCAGGATGCCAGTCTGGCCGGCCATGTGCTGGAGAGCGGCACGGCACTGGTAGTGGCAATCAATAAATGGGACGGTCTCGATAGCAACCAGCGCGAATGGTTCCGGCAGCAGCTGGATCGCAGGCTGCCTTTTCTGAGCTTCGCCGAGCGTTACTTCATATCTGCGTTACACGGTTCCGGAGTGGGAGACCTGTTCGCTGCTGTACAGCGCGCCTGGCAGGCTTCGCTGATCAAGGTGGCGACGCCGGAGTTGACACGTCTGCTGGAGCGCGCCGTGCACGAGCACCAGCCACCGCTGGTGCGCGGTCGACGGATCAAGCTGCGTTACGCGCACCAGGGCGGACAGAATCCGCCGGTCATAGTCATCCACGGCAATCAGACAGAGCGTCTGCCGGCCACCTACAAGCGTTACCTGAATAACTGGTTCCGCAGTGCCCTGCAATTGGTCGGTACGCCGATTCGTCTGGAGTTTAAGACCGGCGACAATCCCTTCAAGGGCAGGTACAACAAGCTTACCCCCCGGCAGCAGCGTAGCCGGAAGCGAATGATCCGCCATGCAAAGCAATAGGTTTCCGGATCCGGTGCGTCGAGACAGCGTGCGACGGAGCCTGTATTTCTGGCTGTTGCTGGTTTGCGTGTTGTTGTTGCAGGCTTGTGCAAGTCGTTCACCGTATGAGGAGGTCAGTGACCCCCTGGAGCCGGTGAACCGTGTTATGTTCTCCTTTAATGACAAGCTCGACCGGGCAGTGCTCAAGCCGGCTGCCAGGGGTTACCAGAAAGCCGTGCCCAAACCGCTGCAGCGCGGGATACGCAACGTCTTCAACAACATCTACGAACCGCTTACCATCATCAACGATATCCTGCAGGGCAAACCATCGCAGGCCGCCGCGGATAGCACCCGTTTTATCTTCAATACGGTTTTCGGCATCGGCGGTATCATGGATGTGGCCAGCGACTGGGATTTGCCCCTGAACAAGGAAGACTTTGGCCTGACTTTCGGTGTCTGGGGCTTTGGTGAAGGCTGGTATCTGGTGCTGCCGGTACTGGGACCCTCCTCGGTCAGGGACTCGGCCGGGCTGGTAACTACCTTTGCACTCGATCTGGACCCGATATCCAGGTATACGACGGGCGTCACCCGGCTGGGAATCTACAGCCTGTACTTTGTCAGCCAGCGTGCGGATCTGCTTTCGGCTTCGAAAGTGCTGGATGCCGGTTCGTTGGATGCCTATCTGCAGGTTCGCGAGGCGTACCGGCAGAAACGCTGGTATGAGCAGTTCGACGGTGAACCTCCGGAGCCGGACTTTTTCGACGAAGAGCTGCTGGACGAGTAGGCAGGCCGGATCACGGGTCGTCGGCGTCGACCGTTTGTTCAAGAAACAGTACCGGGTCCACGCGGGCATCGTTCAGGCTCACGCCCCAGTGCAGGTGGGCGCCGGTAACGCGCCCGGTCTTGCCGACCGCGCCAATGATTTCGCCGGGCTGTACCGTGTCACCGGGTTCCACGTCGATCCGTGACAGGTGGCAATACATGGTAACCAGCCCCTGGCCGTGGTCGATAAACACCGTGTTTCCGTTGAAAAAGTATTCCCCGGTGTCGACTACGTGCCCGCTGGCCGCGGCATGGATGGGGGTGCCTTCCGTTGCGGCCAGGTCCAGCCCGCTGTGTGGTTTGCGTGGCTGTTCGTTGAAGTAGCGTCGCAGGCCGAAGGGACTGCTCACCGGCCCTTCCACCGGCAGTTGCAGACGAATGGTCTCCGGTGGTGTCGGGTTCCAGGTGGCCAGCGCCTTGCGGATGCGTCCCTGTTCGCGACCGATGCGTTCCATGTCGCGTTTTTCCGGGTTGACCTTGCGCTTGTTCTGAATGGTAATGTGCTGGCTTTCGTATTCCTTCGGTACGACGTCGAAGCGCTGTTGGAAGGGCTGGCCTGCGGTGGTCTCGACCTCGAGTGTCTGGGCACCGGGCTTGATCCCCAGCGCAAGTCCGACCACGGCCGTGTAGTGCTCGCCGTCCTTCACCACCATGACCGGCTTGCCGTTGAAGCGTGCCGTCGGTGCGGTGCTGTCTGTTTCCAGTGGAACCAGCGCAACACCGCCTGGCACCGGTGATGCGAGGGGCAGTGTGACACTCTCTGCCGGTGCAATGCCTGTCAGCAGGCTCATTGTCAGTACCAGAAGTGCCTTGGTTGCCGTGATTCCTTTCATGTCTTCACCTCCGTTATCCTGCTCAGCAGCCGACCCTTTGCCAGCCTGGTTTCGAGTAGTTCGCCGATGCCGGCGTCCTGACTGTCCTGGATGACGTGGCCATTTCCCGTGAGGGTAATCGAGTAGCCGCGTTGCAGGGTTGCTAACGGGCTAACAGCGTGCAGCGCACGGGACAGCGAGCCGGCTTTTTCCTGCCGCTGCGCGAGCTGTGCGGAAAGACAGTAGTGCAGTTGCCGGGACAGACTGGTGCAGCGTTCCCGGAGTTGCTGCAACCGGTTGCGCGGGCTGTGATGGAGTACCTCGCCCAGCAGGCTCTGGAGTGCGGAGTGCAGCAGGGCGAGCCGGTGTTGCCAGGCTCGCTGCAGACGTTGCTCCAGTTCGTCCAGACGCTGGGTCTGCTGATGCAGTTGCCTGCCTGGATGAGCCTGTTTCAGGCGACGGGCCAGCCAGCCGAGTTGTTCCTGCTGCTGTCGCAGCTGTTGCCACAACTGCTGACTCAAGCGGTTCTCCAGCAGGCGTACGCGGGTAACCAGCCCGGCGTGATCGGGACTCAGCAATTCTGCTGCTGCCGAAGGTGTCGCTGCACGCCGGTCGGCGACGAAGTCGGTGATGACCACGTCGACCTCGTGCCCGACGGCGGATACCAGCGGAATGCTACAGGCATGAACGGATTGCGCCACCGTTTCCTCGTTGAATGGCCACAGGTCTTCCAGCGAGCCGCCTCCCCGGGTCAGCAGCAGAACATCGCAGCAGGCATGCCGCTGCGCGCTTTCCAGGGCTGCGATAATCTGGCGGCTGGCATCCTCACCCTGTACTGCAGTCGGGTAGATGATCACCGGAATGCCGGCAAAGCGGCGTTTCAGGACGGTCAGCACGTCGCGGACCGCGGCGCCACTCGGAGACGTGATCACACCGATACAGCGGGGGAGTTCAGGCAGTGGTTTTTTGGACGTTTCGTCGAACAGGCCGAGGGAGAACAGTTTCTGTTTCAGTGCCTCGAAGGCGCGTTGCAGGGCACCGTCGCCGGCATCTTCCATGCGGTCGACAATCAGCTGGTAGTTGCCGCGTGCCTCGTACAGGCTGATCTGGGCCTGCATCAGTACCCGGGTGCCGTTTTCGGGTGTGAACCGCAGACGTGTAGCGCGGTTACGGAACAGGGCACAGCTGACCTGGGCGCGGGCATCCTTGAGGGTGAAATACAGATGGCCGGAGGCCGGTCGGGCCAGGTTCGAAATTTCGCCCTCCACCCACAGGCGCGGGAATGTGCCTTCGAGCAGCGCCCTGGCTTCGCGGTTTAGCCTGGAAACGTCGTAAATATCGCGTTGCGGGGAAAGATCGGGTGTTCCTGCCATACGCGGATCATACGCAATTGAGTACCTGATACCTACTGCGTGGTTTACCCGCGGTGCGGCGGGTTCTATAATTCAGCGGATCCTATCCGAGCCCACCACGGTACCCGTATGCTGCGTATTTCCGAGCAATCCCTGACTTTTGATGATGTTTTGCTGCTGCCGGCCCATTCGGAGGTGGTGCCCAGGGACGTGAACCTCGCGACCCGCCTGACCCGGGAGATTGAACTGGCAATTCCTCTGATTTCCGCGGCCATGGATACGGTGACCGAATCGCGCCTGGCTATTGCCATGGCGCAGGAAGGCGGCATCGGCATTATCCACAAGAATATGACGGCAGAGCAACAGGCTGCCGAGGTGCGCAGAGTGAAGCGATTCGAGAGCGGTGTCGTCACGGATCCTATCAGCGTCGCACCGGAAACCAGTATCCGTGAAGTGCTGGACCTGACCCGGAAGTATCATATCTCCGGAGTGCCGGTGGTGGATCGGGGGCAACTGGTGGGTATCGTAACAAACCGCGACACCCGCTTTGAGACCCGTTTCGACCAGCCGGTATCCACCATCATGACGCGCCGGGACAAGCTGGTAACGGTGAGCGAAGGCGCAGAACGTGCGGAGGTGATCCAGCTTCTGCACGAGCACCGCATCGAGAGAGTGCTGGTAGTGGACGATAATTTCGAGCTGCGTGGCCTGATTACGGTGAAAGACATTCAAAAAGCCAGCGAAAAACCCGATGCCTGCAAGGACGAGCAGGGCAGTCTGCGTGTTGGTGCCGCAGTAGGGGTGGGTGCCGGTACCGACGAACGGGTCGCAGCCCTGGTTGCGTCAGGTGTGGATGTGGTCGTGGTGGATACCGCGCACGGACATTCAGAAGGGGTGTTGCAACGTGTGCGCTGGGTGAAACAACATTATCCTGACCTGCAGGTCATCGGTGGCAATATCGCAACTGCCGCCGCCGCACGAGCCCTGGTCGAAGCCGGTGCCGACGGGGTGAAGGTCGGTATAGGACCAGGTTCCATCTGCACCACGCGTATTGTCGCCGGTGTGGGTGTGCCGCAGGTCAGCGCAGTGGCCAATGTCGCGCACGAACTGAAAGATAGCGGCGTGCCGCTGATTGCAGACGGTGGTATCCGCTATTCCGGCGACATGGCCAAGGCGGTCGTGGCCGGCGCTTATTCGATCATGGTCGGTAGTATGTTTGCCGGCGCCGAAGAGGCACCCGGGGAAGTGGAACTGTACAAGGGACGCTCCTACAAATCCTATCGCGGAATGGGTTCTCTGGGAGCGATGGCATCGCAGCAGGGTTCCAGCGACCGTTATTTCCAGGAAGGCAGCGAAGCAGACAAACTGGTGCCTGAGGGTATCGAGGGGCGTGTACCCTACAAAGGGCCGCTGCAGCCGGTTATCCACCAGTTGCTTGGTGGCCTGCGCTCCAGTATGGGCTACACCGGGTGTTCCAACATTGAAGACATGCGCACGAAACCCGAGTTCGTACGTGTCACCAACGCGGGCATGGCGGAAAGCCACGTGCACGACGTTACTATCACCAAGGAAGCACCGAATTACCGTTGCTGAGGTTCACGACGACCGGCAGGGAGTGCGGTCGCAGTTTTCCCCGTATCCTGCCGGGTCGGCTTGTTGCCGGGGACAGAGGAATACACATTGTCTGAGCAGGATATCCATTCCCATCGCATATTGATCCTGGATTTTGGATCCCAGTATACCCAGCTGATCGCACGCCGGGTGCGCGAAATCGGCGTCTATTGTGAAATTCACCCCTGGGATATCGATGCGGAAACCCTGCGGATCTTTCATCCGCACGGTGTGATTCTTTCCGGGGGTCCGGAGACCGTGACTGAGGGCGCCGCCCCTTCTGCACCGGCGGTGGTGTTCGAAATGGGTGTGCCGGTACTCGGTATCTGCTACGGCATGCAGAGTATGGCCATCCAGCTCGGTGGCGAGGTCGAGCACGCAGATCACCATGAATACGGCTATGCACAGGTGCGCGCCCGTGGCCACACTCGCTTGCTGAGCGATATCGAGGACCACACCAGTGACGAAGGCTATGGTCTGCTGGATGTGTGGATGAGCCACGGCGACCGGGTGCTCAGCTTGCCACCCGGTTTCGTCTGTATGGCCAGTACCGACCCGGCACCGATCTCCGGCATGGCGGACGACGAGCGTGGCTTCTATGGCCTGCAGTTTCACCCGGAAGTTACCCATACTCGCCAGGGCGAGCGCATCCTGAAGCGTTTTGTGCTGGATATCTGTGGCTGCGAGGCCCTGTGGAACGCCGGGAATATTATCGAGGAGAGTATCGAGTCGGTCCGGGAGCGGGTGGGTAGCGAGGAAGTGCTGCTGGGTCTGTCCGGTGGTGTGGATTCATCCGTCGTCGCGGCCTTGTTGCACAAGGCGATCGGGAATCAGCTGACCTGCGTGTTTGTGGATACCGGTTTGTTGCGTTACCAGGAAGGTGACCAGGTGATGGCGACTTTTGCCGAACACATGGGTGTTCACGTAATTCGCGTGGATGCTGAACAACGGTTTCTGCTCGCACTCGAGGGAGAAGCCGACCCGGAGCGCAAGCGCAAGATCATTGGCAACCTGTTCATCGAGATTTTTGATGAGGAATCTGAAAAACTTGCCAATGCACAATGGCTCGCACAGGGGACCATCTATCCCGATGTTATCGAGTCTGCCGGTGCCAGTACCGGCAAGGCCCACCTGATCAAATCACATCACAATGTGGGCGGGCTGCCCGACTACATGAAATTGAAGTTGCTCGAACCGCTACGTGAATTGTTCAAGGACGAAGTGCGCAAGCTGGGTGTGGAACTCGGACTCCCCTATGACATGGTATACCGGCACCCTTTTCCCGGGCCAGGGCTGGGCGTGCGTATTCTGGGATTGGTGAAAAAGGAATATGCGGACCTGTTACGCCAGGCCGACCATATTTTCATCGAGGAACTGCGCAGGAATGACCTGTATGACAAGACCAGCCAGGCATTTGCCGTGTTCCTGCCGATCAAGTCAGTCGGGGTGACCGGTGACGGTCGACGTTACGATTATGTAATCGCCCTGCGTGCGGTGGAGACGGTAGACTTCATGACAGCCCGCTGGGCACATCTGCCCTATGATTTTCTTGACCACGTGTCGCGTCGCATTATCAACGAAATTTCCGGTATTTCCCGGGTTACCTACGACATTTCCGGCAAGCCCCCGGCAACCATTGAGTGGGAGTGACCTGGCAACGACAGGTCTTGACTGGCAATGATTAGCTTGTCGGTAAAACAGGGGGAAGCCTGGTTGATTCGTTTTTTGTCATTCCCCTGGCATACGGGGTTAAGTGAGCAGTATCCCCTGCACCAGAATGGAGTTGGCGTGATTATAGTGCTTATTCGCGCCAGAATCGTATAGAAGTTGGCGTGAATAAGCGCTATAATCACGCCATGAGATGGATATGGCAACAATCCGACTGGCCTAACTTCCGCTACGACAAGCGAATGCTTGAAGACCGAGACAACGAGTTTCGCATCAACTCAGAGCGTCTGACGGGCCGCTTTGAGGCACTGCCGATGGCTTATCAGGAAGACGCCACGATAGACTTGATGCTTTCCGAGGCAATTAAAACCAGCGCCATTGAGGGAGAGGAGCTGGATCGGGAATCGGTCAGATCGTCTCTGCTCTCATTGATCACATCGGATACGCTCCCGGATACATCAGACCAGAAAGCGGCGGGGGCAGCCTCGCTACTGGT
>JAUXGZ010000091.1 GCA_030621785.1 Gammaproteobacteria bacterium | reverse complement strand
TTCCAGTTTGACCTGAAGGGCGGTAATTAAGTCGCATTTTCGAACCGGATCGGGTTCGTGCAGAGCTTCAAGTGCCTGACTTTGAAAATTCATTGCATATCAGACACTCTACATCTAGCGGTAAAATTACGGCTAAGCTTTGGAGCGATTTGCAATCAACTCATCAACCACGGCCGGATCGGCCAGGGTTGAGGTGTCGCCCAGGCCTTCAAACTCGTTTTCGGCAATTTTGCGCAATATACGACGCATAATCTTCCCGGAACGCGTTTTGGGCAGACCCGGCGCCCACTGCAGGGCGTCGATGGTGGCGATCGGCCCGATGTCGGTACGCACCAGCTGGATCAATTCCTTTTTCAGTTGGTCGTCAGGCTCCACATCCTTGACCAGGGTGACGTACGCGTAGACGCCCTGGCCCTTGATATCATGCGGGAAACCGACTACGGCGGCTTCCGCTACCGCGCGGTGCTGCACCAGGGCGCTTTCCAGCTCAGCCGTGCCCAGCCGGTGTCCGGACACGTTCAGTACATCGTCTACCCGGCCGGTTATCCAGTAGTAGCCGTCCTTGTCACGCCTGGCACCGTCGCCGGTGAAATACATGCCCGGATAGGTGGAAAAGTAGGTGTCGATGAAGCGTTGGTGATCACCGTATACGCTGCGCATCTGGCCGGGCCACGGGCGGGTGATGACCAGATTGCCTTCTGCCTCGCCCTCGAGGAGTGTGCCTTCGTTGTCAACCAGTGCCGGTTCGACACCGAAAAACGGGAAGCTGGCTGAACCCGGTTTCATGTCGACAGCGCCGGGCAGGGGGGTAATCATGTGGCCACCGGTTTCTGTTTGCCACCAGGTGTCGACTATCGGGCAACGGCTGCCGCCTACAACCTGGTAGTACCACTCCCAGGCTTCGGGGTTGATCGGCTCACCTACGGTACCCAGAAGTCGCAGGGAACTGCGGGATGTTTTGTTGACCGGGGCGTCACCTTCACGCATCAGCGCACGGATGGCCGTAGGTGCAGTGTAGAAAGTTGCGACCTGGTGTTTGTCACACACCTGCCAGAAGCGCGAGGCATCCGGGTAGGTGGGAATCCCTTCAAACATGAGTGTGGTGGCGCCGTTGGTCAACGGGCCATAGACGATGTAGGTGTGTCCCGTGATCCAGCCCACGTCAGCAGTACACCAGTAGTGTTCGCCGTCCTTGTAGTCAAACACGTACTTGTGGGTGGCGGCGGCAAACAGCAGGTAGCCGCCGGTGGTATGCAACACGCCCTTGGGTTTGCCCGTGGATCCGGAGGTGTAGAGAATGAACAGCGGATCCTCTGCGCCCATGGATTCCGGTTCGCATTCAGCATCGACGCTGGCGGCAATTTCGTGCCACCAGACATCACGTTCAGCGTTCCAGGCAACATCACCGCCGGTGTTTTTCACCACCAGGGCAGTATGTACATCGGGACAGCCTTCCAGTGCCTTGTCGGTATTGATCTTGAGGCCTACATTCCTGCCGCCGCGTACACCTTCGTCGGCGGTAATGACTACCCGGCAGTCGGAGTCGAGAATGCGGTTTTTCAGGGAGTCCGGCGAGAAGCCACCGAACACTACCGAGTGCACGGCACCGATGCGGGTACAGGCCAGCATGGCATAGGCGGCTTCAGGAATCATCGGCATGTAGATACACACCCGATCACCGCGTTTGACGCCACGTTTTTTCAACACGTTGGCCATGGTGCAGACTTCCCGGTACAACTCGCGGTAGGTGATTTTCCTGTCTTTGCCGGGGTCGTCGCCTTCCCATATGATAGCGACCTGGTCAGCACGGGTCTCGAGGTGGCGGTCGATGCAGTTGTAACTTACATTCAGTTCAGCGCCTTCGAACCAGCGAATTTTCCCGCTCGGAAAATCCCAGTCCAGCACCTTGTCCCAGGGCTTGTACCAGCTAATGAATTCATCTGCCTGTTCGGCCCAGAAGCCTGCGGGATCCTCCACGGACTGGCGATACATGGCCTCGTAGCGAGCCTTGTCGACATGGGCGCTGGCGGCGAAGGATTCGGGAACCGGGTGTACCTTGTCCTGGGACATGCTGTCTCACTCCTGTGATCAATGGCTTGACGATGTGAAGTATTGTACGGACTTTGTGAAAGGCGGATCAATGGGTGCAGGTGGATCGTGTCTTACACCAGGATTTGTGTGGCTGCCGGTATCCGGGCCGGATCCCAGGAGAGTGTTGCCGCGGCCAGTATTTCTTCGACTTGTGCGGTTCCCATGCATGAGTCTGTTTGCTGACCCAGAAACTCCAGTGCTGCGACCAGGGTTTGCGCAGCATGTGCGGCATTGAGTGCCGGGGCCTGTGTTTTTTTGCTGAGCTTGTCGCCACGGGTATTCACGGCGACCGGCAGGTGCAGGTAACGGGGCACGAGATAATGCAGTTGCTGTTGCAGCCAGATCTGGTTGCAGCTCGCGTCAAGCAGATCCGCGCCACGAACGACATCGGTGATGCCCTGCGCATGGTCATCCACCGCGCAGGCCAGGTGATAGGCGAACAGATCATCTGCCCGGCGTATGACGAAATCACCGCTAAGGGTGACCAGTGATATCGAGATATCACCCTGCAGGCGGTCGGTGAAGGCGATAGCCTCGTCTGTAACCCGCAGGCGTACCGAGCGCTGCTCGCGGCCTGCTGGAAGCCCGTTGCGGCAGGTGCCGGGGTAAACCGGACCGGTTTCCCGGCGGGTGCAGCCACAGGGAAAGACCCGCTTTTCCTGTTGCAGTTGCCCGAGTGCTGCCTGGTATGCTGCCTGGCGATGGCTCTGGTACATCACTGTGCCGTCCCACTGAAGTCCGAATGCCTCCAGGGTGCGGAGAATATCGTCTGCGGCACCCGGCACCTCGCGTGGTGGATCCAGGTCGTCCATGCGCAATAGCCATTCGCCGTTGCGGGAGCGCGCATCCAGATAGCTGCCAAGCGCTGCAATCAGGGAGCCAAAATGCAGCGGGCCACTGGGCGAGGGGGCAAACCGGCCTCGATACATAAAAAAACCGGCCAGAGGCCGGTTATGTTCTTTTGCGGACATTGTCGTCGTGTTCAGCCCATCTGTTTTTCACGAATTTCGTCCAGTGTCTTGCAGTCGATGCACTGGGTTGCCGTCGGGCGCGCTTCCAGTCTGCGGATGCCGATCTCAATGCCGCAGGCTTCGCAGTAGCCATAGTCTTCGTTATCCAGCGTGAGCAGGGACTCGTCGATCTTCTTGATGAGTTTTCGCTCACGGTCCCGGGCGCGCAATTCCATGCTGAATTCTGATTCCTGGGTTGCACGGTCGTTGGGGTCCGGGAAGTTGGCCGCTTCGTCCTGCATGTGATGCACGGTACGGTCGACTTCTTCCATCAGCTCTTTTTTCCACGTCAGCAGGATGTTGCGGAAATGCTCCACCTGCTTCTCGCCCATGTATTCCTCGCCCTTCTCTTCGATATAAGGCGCAATACCGGGTACGGGGCCGGCGTGGGAGGAGGTTGGCGGTGGCGCAGGCTTGTAGGCGGACTTCCTTTTCGCGGCCTTTTTCCTTGTCACGGGCGCCGAGCTGGCAACCGGCTCTGCTGCCGGCGCTGTTTTTTTCTTTGCAGGGGCATTCTTCGTAGCCGTTTTTTTGGCCGCACTCTTCTTTTTGACCGTCTTTCCGGCAGATTTTTTTGTCACGGTTTTTCCGGCGCTTGCGGTCTTGGTCTTTGCAGCCTTTTTCTTGGCAGCCATTCAATCTCTCCCAGCTAAATCAAGCCGTCTTCTATAGCAGAAACCCGGCGGACGGGCAAGCCGTAATACCCGCCAGAACAACAGGGGCGGTAGTTTCCGGTTGTATCTGGCGGGAGTCAAGCATTAAAGTTATCCGGTTTTCGGGGCGGGTAGGGGGAGCTTGGTGAATCTTTGGTCCCTGTTGTACGCTAGCGCCCCGGTTTTTTGAAGGCGAAGGAACATGAGCCAGCTCACCACCCTGTTGTTTGACGTTGACGGCACGCTTGCCGAGACCGAGGAGGTGCACCGCAAGTCGTTCAATAAATCCTTTGCGCAGGCAGGGCTCGACTGGGACTGGACACCGGAAATATACGAGGAATTGCTGAATGTCACCGGCGGCAAGGAACGCATCCGGCACTATCTCGAGCACTATCTGGGCAGCTTTGAGGCACCGATGAACCTGGATGACTACATCGCAGCATTGCACGCGGCCAAGACGGATATCTATACCCGGACCGTAGGCTCCGGTGAGGTGACACTGCGTCCCGGCGTCCAGCGTCTGCTGCAGGAGGCCCGCGATGCCGGACTCAGGCTCGGAATTGCCACCACCACGACGCCTGCCAACGTGACCGCACTACTCGAACACAGCATGGAGCCGCCGGCACTCGACTGGTTCGAGGTCATCGCCGCCGGCAGCGTGGTGCCGGCAAAAAAGCCCGCGCCGGACATTTATGAGTATGCCATGCAGGCCATGGGCGTCGAACCGGGGGAATGCCTGGCGTTTGAGGATTCCATCAATGGTCTGCGTTCGGCACAGGCTGCCGGCTTGCGCACACTGGTAACGGTTGGCAGATATACGCAGCGGCAGAAATTCGATGGTGCCTTGCTGGTCCTCGATCAACTGGGTGAGCCGGATCAGCCGTTCACGGTGAGTTCCGGTGATGCCGGCGATCACCGCTATGTTTCGGTCGAGTTACTGAACGAGCTCTGATGACTGGAGTGGTGGCGAAAAGACTGGCGTTGATACAGCCGTTTCACGTTATGGCTTTGCTCGGGCGTGCCAGGGAGCTGGAGGCGCGCGGGCGATCGATTATCCATATGGAAATTGGTGAACCCGATTTCATTACGCCGGAGCCCGTCATCCAGGCCGGCGTGCAGGCTCTGGAGCAGGGCAGAACACACTACACGCCTTCGGTCGGCCTGCCCGAACTGCGGCAGGCGATTGCCAGATCATACCAGGAGTGGTTCGGAGTGCAGGTTGATCCCGGCCGCATCGTGGTAACGCCGGGCGCCTCGGGTGCCCTGCAGCTGATCCTGGCCTGTCTGGTCGATGCCGGCAGCCAGGTGTTGATGGCTGATCCGGGTTATCCTTGCAACCGCAACTTTGTTTTTCTGTTCGATGGCGAACCGGTCGGGGTTCCGGTAGGCCCGGAACAGCACTACCAGTTATCAGCCCGGCTGGTCGAGCAGTACTGGACCGGGCAGACACGAGCCGCCCTGATTGCCACACCTTCGAATCCGACCGGAACCGTGATACCGCAGTCCGGGCTGCAGGACTTGCTGGATGTTGTTCGCCATCGTCAGGGCTACCTGATTGTGGACGAGATTTACCAGAATCTGTGTTACGGGAGTACACCCCGGACTGCGCTGTCACTGGGTGACGATGTATTCGTGATTAACAGTTTTTCCAAATATTTCGGTATGACCGGCTGGCGGCTTGGCTGGCTGGTAGCACCGGAGGCGTTTATCGACTACCTGGATGCACTGGCTCAGAATCTGTTTCTGGCCGCACCCACGGTGGCACAGTACGCCGCGCTGGCCGCGTTCGAGCCCGATGCCATGGCGATTCTCGAGCAGCGCAGAAGGGAATTCCAGGCGCGCCGCGACTTTCTGCTGCCGGCGCTGCAGGAAATCGGTTTCGATATCAGTGTAGAACCCGAGGGTGCTTTCTACCTGTATGCGAACTGCAGTCGTTTCACGGATGACAGTTTCGCATTTGCTGCCGATTTACTGGAAAAGGCGGGGGTGGCTATTACGCCCGGTATCGATTTTGGCCACTACCAGGCAAACCGGCATGTGCGCTTTGCCTACACAACCTCGATAGAACAGCTCGAGCAGGGTGTCGAACGAATCAGAAACTATACAGGTGGACATTGAATGAGTAGTTTGACGAACGGACCGCGTTATCTTCTGCAGGGTTTTTCGCTGCTGGGCAAGCCTGGCCTGAAACGCTTCGTGATGATGCCGTTGCTGATTAACGTATTGCTGTTCGGCGGCTTGATCTGGTGGGCGTACAGCTGGGTGGACAGCACTTCGCAACAACTGGTCAGCAGCCTGCCGGACTGGTTGCACTGGCTGCGGCATATCGTGGTGCCGGTATTCGTGGTCACCAGTCTGGTGGTCATTTTCTACGGGTTTTCCATTCTCGCCAACCTGGTTGCAGCGCCCTTCAACGGCTTGTTGTCCGAAGCGGTGGAGTATCACCTGGACGGCAGGAAGCTGGAGGGTGACTGGAAACAACTGATGCGCGATATCCTGCCCAGCATATCTTCGGAACTCAGGAAGATGTTGTATTTCGCCTTGCGGGCGGTGCCCCTGTTGCTGCTGTTGCTGATACCCGGCATAAACGTGGTTGCATCGGTGCTGTGGATCCTGTTCAGCGCCTGGATGATGACCGTCCAGTACATCGATTATCCCATGGCGAACCATCACCTGTTTTTTAAAGAACAGCGGGCACGGCTGCGCAAACGGCCGGTGCTGGCGTGGAGTTTTGGCGGATTGGTGATGCTGGCGACCATGATTCCGGTATTGAACTTCTTCGTCATGCCGGCCGCCGTCGCCGGTGCCACCGCGATGTGGGTGAAGGAGAATCGCCTGGAGAAGCGTTGAGTGGGGGGTGGCTGAACGGTTATACTCACAAACACAATCCCCGCGCCAGTAACGCCGCTCCATACGCGGCCTCCTGGTGCTGAGCCTGCCGTACCGGCACCTGCAACAGCCTGCTGCGTATCTGCTCCCAGCCGGTATTTTCAGCACCACCGCCGACGCTCAGCACTTCTGCCGGGTAAGACGCACCCAGTTCGGCCAGCAAGCGGTAACCCCGTTCCTCGATACGCGCCAGTCCCTCCAGCATAGCCTGGAAAAAAAGCGCATCGGAAGACGGACGCGGTTGCAAGCGTGGTTGCAGGTCAGGATCAGAAACCGGAAAGCGCTCTCCCGGTTCACTGAGCGGGTAGTAGTCCAGCCCGGCGGGCCGATCCGGCTGCAGCAGCCGGCTGTAACGATGAATGTCGCAAGGTCCGAAGTACTTTTTCAGCACAGCGCCACCGGCATTGGAAGCTCCCCCGGCCAGCCAGCGATCACCCAGCCGTTGACTGTAAACGCCGTACTGTGGAGCGAACACCGGTTGTTCTGACAAGACCTTGACCACCAGCGTACTGCCCAGCGAGCTTACCGCTGTGCCGGTTTCGGTTGCGCCGGTGGCCATAAAGCCGGCGGTGCTATCGGTGGTTCCGGCGACCACGCGCACCGTTGGCGGCAAGTTCCAGCGCCGGGTCAGTTCGCTGTTGACCGGTCCGAGTAGCGATCCGGGCGGTACAACTTCGGGCAGGCAGGCCGTGGCCAGACCCAGTTCTTCAAGCCAGTCGGGCCAGCAGCGGGCAACCGGGTCATAACCCATTTTCAGGGCGTTGTTCTCGTCGCTGCTGCCAAAATTCCCCGTAAGTTTTCCCGTCAACCAGTCGGCCTGGTGCAACGCAATAAATGGCGATGTTTGCGAACGCTGAAGATAGAGCAGTTTGGCGAGACTGGAACTGGCGCTGCGGGTGACGCTTGTTGCCGGTGCGATCCGGTTGATTCGGTCTGTTT
>JAUXGZ010000093.1 GCA_030621785.1 Gammaproteobacteria bacterium | reverse complement strand
GGCTCGCGACCTATTTCCTGCAGCATCTGGCGCGAGATGCGATTGAGCTTGTTGATGGTCTCGATCATGTGCACCGGTATACGGATAGTGCGTGCCTGGTCAGCGATAGAACGGGTAATCGCCTGACGAATCCACCAGGTGGCGTAAGTCGAGAACTTGTAGCCGCGGCGGTATTCGAATTTGTCTACTGCTTTCATCAAACCAATGTTGCCTTCCTGGATCAGGTCGAGGAACTGCAGGCCACGGTTGGTGTATTTTTTGGCAATGGAAATCACCAGACGCAGGTTGGCTTCCACCATTTCCTTCTTGGCGCGGCGGGCCTTGGCTTCGCCGATGGACATGCGGCGATTGATGTCCTTGATCTGCTTGATGGTCATGCTGGTGTCTTTCTGGATATTCACCAGCTTGTTCTGCGCGCGCAGGATTTCGTCCTTGTGCTGTTCGAGCACAGGCGAATATTTGTGGCCGCCCTTGATCTGGCCATCAAGCCAGTTCAGGTCGGTTTCGTTGTCCGGGAAAGAGGTGATGAAATCTTTTCTCGGCATTAACGCGTCGTGTACGCAGATATCCATAATGACGCGTTCGTGGGTACGGATGCGTGCTACGGTTGCGCGCAGATTGGCGGTCAGGGTTTCGACCATGCGCGGTGACAGCTTCAGGCACTTCAGGTGATCGACGACCTGTGTAACAATTTTCTCAATGCGGGATTCATTGCGGGTCCTGGCATTGAGTGCGGTGACCAGCTTGCCATGCAGCTTATGCAGTTCGGCAAAAAACTGGCGTGTTTCTTCCGGGTCAGGGCCGGTGTCTACCGGTGTGCTGTCATCGTCGTCATCTTTATCTTTATCTTTTTTGGAGTCGTTTACGGCGGCCGGTGTCGGGATCGGTTCGTCAATCGCGTTTGGATCAATGAAGGCGGTGAACAGATCGGACAGGCGTGATTCACCCTCGATGACACTGGCGTATGTTTTCAGCAGGTGCTCCGATGACGCCGGGAAGCTGGACAGCGCCATGTAAACCTGACCAAGCCCGTCTTCGATGCGCTTGGCGATTTCGATTTCGCCTTCACGGGTGAGCAGCTCAACGGTGCCCATTTCCCGCATGTACATGCGTACCGGGTCGGTGGTGCGACCAAACTCACTGTCCACTGTCGCCAGGGCGGCGGCAGCTTCTTCGGCGGCGTCTTCGTCGGCCGGTGAGGATTCACTGGACATGATCAGCGTATCAGCGTCCGGCGCAGTTTCATGCACCTGGATACCCATGTCATTGATCATGCCGATAATATCTTCAATCTGCTCCGGATCGACAATGTCATCCGGGAGGTGATCATTCACCTCTGCGTAGGTCAGGAAGCCCTTCTCCTTACCCTTGGCGATCAGTAGTTTGAGTTGCGATTGTTGGTTCTGGTTCATCACCTGAACGTGTCCCCGTAGGTCCGTCGATCGTTTACAAAAGTCAAACGACCATTGTAGTTGATTATAGCTATATTAGCCAGTACTGTTAGATCCTCATTCTGACGCTTCCTGCGTCGGGCAACGATTTGCAAGCAACTGTTTAATTTCAGTTTTCTCGGCATCACTTAGAGTGCTGTCACGTCCCTTTAAAAGTAATTGCTCGGTGCGCTGGCTGTCACGCTGTTCAATCAGACGTTGGAGCGCGCCAATTAATTCCTGTTCACAGCCATCAGCGGGTACCATTAGTGGCGTGGTTGCCAGTCTGGCCAGGTGACTTGCTTCCGGTCGCCCGCGCCAGTGCTCAAGAAGCCCGCCGGTAGTTAGATGCGGGCTACTCGACGTTAATTCAAGTAGCTCGATCAGCAGGGCAACGCCGGGCAGGTCAAGATCGTCGAATCGGTAGGGTGGATCAATGCCGGCGCCCAGTGCCGGTTGTTCCAGTAGCAACCTGATGGCGCTGCGTACCGGGCTGCGGCTGAGGTCCCGGCGCGGTTGGCTCACCATCGGAGCGTCGGCTTCGGTCGTGTCACCCAATATGCGTCGTTGCAGCTGCGCCAGCTTGAGTCCACTGAGTTCTGACAACTGCTCCAGCATCAGGTCACGAAATACCGAGTCCGGCAATTTCTTTAGCAGGGGACGAGCCAGTTCCACCAGCCGCGCTCGTCCATCCACGCTAGAGATATCGACCTGCTGACTGAGTGATTCATATAAAAACCTTGAAAGTGGGACTGATTCGACAGTTTTTTGTCGAAAAGCGTCAGCACCAATACGGCGCACCATCGTATCCGGGTCCTCACCGTCGGGCAGAAACAGGAAGCGTGCCTCGCGGCCGTCGCGCAGTACCGGCAGGGCGTTTTCCAGTGCGCGCCAGGCGGCACGGCTTCCGGCGGCGTCGCCATCGAAGCAAAACACCACTTCGTTAACCGTGCGGTAAAGGCGTTCCAGGTGCTCTGGCGTGGTGGCGGTTCCCAGTGTGGCCACCGCGTTGGTCAGACCAAACTGTGCCAGGGCAACGACATCCATATAACCTTCGACCACCAGCAGGCGTTCGAGTTTCTGGTTAGCCTTGCGGGCTTCAAACAGGCCGTAGAGTTCCTGGCCCTTGTGGAAGACCGGACTTTCCGGGCTGTTCATATACTTGGGCTTTTCGTCTCCCAGTACCCGGCCGCCAAAGCCGATACAGCGGCCGCGACGGTCGCGGATAGGAAACATAACGCGGTCTCGAAAGCGGTCGTAGCAACCGCCCCCCTCTCTTTCGACCAGCAGTCCAAGTTCTACCGCCAGGCTTTGTGACCCAGGGTCATGCAGGTGTTTGAGTAATGAGTCCCAGCCTGGTGGCGCGTAACCCAGGCCAAAGGTCTGGGCGATTTCACCGCTGAGCCCCCGGTTCTTGAGATACTCAACGGCTTTACCGGACTCTGCGTGCTCGCGTAGCTGGCTGCGGTAAAATCGATCAACGCGTTCCAGCAGGGCGTAGTGGTCACTGCGTTGTTGATCGACCTGCGGTTGGCTGCCGGCTTCTCGTGGGACTTCCATACCGACCGAACGGGCCAGTTCCTCGATGGCTTCCGGAAAGGCCAGGTTATCGTATTCCATCAAAAAACCGACCGCGCTGCCATGGGCGCCGCAGCCGAAGCAATGGTAGAACTGCTTGCCCGGGCTGACCGTAAACGAGGGCGTTTTTTCGTTGTGGAAGGGGCAGCAGGCCTGGTATTCGCGGCCGGTTTTTTTCAGCTGCAGGCGCGCGTCGATGAGATCAACAATGTCTACCCGGTTGAGCAGTTCATCGATAAAGGATTGCGGAATACGGCCGGCCATATCCTGGGATTATCGCAATGGTAAGAGAGGTGGACGGAAGATTACGGGATCAGGATAAACGGGCTTTGATTTTGCCGCTGACAGCACCCATGTCGGCGCGCCCGGCAAGTTTGGGTTTCAGCTGTCCCATGATTTTGCCCATGTCCTTGATCGAGCTGGCACCCGTTGCGGTTACGGCGGCTTCGATCATGGCGTCGATTTCGGCCTCACCGAGCTGCTCGGGCAGGTAGGTCTTGAGAATCTGGAGCTCGTACTTTTCCTGGTCGGAGAGGTCGTCACGGCCGGCTTTGTCGTACTGTTCAATCGATTCGCGGCGCTGTTTGGCCATTTTGTCGACTACCGTGATGACCTGGTCATCGTCCAGATCGATACGCTCGTCCACTTCACGCTGCTTGATCGCCGCATTGATCAGACGAATGATAGACAGCTGGCGCTTTTCACCGGCGCGCATAGCGGCCTTCATATCCTGCTGGAGGGTTTCCTTCAGGGACATGTCGGGGTTGACCGGCGGGGATTAATAAAGACGGGTGCGGCGGGCGCTGTCGCGCGAGACTTTCTTGGCATGGCGTTTTACCGCGGCTGCCTGTTTGCGCTTGCGTTCCTGGGTGGGCTTCTCGTAAAACTCACGGCGGCGGACTTCTGACAGGATGCCTGCCTTTTCACAGGAGCGTTTGAAGCGGCGCAGGGCAACTTCGAAGGGCTCGTTTTCGCGTACTTTAACTTGTGGCAAAGCCGGTTCCTCATTAATCGAAAATACGAAAGGGCGCGTATTGTAACAGCGTGGCCGGCAAAGGTAAAACACTGATTCTGATGTGTAAACAGGGTCTTAACCCGGCCCCTTGGTGCTCCGGGAAAGAAAACTGGGCGCGCCCGGGTCGCGCCGGTACCATACCGGCATGCTTGTGCTCGGAATTGAATCCTCCTGCGACGAAACCGGTGTAGCCCTGTATGACACCCAACAGGGCCTGCTTGGGCACGCCTTGCATAGCCAGATCCGCTTGCACGCGGAATACGGTGGTGTGGTGCCGGAACTGGCCTCGCGTGATCATGTGCGCAAGGCATTGCCACTGCTGAACCAGTTATTGGAGCAGACCGGCATCGAGCGCAGGGCTATTGATGCGGTTGCCTACACGGCGGGTCCCGGCCTGATCGGAGCGCTGATGGTCGGTGCCAGTATCGGCCGTGGTCTGGCCTGGAGTCTGGGTGTGCCGGCACTGGGCTTGCACCACATGGAAGGTCATTTACTGGCGCCCATGCTGGAGACGCCGGCCCCGGAATTTCCGTTTGTGGCATTGCTGGTGTCCGGTGGGCACACCATGCTGGTGCAGGTGGATGGCGTCGGTCGCTACAGGATTCTGGGCGATACTCTCGATGATGCGGCCGGGGAAGCCTTCGACAAGACAGCCAAGTTGCTCGGTCTGGAGTACCCGGGCGGCCCGTTACTGGCCAAACTGGCCAAACAGGGCCGGTCTGACCGGTTTCGTTTTCCGCGCCCCATGACTGATCGTCCCGGGCTGGACTTCAGCTTCAGCGGTCTGAAAACCTTCGCCATGACCACCAGCCGGGATGCCGGTGACGATGATCAAACGCGCGCAGACATCGCTCGTGCCTTTGAGGATGCCGTCGTCGATACCCTGGTTATCAAATGCCGGCGTGCATTACAGCAGACGGGTATCAATCGGCTGGTCATCGCCGGTGGCGTGGGCGCCAACCAGGCGTTGCGCGTCGGCTTGCAGGCGATGGCGGATGCGTCGTCAGCGTCACTGTTTTATCCGCGTCTGGAATTCTGTACCGATAACGGTGCCATGATTGCTTACGCTGGTGCCTGTCGGCTGGCAGCGGGGCAGCAGCAGGGGCTGGAAATCAACGTGCGGCCGCGCTGGTCACTCGAAGAGTTGCAGCCGTTGTAATCTTTAGCAGGCTGACAGCCTGCTAGTCTTCGCTACCTTCCAGCAGCCTGCGGATATTGGACCGGTGTCGCCAGAACAGCAGCGTACCCATAAACAGCATGGCGATAATCAACGAGGGCTCGGGAATCAGCCACCATATATAGAGAGGTGTGACCAGGATAGACAGCAGTGCAGCCAGCGAAGAAATCCTGAACACCTTGGCAATCACCAGCCAGGTGGCCATGGTTAGCAGCCCCACCGGCCAGTGCAGTCCGAGCAGTACGCCCAGTGCAGTCGCCACCCCCTTGCCTCCACGGAAGCCAAAAAAGATCGGGTAGAGGTGCCCCAGAAAGGCTGCCGCCGCCACCATGGCCTGGACCGTTAAGCTGGCGCCGAGAAGCTTTGCCAGCAGCACGGCTACCAGGCCTTTCAGCATATCGCCGATCAGCGTGATGGCCGCCGCCTTCTTGCCGCCGATGCGCAGGACGTTGGTCGCGCCGGGGTTGCCTGAGCCCTCGCCCCTCGGGTCGGGCAGACCCAGCAGGCGACAGACGATAATGGCGGATGAAATCGAACCCAGCAGGTAGGCGCCGGCGATAAGCAGCAAGTCGGTAGTCATGTGCGCTATTGGACTGCCTGAAGGCGTTGCGGTCAAGCACCGCGGCCGCTGATGGTCTATAGTGGAACGCTTGGAGTTGTCGTTGCAATGAGTATGGATATCATTTTTATTCGCGACCTGCGCATTGATACTGTCATCGGTATTTATGAGTGGGAACGAGCCATCAAACAAACGCTGGCTTTCGATCTGGAAATGGCGACGGATATCGCCCGCTCGGCAGCCAGTGATAATATCGACGACACGCTCAACTACAAAGCTGTGGCTAAACGCGTCATTGCCTTTGTGGAAGACAGTGAATATCTGCTGGTTGAAACTCTGGCCGAACGTGTCGCCGAGCTTGTGCGGCAGGAATTTTCCGTGCCGTGGATCCGGCTCACGCTGAACAAGGGCGGTGCCGTGCGCGGTGCCCAGGGCGTAGGTGTCGTCATAGAGCGTGGCAACAGGGAGTTGAGTTGATGGCAAAGGTGTACGTGAGTGTGGGTAGCAATATCGACCGCGAGCGCAACGTAGAGCGTGCGCTTGCAGACTTGCACAAGGCCTACGGTGAACTGGAACAGTCGCGTATCTATGAAACCCAGGCGGTCGGTTTTGACGGTGACTCTTTCTATAACCTGGTGGTGGCGTTTCATACTGACGAGAATCCGCAAGCCGTGGCAGCACATTTGCGTGACATAGAAGATGCTCATGGCCGCGACCGCAGTGGTGGCAAGTTCAGCAGCCGCAACATGGATCTGGACCTGCTGTTATACGATGACCTGGTACTGGAAGAAGAAGGCCTGCACTTGCCGCGCAAGGAAATTCTGGAGTACGCTTTTGTGCTCAAGCCCCTCGCCGAGATCGCCGGTGATATGAAACACCCGGTCACCGGGTTTAAATTCTCCGCTACCTGGGATCAATTCGACCCAACAGCACAACCTATGTGGCCGGTTGAAGACTAACGACAGCAAAGCTCAGCCCGCTCCTACGGAACTAAAGAGATCATCGCAATGACGTATTAACATTATGTCCTTTGAACTACCTGTCCCCGGTGATGAAGCGCGTGCTCTAAGCCGGCAGCTACTCGAAAAAATACGCCAGGCGATTGCGGACCAGGGCGGTTGCTTGCCGTTCGCTGAATACATGAATATGGCGCTGTATGAACCCGGCCTGGGTTATTACAGTAACGGCCTGACGCCGTTCGGTGAGCGGGGCGATTTCATCACGGCACCCGAATCCGGCACATTGTTCGGCCGCTGCGTGGCACGCTCGATCGCCTCGGTGCTGACGCAACTCGATGGCGGTGATGTGCTGGAACTGGGCGCTGGCAGTGGCGCGCTGGCGGGCGTGTTGATCGAAGAGCTGAAGCGGCTGGGAGTATCACCACGGCGTTACCTGATCCTTGAGCGCACTGCGTCCATGCGTGCATTGCAGCAACAGCATCTGCAGGACGTGTCGGGCACTACCGGTATTTCCATCGAATGGCTGGATCAGTTGCCGGACAATCCGATTGAAGGCGTGGTATTCGGTAATGAAGTCGCTGATGCACTGCCAGTCAGTCGCTT
>JAUXGZ010000060.1 GCA_030621785.1 Gammaproteobacteria bacterium | reverse complement strand
CCCTGTCGACCTGCCCCTGCAATACGTCAATTTCAGGGACTAGTGCACCTCGTCACCCATTCCATAACTTATAATGGCCCCTTTTCTCACCATACTGCGTTGCTCGTTGTCGCCATAGCTCTGCTATGATTCCGCCTCGCGCCTTGCCTGCCCTTTTTCTGTGCGGCTTCAATCCGGTCTGCCGAGCCGGTACACTGGCAAAAACACAGGTGACCGCATGCCCATCCGACTGACGCTGTTCTTTTTGCTTTTATGTTCCCTGGTGCCGCAGTTCGCTGTTGCAGCGGAGGTGGAAACCGACGAGGAGCTGTATGGCGAACAGGGCGCGCCGGCATACAAGTCCAGCGGCAAGGAGTGGCAGGAGCAGGATGTCCAGCTGCCTGCGTACCCGGATGACAAGAAGTTGATTAAGGTGGACCTGGGTATTGACCGGCTGCCTTTTACGCTGCTGATCGATCCCCGCTCACTGGTTGTAGGTGATGACCGGGTGGTGCGTTTTACCGCGGTCCTGCGCTCGCCGGCCGGGGTGGATAATATTGAGTACCAGGGAATACGTTGTCCGCAACGTATGGTGCGACGCTATGCCTGGGGGGACCGGGGCCACTTCTCGGTACTGCCGAACTCGCAGTGGCGCTATATCCTGACAAATGTGCAGGATCACTATCTCGATGTGCTGCTGCGTGATTTTCTGTGCCCCCTGCCGGGCTACAACCGGGAAAAGACCCTGCTGCGCAAGCTGAAGCGACCCAATCCGGCAAATTCTTTCCATGGCGAGGATGAATAGATCCTGGCGCCCGCTTTCGGTAGCATAGCCTCCTGATCCGACTTCCTGATAATTGATGAACCATGAGCAGTAAATACGACGCCGCTTCGATCGAAGTGCTGAGCGGGCTGGACCCGGTACGTAAGCGACCGGGCATGTACACCGATACCGTGCGCCCCAACCACCTGGCCCAGGAAGTGATCGATAACAGCGTGGACGAGGCGGTTGCCGGCCATGCCAGCAAGATCGAGGTCACGGTATTCAGGGACGGTTCACTGCAGGTGCGCGATGACGGGCGCGGCATGCCGGTCGATATTCACCCGGAAGAGGGCGTTTCCGGAGTCGAGGTCGTCCTGACCCGGCTGCACGCCGGTGGCAAATTTTCCAACAAGAACTACCGGTTTTCCGGCGGCTTGCACGGCGTAGGTGTTTCGGTAGTCAATGCCCTGTCGAAGAACCTCGAGATCTGGGTGCGGCGCAATGGCAAGGAATACAACCTGGCGTTCCGGAATGGTGACAAGGTGTCCGGCCTGGATGAGGTTGGCAAGGTCGGCCGGCAGAACACCGGCACCACCTTGCGTTTCTGGCCGGATCCACAGTTTTTCGACAGCTCGAAGTTCTCACTACCGCGCCTGAAGCACGTGTTGCGTGCCAAGGCGGTGCTCTGTCCGGGGCTCGAAGTACGGCTGCTGGATGAGAAAAGCGGCGAACAGGAGTCCTGGCGCTACGAGGACGGGTTGCGCGATTACCTGCTGGATGCTCTTGGCAATGTTGCGTGCATCCCGGATGAGCCGTTCACGGGCAACCTGGAAGGCAATGCAGAAGCTGCCGAGTGGGCGCTGGTCTGGTTGCCGGACGGTGGCGAACCGGTGACCGAAAGTTACGTCAACCTGATCCCTACCTCCCAGGGCGGCACGCACGTCAACGGCTTGCGCATGGGTCTGACCGAGGCGGTGCGGGAATTCTGCGAGTTTCGCAGCCTGCTGCCGCGTGGCGTAAAGATAGCGCCCGAAGATGTCTGGGAGCACTGTGCCTATATCCTTTCGGTGAAACTGGCCGATCCCATGTTCTCCGGCCAGACCAAGGAGCGGCTTTCTTCCCGGGAATGTGCTGCCTTTGTTTCCGGCGTGGTCAAGGACGTCTTCAGTCTGTGGCTGAACCAGCACACCGAGACCGGCGAGCGGATTGCCCAGCTTGCTATCCAGAATGCCCAGCACCGGCAGCGTGCCGGCAAGAAAGTGGTGCGGAAAAAGGTTACCAGTGGACCATCCTTGCCGGGCAAACTTGCCGACTGCAGCAGCAATGACCTGAAGCGCTCGGAGCTGTTCCTGGTGGAGGGGGATTCTGCCGGTGGTTCTGCCAAACAGGCGCGCGCCCGCGAATTTCAGGCCATTATGCCGCTGCGCGGCAAGATTCTTAATACCTGGGAGGTTGATTCGTCTGAAGTACTGGCTTCGCAGGCTATACAGGATGTTGCTCTGGCTATTGGCGTGGAGCCTGGTTCCGGTGACCTCAAGAGTCTGCGCTACGGCAAGGTGTGTATCCTGGCGGATGCCGATTCAGACGGTGCCCATATAGCAACCCTGCTGTGTGCCCTGTTTCTGAGGCATTTTCAGCCGCTGGTGGCCGCCGGTCACATCTACGTGGCCATGCCGCCGCTGTATCGTATCGATGTTGGCAAGCAGGTGTTTTACGCTCTTGATGATGCCGAGCGTCAGGGCATCCTGGACCGGATTGCGGCCGAGGGCATGAAGGGGAAAATCAACGTTCAGCGCTTCAAGGGGCTGGGCGAGATGAATCCCATGCAACTGCGCGAAACCACGATCGATCCAGATACCCGAAGGCTGGTCCAACTGACCATACAGGCCCGTGATGACAGTCACAAAACCCTCGACCTGCTGCTTGCCCGCAATCGTGCCGCCGACCGCCGCGCCTGGCTGGAGAAAAACGGCAACCTTGCCGATATATAGCCCACCGGGACGTTCCGGTATTTCTATCCTGTCGTAGACCTGCCCGTTTTCACGACCAGCGGCAGTGTGCGACCGGTCGAGGCGCTATGGGCAAGCTTGTTGTTAAACATTTCCGACGTGCCGCAGCCGGTAACGGCAAGGAACTGGTTATGGAAGTCGTGTCCGAACGTTCGGATACTGCCCGCTTCCTGAAACGCATGGACCATTCCCGCCTCGCTCGACCCTGTTTCCAGACTATCGACATGCGTGGTCAGGTGGCGGGTGAGTGTCGGCCTCATGCATTCAATGACCGTATACACTACCTCGACGATATTTCGTTCCAGATGTTTGAGCAAGGGCTGCTCGATAACCGGGGGGTTTATACGGAGGGCACCTGCGAATCGATTATCAGTGGTGGCCATACCCTGGAGGCGCAGCACGAGGCTCGTGAGCAGGCTGAGCAGAAGCGCTCGGAAATCGAACAGCGCCGGCTGGAACATGCCCGCACGGCCGAGGAGGGTGCTGTCACGGCCACGATAAACCCCGCCCTGGTTCCGCTCGGCTATTTCCGCAAAAGAGCCCACCCACGGCTGTTGTACTCGTGCGCCGTGACCTTGCAGCGCGGTAATATAAAGTCCGTCGGCATTACCCGGGATATTTCGGTTTGCGGGGTGCAGGTACGGGTAAAGGGCCTGAGCGCGTTCAGGGCCGGTGACGAAATACGCATTACCTTTGACGGGCTGGAACAGGATGCCGGCTGCGTACGCCTCAAACGTCTCGCCTACACACTGCTGCGCAGCGATATGCATGATAATGGAACCAGTTTGCATCTGCGTCGGGTAAATGCGGAAAAGACCGGTGCCTTCTCGGCGCTGGTCGAAGACCTGGTCGAGCGATGTGCCGGCAAGCACAAGCTGGATGTAGAAGACGAATACCTGACGGCGCTCAGCTGGTATTACGAGCGCTGCTATGCGCAGAGTGTCGGCTGCATCCCTTTCTTTGTGGAAAAAAACGAACAGGCTGAATTGCGTGTCCGGGCAGTGGCGATGAGTGAGGGCAACGCCTGGCTGGCACGTTTTTTCTGCACTGATGCAGACAACTATGACTTCAGTCCCCTGTGTCTTCCCGGGCGGCTGCAGCAGCTTGTGCAGAACCGGTCGTTCATGCTGGCGATGTACCGGCATCAGGGGCCGACAGACAGCTGCCTGCGAATTTACTCGGCGGCCGATTTCGAGCTGGCCGGGCCGGATGAGTTCGCCGCCTTCGTGCAGCACGCTGCACAGCACTCCGAATATAGTATTGTGAAAGTCCTGGCGGGTGCCTCGCCGCTGGTTGATGTGCCGGAGAACAAACTGGTTGAAGTCTCGCAGCGTCTGCAGCACAAGTCCGGACAGCAAATGACGAGTCTGCGCGAGCAACTGAAACGGCTGCTTTTTACCGGCCTGGTTGTCGATATGACCCGGGAGTTTACTGCGGTTCGTACTGCCAGCCAGCCGGGAGAGCTGTTTGCCTGGGTGGGAGCGGAACGTCGCAGTGTTGCGCAGGAAGTCGTGCAGGAAACGCTGTCCCTTTCTGCGGATAGCCTGTGTCCCGAGCTGGTGCGTTTCGGTTACGTGGAGAGGCGCAGGGAAGACCGCTACCTTGCCGAGACCCGGGTAGAGGTCGTTATTGACGGACAAATGTTCGAGGGGATGTCGAGGGATATATCCACACTTGGGCTGTGCGTCCAGTTGCTGCAGCGTGTTGAACTCGCAAAGGGTACCGGCGTCAGGGTTGGTCTGGTATCACTGCAGCGCAAGAAGGCTTCCACCAACCTGATGAATATTCCGTATCGTGTGGTGAATTCACACCACCGGGAACCGGGTACGGTGCTGATGCTGGAGAGGGTTCTGGGAGGCAGCAATGAAGGGTTGAAGGAGTTCTTTGTCGAGTTGATCAGCAAAAACCGGCACAAGCTTGGTGTTGACACCGGCGATATTCGTGGAGCAGTGGAGTCCCGTGTCTATGAATCCTTGCTGGCCGCGAACACACCGGGCATTCCATTCTTTCTGGGGTATTCCATAGAGGGCGGTGCGCACTTGCAGTTTGTCGGGGAAACGGAAGCGGGAAATTCCCTGCAGGAATTTTTTACTTCGACGGACGGGCAGCCGGACTATCGTTGCCTGAACGAACCGCGCATAGTCACCGCGCTGTATGATGCGATACAGATGCTGGCACGACAGGAACGAGGCTCTTGCCAGGGATTATCCCCGTTTGCCATCGAACTGTATCTGTACAAGGAATACGATGAGCTGAGTGGTGAGATATTTATCCACGCCGCTACCGAGCTGGATTTTTCCAGCGATGAGACGCGAGAAATATTTCTGGGAAAACTGGATAACTATCCGGACTGGCGTTGTGTAAAAATTGTTTCCAGCTTCATCCGCACACCCGATGAAAAGATCCGTGACCAGTTGCTGGAGATGGTGCGGGAGCAATCAAAGCACCGTGCCATCCGCCTGTCAGACGTAATGCATGCGTTGGCGGGTTATGGTGAGTTGATCGATATTACCGACGAGTGGATGACATTGCGTTGATGTAACTATTCAGCTCAGTGAGCGCGGGTCATGCATCTTCCCTCAAGTGACCGCTTTTCACCTTGAAATGGCCCGGTTTTTCAGCGCCGGCCTAAACTCGCTACGCTCAAACAAAGGCCGGCTTGTTTCTGAAAAGCCGGTCCATTTCAAGGCGCGGTCAATTCGGTCAGAGGCATGACCCGCGCTCACTGAGCGGGACTGCCACGCTGTCCCGCAATGACAAATTGGCCGGATCAGGTCAGGCAGCTTGTTCGACCCGGTCCCGACCACGTTCCTTGGCAAGGTAGAGTGCCTTGTCGGCACGCTGAACCAGGTCGTTCGGAAGATCTCTGTCGGTGAAGCGGGCAATGCCGATCGAAATGGTGACCCGGCCGTAGAAGTTGCCGCTTTTCTTGTCTTTCAACTGGCCGGCAGACACGGTTTTGCGAATCTCTTCGGCGACGGCATCTGCTCCTTGCAGGTCGGTCTGTGGCAGGATGATGGCGAATTCCTCGCCACCGAAGCGGGCCACCATATCCTTTCCTTTTACACAGCGCTTGAGGGTCGAAGCTACAAAACGCAGTACCTTGTCCCCAACCAGGTGGCCGTGGGTATCGTTGAAGTTTTTGAAGTAATCGATATCAGCCAGCATGATGCAGAATGAACTTTCCTGTTCACGGGCTTCGTGGAAACTTGTTTCCAGGGCCGAGTCGAATGCCTTGCGGTTTGCGATTCCCGTTAGCGCATCGATGAGCGATTCCTGGCGTACCTGTTCCAGTTCGTTGCGCAGTGTGGCGACTTCGGCAGCAATGCTGGTTAACTGTTGCCCGAGCTGTTTCTGTGACTCTTCGGTGGCACGGGTATCCTCGATGACCTTGTCGACTTCTGCCGCCATGGTTTCGGGGCTGGCAGAGCCGTCCAGCAGTTCGGAGAAATGGCTCAGCGTGTCGGCATAGTTGGCCAGTCCCTTGCCGGACTGATCGAACTGCCCCTGCATGTTGGTAATAATCTTGCGTAATTCCTGACGCATGGATGCCATGGCCTTGTCGTTGCCGATGTAGGTATGGCTATACAGTCTCCAGAGGTTTTCAGCGCAGGAGCCGTCCTGCTTGCCGGCAATCTGCTCGAATGCCGTGCGCAGTGCTTCGTTGCGGCCGGAGGCGGAATCGTATCCCATGCGGAAGTTGTCCGGCGACGGTGGAACCTTGTATTTCGATAGAAGTACGAGAGCAATCCTCAGGTACTCGGATGCTTGCGTGTAGTCCTCAGTGTACGGATTCGGATCCATGATCAAATTCTTCCTGGTCTGTTGTAAGCTTGTTGTACAGGTAGCCTGCTGCTCGTTTGGTCAAGAATTGACAGGTTCAATCACGTATCGGCCCTTTCGGGAGACAACTTTAGCCTGCAACGTGTACAGCAGGCTCGCCCACCGGTAGTCGGCCAGTTACAATAGCGCCTGCCCCTACACTAACCGGAACCGGCATGGCTGAAGACGACACTATCCTGGAAAATACTGAAGTAATTCCACTGCATACGTTTACCGAGAAGGCCTACCTGGATTATTCCATGTACGTCATCCTCGACCGGGCACTGCCGCATATCAGCGACGGGCTGAAGCCGGTGCAGCGTCGCATTGTCTATGCCATGTCCGAACTTGGTCTTTCGGCGCGCGCCAAGTTCAAGAAGTCTGCCCGCACCATCGGTGACGTGCTGGGCAAGTTTCACCCCCACGGTGATTCGGCCTGTTACGAGGCCATGGTACATATGGCCCAGGGATTTTCCTTCCGCTACCCGCTGGTGGATGGACAGGGTAACTGGGGTTCACCGGACGATCCAAAGTCCTTTGCTGCGATGCGCTACACCGAAGCACGCCTGGCACCGTTTGCCGATGTATTGCTGTCCGAACTGGGCGAGGGGACGGTTGACTGGACCAGCAATTTCGATGGTACCTTGCAGGAACCGGAACGCCTGCCGGCGCGTTTGCCGGCGATACTGCTGAACGGTGGTACCGGCATTGCGGTGGGTATGGCTACAGATATTCCGCCGCATAATCTGCGCGAGGTGGCCTCGGCTACCATTCACCTGCTGGAGAATCCCGGTGCGAGCGTGGAGGATCTGTGTGAACACATCCAGGGGCCGGATTATCCTACCGGTGGCGAACTCATTACCCCGCGCGCGGACCTGCTGCGCGCCTACCGGACCGGCAATGGAAGTATGCGTCTGCGCGCCTGCTACGAGCAGGAAAACGGCGATATTGTAATCACTGAACTGCCCTACCAGGTATCGGGTGCGCGCGTGCTGGAACAGATCGCCGGCCAGATGGCAGCGAAGAAATTGCCCATGGTGGCGGACCTGCGCGACGAATCCGATCACGAGAATCCCACCCGTCTGATCATCATACCGCGTTCCAGCCGGATCGACACCGGACAACTGATGTCGCACCTGTTTGCCACCACCGACCTGGAACGCAGCTACCGGGTGAACATGAATATGATCGGTCTGGATGGCCGGCCGGCGGTCAAGGATCTGCGCACCCTGTTGCGGGAGTGGATCGAGTTCCGCATCGGAACCGTTACCCGACGGTTGCAGTACCGCCTGGACAAGGTATTGGACCGTCTGCATATTCTCGATGGGTTGCTGGCTGCGTACCTCAATATCGACGAGGTGATAGCCATCATTCGCAACCAGGACGACCCCGGTCCGGTGCTGATGCAACGCTTCGAAATCAGTGAGCGCCAGGCCGAAGCTATTTTGAATCTGAAGCTGCGTCATCTGGCCCGCCTGGAAGAAATGAAAATCCGCGGTGAACAGGAAGCGTTATCCAAAGAATGTGATCACCTGGAGAAGCTGCTGGCGTCGAAACGGCGACTGCGCACCCTGGTGCGCAAGGAAATCCAGGCCGACAGCGAGACCTTTGGTGATGCCCGGCGATCGAGGCTGGTTATTCGCGAGGCTGCACAGGCCATGGATGAGACGGCGCTGATTCCGAGTGAGCCGGCTACCATCATCCTGTCTGACAAAGGCTGGGTACGCGCGGCCAAGGGGCATGATATCGATCCGGAGAGCCTGAACTACAAGGCCGGCGACAGTTTCCTCGCCGCGGCTTACGGGCGCAGTAACCAGCCGGGCGTGTTTCTGGATTCCACCGGCCGGGCCTATACCCTGGCGACCCACAGCCTGCCCTCGGCGCGTGGTCAGGGAGAGCCGCTGACCGGACGCTTCAACCCGCCTGATGGAGCGCGCTTCGTCGGCATGCTGGTCGGTGGCCCGGACAGCCTGTACTTGCTGACGACCGACGCCGGCTACGGTTTCATCGCCCGCCTGGGCGACCTGCTGGCGCGTACCAAGGCTGGCAAATCGGTATTGTCAGTGCCGAAGAATGCTACAGTGTTGCCGCCGGCACGGGTAACCAACCCGGAAACCGACCAGATAGCCGCGGTCAATATCCACGGGCAGCTGCTGGTTATTCCGGCCGCTGAAATTCCGCGCCTGAACCGCGGCAAGGGCATCAAGATCCAGGGTGTCGCTCCCAAAAAGCTGGCGACCCGCGAGGAATACATGCTGGCCGTGGCCAGCGTGCCCGCCGATGGCCGGCTGGTGCTGCACGCTGGCAAACGCCACCTGAAACTTAAAAAATCGGACCTGGAGCTGTATCGGGGCGATCGCGGCCGGAAGGGTAAAAAGCTGCCGCGAGGATTGCAGCGGGTGGACAAAATGTATGCCGAATAGGTTTTCTCCGGCCTTGATTGACTTGAAACGGCGGGTGGAAGAGCGCATATAGAAACTGGTACAGAGTAGTGCCCGGAAAGCAAACGACGGGAGTAACCACGTAAATGAAACGAATCTTTCTGTTCCTGGTGACCAACGTCGCCATTCTGGTGGTACTCAGTATTGCGCTGCGCGTGCTGGGTGTGGACCGCATTCTCGACGAGCAGGGAGTGAATCTGGACCTGCGCTCGTTGCTGATCTTTTCAGCGGTCATCGGCATGGGCGGCTCGTTTATCTCTCTGGCCATATCCAAGTGGTCGGCGAAGCGTATGACCGGCGCCCATGTTATCGAACAGCCGGCCAACGAGACCGAGGCCTGGCTGGTAAACACCGTGTCCCGGCAGGCGCAAGCTGCCGGAATCGGCATGCCGGACGTGGCCATCTACGATTCGCCCGATATGAACGCCTTTGCCACCGGCATGAGTCGCAACAATGCCCTGGTCGCGGTGAGTACCGGCTTGATGAACAGCATGCAGCGCGATGAAGTCGAAGCCGTGCTGGCGCATGAAATTACCCATGTGTCCAACGGCGATATGGTCACACTGGCGCTCATTCAGGGCGTGGTGAACACCTTTGTAATTTTCCTGTCGCGGGTGATCGGCCACGTCGTCGACCGGGTGGTATTCAAGGTTGAACGGGGCCATGGTCCGGCCTTCTTTATCACCTCCATCATTGCCCAGGTGGTGTTGGGAATCCTCGCCAGCACCATCGTCATGTGGTTTTCGCGCCAGCGGGAATTTCGCGCCGACGCCGGTGGCGCCAGCCTGGCCGGTCGCCAGAAAATGGTCGCCGCGCTGCAGCGCCTGCAAGCGGGGGCCGGGCAGGCGGAATTGCCGGACCAGCTGGCCGCCTTTGGCATCAGCGGCCACGTGGCGCAGGGGCTCAAGCGCCTGTTCCTGTCGCACCCACCGCTGGAAGAGCGGATCGCGGCCCTGCAGCAGGCCGCCGCATGACCCGCCCACACCAGAAACAGGAAACAGACCAGTGAACGAAACAGTTTCGGCTCAAAAGAACGGCCTGGGCGGGTTGCAGGTTACCGGTATCGTGGTACTGACCGTCCTGCTTACGGTCGGCATTACCTGGTGGGTGTTGAGCAGCTATGTTTTCGTGAAGGAGTTCAAGGTTGTTACTCTCAGCCCGGCAGAGGAACAGGTGCTGGATGAAAAACTGGAGGTGCTGGGGCTCGACCTGGAAACTGCGCCCGAATCCGCTGCTGCGCGTGACCCGGCCGACTTCGATCGGCAGGGCAGACTGAAGCCGCAGCGTTATACGGAAGAGGGTGCACGCCGCGAAGTCAGTTTCAGCGAGCGGGAGTTGAATGCCCTGCTGGCGAACAATACCGACCTGGCCAGCAAGCTGGCTATCAATCTGTCGGACGATCTGGTCAGTGCCAGAATGTTGATGCCGATGGACCCGGATTTCCCGGTGCTGGGCGGCAAAACCCTGCGTGCCAGCGCCGGAGTCGAAATGGCCTACCGGGAAGGGCGACCGGTGGTGGTCATCAAGGGCGTTAGCATCTGGGGTGTTCCGGTGCCTAATGCCTGGCTGGGCAATCTCAAGAATATCGATCTGGTCGGCGAGTTTGGTGCCGACCAGGGTTTCTGGAAAGCCTTTGCCGATGGCGTGCAGGATATTCGCGTGGAAGACGGCCAGCTGCGGGTCAAGCTAAAGGAGTAGACTTCTCGCCACCACCCGTGCGCGCAGGTTCGCAGCCGGGTAGAATAGCCGCTTTCCGAAATCTAGCCAGGACAGGAACCATGCCCCTGATTCGTCCCTTTGCCGGTCTGCGCCCTTTGCCGGAACGCGCCGAAGATGTCATTGCACCGCCCTATGATGTTCTCAATTCTGACGAGGCACGCCAGCGCGCAGCCGGTCGGCCGTGGAGCTTCCTGCACATTTCCAGGGCTGAGATCGACCTGCCTGCAGGTACGGACCCGTTTGATCCGGCGGTTTATGCCAGGGCGGCAGAGAACCTCGAGAAACTGCTGGCAGAGGGGGTGCTGAAACGGGATGAGCAGGAGGTGTACTACGTTTACCGCCTGACCATGGGTGAGCACGTGCAGACCGGGCTGGTGGCGGTAGCCTCGGTGGCCGAGTACGACATCAACCGTATTCGCAAACACGAATTCACCCGGCCGGTAAAGGAAGACGATCGGGTACGCCAGATCGAGGCGCTGAATGCCCAGACCGGTCCGGTGTTGCTGGCTTACCGTTCAGAGGAGAATATTGACCGTCTGATCGAGTCAGCGACCACGGCGCCTCCCGAATACAACCTGGCTGCCGATGACGGCATCCTCCATACCATCTGGGTGCTGGATGATCCGGATGTGATCGCACAGCTGACCGCCGGCTTCGATGCTATGAAAGCGATCTATATCGCTGATGGCCATCATCGTTCTGCTGCCGCATCGCGTGTGGCTGCGGCCCGTGATGAGGCGCCAGAGGCCATGAGTCGCTATTTCCTTACGGTGATTTTCCCACACCGGCAGATGAAGATTCTGGACTACAACCGGGTGGTGAAGGATCTTAACGGATTGTCTGCAGGCGAGTTACTGGAACAGGCGCGGGCCAGCTTCGCTGTGGTGCAGGAAGACGGCCCGGTATCACCGGCCCGGGCCGGTGAATTTGGAATGTACCTGGGACATCGCTGGTATCGCCTCAGTATTCATGCGCAGCGGATTCCGTCGGATCCGGTAGCCCGCCTGGATGTCAGCTTGCTGGCGGACAATCTGCTTGAACCTCTGCTCGGCATCAGTGACCCGCGGACCGACCCGCGCATCGATTTTGTTGGCGGCATCCGCGGTCTGGAAGGGTTGGAAGAACGTGTCGACAGCGGTGAAATGGCAGCAGCTTTCTCAATGTTTCCGACCAGTATGGAAGATCTCATGGCGGTCGCTGATGCCAACGAGGTCATGCCACCTAAATCCACCTGGTTTGAACCCAAGCTGGCGGACGGACTGATTTCGCACGTGCTTGACTAGCCCACATTTCTCACCAGATCGACATGATCTCGCTTGATCTTTGTTCCCACAAGAAATTTTCTTCCCTCGGAAGTACACATTGGTATTCCGCTCAGTCAGAAAATCCCTTGTGAAAACAAATCTGCTGCGCGATATCCACGCCGACTGGTGAGAAGTGCGGGCTAACCCGTCAGGCGATCTCGCTGGTGAAGTCGTAGTTGAGACTCTCGCCGGGTTCCTGCAGGAAGTTGCCCTGTATGAAGTCGATACCGCTCTGCCAGAGTACCGCCAGGCTGTGGGCATCCTGGACGAACTCGGCGATACACTGTTTGTCCATGGAACGTGCCGTATCCAGGATGGATTTCACCATGGCCTGGTTGTCATTGTCACTTGCCAGGTTGTGGATGAACGAACCGTCGATCTTCAGATAGTCCGCTGGCAGGTGTCTGAGTAACTGGAACGAATTGGGACTGGCACCGAAGTGCTCCAGTGCAGTCTTGCAGTGCAGTTCCTGCAAAGCCTTGATAAAGGCCCTGGCGTGTTTGAGATGCTGGGCAGCACCTTTCTCGGCGATCTCGAATACCAGGGCATCGCTCTGCAGGCGGTTTTCCTGGATGCATTGGTGAATGTACGCAACCAGTCCCTCGTCCAGCAGGGTAGCGGTGCAGAGTTTGATGAAGAAGCGCGTGTCAGGCCCCTGGGCACGGTGTTCGGCAAGCGTCCTGATGGCGTGTTTGATCACCCAGCGATCGATGTCGGCAATTTGTCCTGTCTGTTCGGCAATGGGCAGGAACTGGGTAGGCATAATGTAGTCGCTGTCATCGCCCCGCAGTCGCAGCAGAACCTCGTATTTCTCGCCCTGTTCGCCTTGCAGGCTGACAATCGGCTGGAACAGGAGGGCAAACTGGTCCTGCTCCAGCGCATCGGCGATAAGCGAGTGCATTTGCTGGTCGCGTTCCTTGCCGATCCTGTCATCGACAACCGGGTTATGCAGATGGGTACGGTTGCCACCCGACGACCGGGCCACGTCGCAGGCCAGATCGACCCGGGAGATCAGCTCATGACCGGAAGGCGTACTCTCGGTAATGATCGTCATGCCGATGCTGGTGGTGGTGGTAACCGACTGGCTTTCGACGTCGGCGATATGATTCTCGATCGTCTGGCGCAGGCACTCGCCGAGTTCCTGCAAGGAGTCCGCGTCGCAATCCCGACGCAGTATGGTGAATGCGTGATCGGTGAAACGGGCGGAAATATCCTTATCACCGGTGTGTTTACGTATCAGGTCTGCGATGTCACTCAGTACCATGTCGGCAGCACCGATTCCGAGGTTGTCCTTGATCTCCTTGAAATTATCCATGAGCAGATAGACGACACCGGCGGTATCGCTGCCACTGATGGTATCGGCGATAGCGAGTTCCAGTTCTTCCATAAAGTACTGGCGGTTGAACAGGCCGGTCAGGACATCTTGCTTGCTCAGGAACTGGAGTTTCTGTTCGAGTTCCCTGCGGCTTTCCGCCTGGCTGCGGATGATGATCTGGATGCAGGGCTCGCCATCGATACTGGCGGGTACAAACTCCATCTCGGCATCGAACTGCTTGCCGTCTGGCAGCATGCCGCGGGTGTCCAATTTGCTGTCCCGTCGACTATCCTTGCCATAACTGCGCAGGAACTCCTTGAAGCTCGCGTGCGCCTCGGGCGCCACCATGTCCAGTACCGGCGTACCCTCGATTTCTTCCAGCTCGTCGAAACCGAACATGTGCAGGTAGGAGCCGTTGGCAAATACATGCATGCCCTCGTGTATATAGGCGATGGCATCGCGGGAACTCTCCATTAGCTGGCGTGCGCGTTTTTCGCTTTCGTGGAATCTGGCCTCGAAGTTGCGGGCGTCAGAACCAGTCTGTACTTTTGACAGTTCGCGTCGCGTGACCAGTTGCAGGTGTTCCGGCTGATCGTAGGAGCACAGGTCGACTGCGCCCTCACGCATGGCGGCGACGATGTCAACCTCGTCCGCTGACTCGCCAATGGCTATGACGGGGATGTTCAGGTTTTTCCGCTCAAGCAGCTGGACGAGATCTGTCAGTGAAATGGACTCGAGTCCGGTGGCGCAAAGGACCAGTTCCGCTGCCTGACGGTCCAGCGCTGCTTCCAGGCTATCCGGGTCTCCGGCATAATCCAGTCGCGATGCCTGACCGGCGTTGCGCAGAATATTGGCCAGCGCCTCCGCGTCGTTGCGGGATTCCTCAACGACCAGCAGATGCAAGGTCAGCTCCTTTTCCATTTTTCCACCTTTTCCTGTACGTCTGCGTCACCTGACAGACGGGCGATGTCGGCCACCCGCTTTCACTGTTGCGGCACTCCCGTGATAAACCTTTATCTCCGGCCTGTACTTCCCATCTGGTCGGGAATGCAGGTTGGCGCTGTGCCCATGCACTGCAAGTTCAGTTCAGTTCTTTTACAGCCAGTATTTTCCTGCTAGCATGCTCCAGCGGGCAGCAACAGGGCGATTACTGCAATAGCAGGGGACGGGTATGCAACAGATCAAGGTCCGGGCCGAAACCGAAGATGATTTTCGTGCCATCGATGTAGTGAATTTGAGTGCTTTTCAGTGTGAATCAGAGGCGCAGCTGGTCAGTGAGTTGCGCAAGTCGGATGTATTTATCCCGGACCTGTCTCTGGTAGCCGAGTTGAATGACCGGATTGTTGGTCACGTTATGCTGAGTCGGGCAGTGCTCAGGACCGACAGGGACGCAAGGGAAATTCTGGTGCTTGGTCCGGAGTCCGTGGTGCCTTCACAGTCCCACCGGGGTATTGGGTCCGAGTTGATTCAGGCCGCGATCGCACGTGCCAGACCGCTTTGCTACAAGGCGATCGTCGTTGCGGGTCATCCTGATTATTACATGCGCTTCGGTTTTAAAGCGGCGAAAGAGTGGGGTGTAAGCTGTAACCTGCCGATTCCTGCAGATGCGCTTACCGCGATGGAACTCGAGGACGGTGCCCTGGCTGGCGGCGGTGTGGTCGAGTACCCGGATCTGTTCAGGCGCATGTTCTAGTGTACTGTAACGAACAAACTATTCACTTGAGGGCACGGGATCAGCTGCGCAGGTTGGGCTGAGCCTGCGAAGCCCAACGATATGCGGCAGCCGATAGCCCTTTGTGTTGATGAGATGGTCTCCTCCCCCTTCTAATTCGGCGTCGCAATGCGCCATGATGGAGGTGATATCAACCATCGAGTGAAGCGAGGAGAAGACCATGAACAAGATTACGACGATTGG
>JAUXGZ010000025.1 GCA_030621785.1 Gammaproteobacteria bacterium | reverse complement strand
CGACTACCGAGCGCAGCAGTGGTGTATCCGGTATCGAGGATGAAGTGTCGCGTATCCAGGTGGAAACGCTCGACCGGAACTGCGAGGAATTCGGTATTACCGAATTCCACATGAACGATTTGCGTCAGGGAATTGTACACGTCATTGGCCCGGAGCAGGGTGCCACGCTGCCCGGCATGACCGTTGTGTGCGGCGATTCGCATACCTCTACCCACGGCGCCTTTGGTGCGCTGGCATTTGGTATCGGAACCTCCGAGGTGGAACATGTGCTGGCCACCCAGTGCCTGATCCAGAAGAAATCGCGGAATATGCAGGTGCGGGTCGAGGGTGAACTCGGCCCGGGTGTAACCGCCAAGGATGTAGTGCTGGCGACTATCGGTGCCATCGGCACGGCCGGTGGCACCGGGCACGCTATCGAGTTTGCCGGCAGCGCGATCGAATCCCTGTCCATGGAAGGCCGCATGACGGTGTGCAATATGGCTATCGAGGCCGGCGCGCGGGCCGGGATGGTGGCAGTGGACCAGACCACGATCGACTATGTGGCCGGTCGGCCATTTGCACCACAGGGGCAGCAGTGGGCACAGGCCGTTGCTGCCTGGCGCGAACTCCAGAGCGATGCCGGCGCAGAGTTCGACGAAGTGGTCATCCTGAAGGCCGAAGACATACAGCCACAGGTGACCTGGGGTACTTCCCCCGAGATGGTCGTGCCGGTCACCGGCAATGTGCCGGACCCTGACGAGGTCAGCGATGCCGTCAGGCAGGACGGGATGCGCAGGGCGCTCGACTATATGGGGCTCGAAGCAGGCATGCCGGTATCGGCGATCGATATCGACAAGGTATTCATCGGTTCCTGTACCAATTCACGCATCGAGGACCTGCGCGAAGCGGCCGCCGTGGCCCGCGGCCGCAAGGTAGCCGACAACGTCAGGCTCGCCCTGGTGGTGCCGGGGTCGGGGCTGGTAAAAAAGCAGGCCGAAGAAGAGGGCCTGGACCAGGTGTTTATCGATGCCGGTTTCGAGTGGCGCGAACCGGGTTGCTCCATGTGCCTGGCCATGAACGCCGACCGGCTCGAACCCGGTGAGCGCTGCGCGTCGACCTCCAACCGGAATTTTGAAGGTCGGCAGGGCGCCGGGGGAAGAACGCACCTGGTGAGCCCGGCCATGGCAGCGGCTGCAGCTGTTGCCGGGCACTTTGTGGATGTGAGAGAGCTGGAGCAATGAAAAAATTCGAAACCGTGCACGGTCTGGTGATGCCGCTCGATCGGCCGCACGTTGATACCGATGCGATTATTCCGAAACAGTACCTGAAGTCGGTCAAGCGCAGTGGCTTTGGTCCCAACCTGTTCGACGACTGGCGTTATCTCGATCCTGGTGAGCCGGGGCAGGATCATAGTCGGCGCAGGGTAAATCCGGATTTCGTGCTGAATCATCCGCATTACCGGGATGCCGAGATACTGCTTGGCCGGGAAAATTTCGGTTGTGGTTCATCACGTGAGCACGCCGTCTGGGCGCTGGAGGATCACGGTTTCCGGGTGGTGATCGCACCGAGTTTTGCGGATATTTTCCACAGTAACTGCTTCAAGAACGGCGTCCTGCCCATCGTGCTGGATACGGAAATCATCGACCGGCTGTTTGAGGAGGTGGCGGCGAACAAGGGCCATCGTCTGATGGTGGATCTTCCGAACCAGCTTGTCATTGCGCCGGATGGTGAACAGTATCCGTTCGAGGTGGACGGGTTTCGCAAGCACTGCCTGCTCAACGGCCTCGACGATATCGGTCTGACCCTGCAGCATGCCGACGAAATCCGGGCCTACGAGGAACGGCGCAGGCAGGAAGCGCCCTGGTTGTTTGGCCAGGTACAGTAGCGGTCTACTTGCTTTGAAAAATACTGAGAATGCCAACCCCGATAATCTGACAAAAGACACAGACAATGACCCAGAAAATATTGATACTACAAGGCGACGGCATCGGCCCCGAAATCGTGGCCGAGGCCGTCAAGGTACTGCACTGGCTGGTAGGTGAGGGCCTGGACATCGAGTTCGACATCGGATTGATCGGTGGTTCGGCCTACGATGCTAGCGGCCATCCGCTGCCGGAAGAAACGCTGCAGCAGGCGCGCGCAGCAGATGCCGTTTTGCTTGGCGCAGTCGGCGGCCCGCAATACGAGTCCCTCGAACGGTCATTGCGACCGGAACAGGGCCTGCTGGGCTTGCGTTCGGAACTGAAACTGTTCTCCAACCTGCGTCCGGCCATCCTCTACCCGCAACTGGCAGAGGCCTCGACACTCAAACCGGAAGTAGTCGCCGGCCTGGATATCATGATTGTGCGCGAACTGACCGGCGGTATCTACTTTGGCCAGCCGCGTGGCGTGCGTACCCTGGAAAATGGTGAAAAGGAAGGTTTCAACACCCTGGTATACCGTGAATCCGAAATCGAACGTATCGGTCGTTCGGCTTTCGAAATTGCCCGCCAGCGCGGCAAGCGATTGTGTTCGGTAGACAAGGCCAACGTACTGGAAGTCACCGAGCTGTGGCGCCAGGTGATGACCCGGCTCGGTGCCGAATATCCGGATGTGGAACTGAGTCACATGTACGTCGACAACGCCGCCATGCAGCTGGTGCGCGAGCCCAAACAATTCGATGTTATGGTGACCGGCAACATGTTTGGCGACATTCTGTCTGATGCCGCAGCCATGCTGACCGGATCCATCGGCATGCTGCCCTCAGCTTCCCTGGATGCAAATGGCAAAGGTATGTATGAACCCATCCACGGTTCGGCACCGGATATTGCCGGCCAGGGCATCGCCAACCCGCTGGCCACCATTCTGTCGGTTGCCATGATGTTGCGCTACAGCCTGTGCGAAGCGGGCTGCGCCGGGCGTGTCGAAGCGGCCGTGGGTAAAGTGCTGGATCGGGGGCTGCGTACGCCGGATATCGCTACCGAAGGCCAGGCGACCGTGAATACCGCAGATATGGGCGATGCAGTTGTTGATGCACTGGCAGAGGAAAATTGAGGAGTAATCATGAGTCGTACATTTGATGTAGCCGTCGTTGGCGCAACCGGTGCCGTCGGCGAGGTCATGCTGGAGATTCTGGCAGAGCGTAATTTCCCCGCGGGCAAGGTCTATGCGCTGGCCAGCGAGCGCTCGGTGGGCAAAAAGGCCCGTTTCGGAAACAGGTTCCTGACGGTCGAAAACCTGGCGGAGTTTGATTTTTCAAAGGCGCAAATCGGGCTGTTTTCAGCCGGCGCCTCGATATCGGAGGTGTATGCGCCGAAAGCGGCGGCTGCCGGTTGTATCGTGGTGGACAACACGTCACAATTTCGCTACGACGATGAAATCCCGTTGGTGGTGCCGGAAGTGAACCCGGAGAAAATTGCGGCGTACAAGGATCACGGTATCATCGCCAATCCCAACTGCTCGACTATTCAGATGCTGGTTGCACTGAAGCCGATTCACGATGCGGCGGGTATCGAGCGCATCAATGTCTGTACTTATCAGGCGGTGTCGGGGACCGGGAAAGAAGCTATAGAAGAACTTGCAAAACAGACTGTAAGTATATTGAATACACAGGAAGTTGTGTCAGAAGTTTACCCGAAGCAGATCGCTTTTAACGTGCTGCCCCACATTGATGTTTTCCAGGACAACGGTTACACCAGGGAGGAAATGAAAATGGTCTGGGAGACACGCAAGATCCTGGGTGATGACTCCATTCAGGTGAACCCGACGGCTGTGCGTGTACCCGTCTTCTACGGTCATTCCGAGGCCTTGCATATTGAAACCCGCGACAAGATCACAGCGGCCCAGGCCAGGGCGTTGCTGGAGCAACAGACCGGCATCGTGGTGCTTGATGAACTGCGCGACGGGGGCTATCCCACCGCGGTAACCGAGGGCGCAAATAATGATCCGGTATACGTGGGTCGCATTCGTGAGGATATCTCGCATCCCAGAGGTTTAGATTTATGGGTGGTCGCCGATAATGTCCGCAAAGGGGCCGCCCTTAACAGCATCCAGATTGCAGAAATTCTGGTAAAAAGCTATCTCTGATATAGAGTTGCAGTGGTTATTTAAAGTGGCTCCACATACGTAAACCATTCGGATGGCTGCGCCGCCGGACGGGCGATCTGGTGCAAATGAGGGACTACAGGGGACTTATGTCTATGTTCAGGAAATCATCCTTGGCAGCAGCACTGCTGATGGCGTTGAGTGCAGGAAATGCATGGGCACTCGGGCTTGGCGATATCGAGCTCAAATCGGCGCTCAACCAGCCCCTCGATGCAGAAGTTGCACTGTTGTCGGCGACCAATGCGGAACTCGACGAACTCAGGGTGGTCATCGGGTCATCCGAGTCTTTCGCCCGAGCCGGTATTGACCGTCCCCTGTTTCTTACCAAGCTCAACTTCGATGTGACACACAATGCGCAGGGAGAGCCGGTCATTCATATTTCGAGCCGCGACTTCGTCCAGGAGCCCTTCCTGGATTTCATCCTCGAGGTTTCCTGGAGCAAAGGGCGACTGGTGCGTGAATACACCGTGCTGGTAGACCCTCCGGTCACTATGCCCGCACCTCCACCGGTGAGCAGTGCGCCGGCAGTTGCCGCGCGGCAGTCAGCCCCGGTACCGCAGCCGCGCCGTTTCACGCATACCGGCACCTTCCCGACGGTCCCGCTCAGGCCTGGTGAGTATGGGCCGACGCGACGTAACGACACCCTGTGGAAAGTGGCGCAACAGGTGCGTCCGGATACCGGTGTGAGTATGGAACAGACCATGCTGGGGCTGTTGCGGGCCAATCCACAGGCCTTTATTGGAAATAACATCAATAATCTCAAGGCGGGTTACGTGCTGCGAGTGCCGGCCCGGGATGATCTTCTGTCGATCAGCAGGGCGGATGCGCGGCGCGAAACGAGAGCCCAGTATGCGGCATGGCGCACAGCGCCAAACACAGCCGCAGTAGCGCAGCCGCAGAGCACCGGGTCGATGACCGGCGAAACCTCTGCAGCAGATGCAGCGGCGCAGGCGGGAGCAGAACCCAGCCTGCAACTGGTGTCGTCAGACATGGAAGACGGCAATACGGTGACCGGCGGCGATACCGAAGGCTCCAGGCTCGATGCCTTGCAGCGTGAGCTGATGATGGCCAACGAGGTGCTGGAGACGCAGCGCCGGCAGGACGAGGATATGTCCCGGCGTCTGGCTACACTGGAAGAACAGATTACCAACATGCAGCGCCTGATACAGCTCAAGGATAACGAGCTGGCAAGACTGCAATCCATCGCCGGCGACGGCGTCACCGCCGAGCCGGTGGTCGAAGCATCGGCTGCGGTAGTTGAAGACAGTCCGTTGGTAGATGAAACCGTTGCGGATGTCGTTGCCGATACCGACGTCGTTACCGGTACCGATACCGATGTTGTTACCGATGATGCCGGCGAAGCAGGCTATGAAGTCTTCGAAGACACGGAGACCGGGGTTATTTCCGGATCCGTGGTTGACGATGAGATGGCTGCAATCGGAGAGCTGCCGCTGACCGATGAAACGCTCGCTGAAGAAACATTTGCCAGTGGGGATGCTGATCCGGTTGCCGGAGAAGTGGTAGCCGAAGACATAACCGGGGCAGAGCCGGTCGATGAAGTCATTGTGGCAGAAACCATGGAACCGGAAGTCCCGGTGGAAGCCGTAGCTCCGGTTGCTGAAGCAACTCCGGAGCTTCCTGAAACAGCCACCACACCGGGCTTCGTCGATCGTCTGCTGCAGAATCCGCTCTATCTCGGTGCCGGTGCGCTGGTGCTGGCGTTGCTGGGATTCTTCGGTATTCGCCGCAAGCGCGGTGTCGAGACCGAGTTCCAGGAGAGTATCCTGCAGGCCGCCCAGGAGGATTCCAGCATCGACGTTGTGGCTTCGCTCGATGTACCTCAGCCGGAATCGACCGAACAGGCCGCTACCGAGTCATCCCTGTTGTCCGAGTTTGCAGTCAGTGACATGGGCTCGATGCGCAGTGGTGGCGAGGCCGATCCGCTGGCAGAAGCCGACGTGTATCTTGCCTATGGTCGCTATCAGCAGGCAGAGGATCTGATTCGTGAGGCATTACAGGCCGCCGGCGATAGCGAAGATCTGAATCTCAAGTTACTGGAAGTCTACCTGGCGGCACAGAATCAGCCGGCGTTCGACGAGCACGCCCAGGATATTCTGGCTCGACTGGAGAACAGCGAAGAACCCATGTGGGAGAGGGTTGCCGAGATGGGGCGCGAGCTGAATCCGGAAAATCCGATCTACCAGGTGGGTGTAGCGGCTTCGTCAGTCGATGGAGAAGTCGATGAGATCGATGCGCTGGAAGAAGGGCTGGATTTTGATTTCAGCAGTTTCGACAAGCAGGCTGACGCAGTCGCAGAAGCCGCCGAAGAGGTCGCCGAACCAGAACCGGAACAGCCGGTAGATAGCGAGCCAGGTCTGGATGCGGTTCTGGACTTCAATGTTGATCTTCCGGCCGATGCCGCCGGCGAACAGCAGGATGCCGGTCTGGCGGTCGCCATGGACAGCGTGGAGCCGGATAATATTACGCAGGAAAGTAGCCTGGATTTCGATATCAACAGTTTCGACCTGGGCGAGGAAGAAGCCGAAGACAGTGGTGATGGCCAGCTGACCGATCTCGATGAGGTATCGACCAAGCTCGACCTGGCGCGTGCCTATATCGATATGGGAGATCCGGAAGGAGCCCGCAGCATTCTTGATGAAGTTATGCAGGAAGGTAGCGGCGAGCAGAAGGATGAAGCCCAGGGAATTATGCAAATGATCGCCTGACCCCGCTGCAATAGCGAAAAAATCCCCTTGTCCAGGGGATTTTTTTTTGCCTGTTATTCAGCTTGCATCGAGTATAATAAGACGCATCTCAAGAGCAGGTAACCGGGGATGATGTCAGGTGCGAATTGCCTGTGCAGTGGAATATGACGGTGCCGGGTTTTCCGGCTGGCAGCGCCAGCACCATGCGCGTTCGGTACAGGGCGACGTAGAGGCCGCCCTGTCCAGGGTCGCGGATCACGCGGTGCATATATTTTGTGCGGGGCGTACCGATGCCGGTGTGCATGCGACCTGGCAGATCATACACTTCGAAACAACCGCCAGTCGCGGCGATCATTCCTGGGTGCTGGGTGTCAATGCAAACTTGCGCAAGGATGCCGGCCTGCTGTGGGCGCAGCCGGTGAGCGATGACTTCCATGCCCGGTTTTCGGCGCAGTCACGGCGCTACCGTTACATCATACTCAATCGGCCGCGGCCGTCTCCCTTGCTGCGTCGACGTGTAGTCTGGTGCCATGTGCCGCTTGATGAAGTGCGCATGCAGGCCGCCGCAAATGACCTGCTTGGCACACACGATTTTTCCTCCTACCGAACGCTGGCCTGCCAGGCAAAAAGTCCGGTGCGTACCGTTCACCGGCTTACGGTGCAGCGAAGTGGGGATTTTCTCTATCTGGACATCGAGGCGAATGCTTTTTTGCACCACATGGTACGTAATGTTGCCGGCGTGCTGATGAGCATTGGCCGCGGTGAACAGGAGATCGGCTGGGCGCGCGAGGTCCTGGAGTACAGGGATCGCACCCGTGGCGGTGTTACTGCGCCTGCCGGTGGTTTATACATGGTCGGTGTCGGCTATCCGGAAAGCTGCGGTATCGGGCCGGTCGGTGCCTTTCCGGTCTATGGATAATCACCGGCTGAGGCCGTTTTCTGCTAGGATACGACTCTCATGCGAACCCGCGTAAAAATCTGTGGCATCACGCGACAGGAAGACGGCCAGGCGGTCGCTAATGCCGGGGCCGACGCTATCGGCCTGGTGTTTTATGAAAAGAGTTCGCGCCATGTCGAGATCCGGCAGGCGCAGGAGATCTGCCGGTCGCTACCGCCGCTGGTCAGCGTGGTAGCGCTGTTTGTGAATGCCGACAGGGACCAGGTCAGTAAGGTGCTGGCTGCAGTGCCGGTAGACCTGTTGCAGTTTCATGGCACGGAAGCAGCTGCGGCGTGTGAAGGTTTCGGACGGCCCTATATCAAGGCGATTGCAATGAAGCCGGATGGTCATCCGCTGGAAGAAATGAAAGCGCATCCGGCCGCCAGTGGTTTTCTGCTGGATGCCTGGCAGCCGGATACCCACGGTGGTGGTGGTGTTGTCTTCGACTGGAACGAGGTGCCGGCGTACCGCGAGCGCCCGCTGATTCTTGCCGGGGGGCTGACGCCGGATAATGTAACGCAGGCGGTTGCACAGACGCGACCTTTTGCTGTGGATGTCAGTAGCGGCGTCGAGATCGACAAAGGCATCAAGTCTGCAGAAATGATTGAAGCATTTATAAGAGGTGTACAACGTGGCGACGCAGGCCAGTAAGCCAGCAGATTCTACCGACTTGCCGGATGACAACGGGCACTTCGGCCCCTACGGAGGGCGCTTCGTTGCCGAGACCCTGATGGGGCCGCTGGATGAGTTGCGCACGGCATACGAAAAATATATCGACGATCCTGATTTCCTGGCTGAACTGGACGAGGATCTGGCGCACTTCGTTGGCCGGCCGTCACCGCTTTATCACGCCAGGGGCTGGAGCAAAAAGCTCGGCGGTGCGCAGATCTACCTGAAGCGTGAGGATCTCAATCACACGGGTGCGCACAAGGTCAACAATACGGTCGGGCAGGCGCTGCTGGCCAAACGTATGGGCAAGAAGCGTGTTATTGCGGAAACGGGCGCCGGCCAGCACGGCGTGGCTACCGCGACGGTTGCCGCACGCTTCGGTATGGAGTGTGTGGTCTACATGGGTGCCGAGGATATCCGTCGCCAGGCAATCAATGTGTATCGCATGAAACTGCTCGGTGCCGAGGTGGTAGCAGTCGAGTCGGGTTCGAAAACGCTCAAGGATGCGCTTAACGAAGCCATGCGCGACTGGGTTACCAACATTGACAGCACCTTTTACATCATCGGCACGGTCGCCGGCCCGCATCCCTATCCGGTCATGGTGCGCGATTTCCAGACCATCATCGGACGGGAAGCGCGTGCCCAGATTCTTGACCAGGCCGGTCGCCTGCCGGATGGCCTGATCGCCTGCGTGGGTGGCGGGTCCAACGCCATCGGCCTGTTTCATCCCTTTCTGGAAGACCGTGACGTTGCCATCTACGGTGTCGAGGGTGGTGGCGATGGTCTGGGCAGCGGGCGGCATGCTGCACCGCTGTGCGCCGGACAGCCGGGCGTATTGCACGGCAACCGTACCTACCTGATGGAAGATGCCGATGGCCAGATTATCGAAACCCACTCGGTATCCGCAGGTCTGGATTATCCCGGGGTTGGTCCGGAGCACGCCTGGCTGAAAGATACCGGTCGGGTACAATATACGTCGGCTACCGACGAGCAGGCGCTACAGAGTTTCCATGAGCTGACGCGCCTGGAAGGCATCATGCCGGCACTTGAATCCAGTCATGCACTGGCGTATGCGAAACAACTGGCACCGACCATGGACAAGGACCGGATATTGATCGTCAACCTGTCCGGTCGTGGAGACAAGGACATCCATACCGTCGCGGGCCTGGAAGGAATCCGGGTATGAGTCGCATCACAGCACAATTCGAGTCGCTCCGGCAGCGGGGACGCAAGGCGCTTATTCCCTACATTACCGCAGGAGATCCACAACCGTCGGTGACCGTCCCGTTGATGCACGCGCTGGTGGCAGCCGGTGCGGATCTGCTGGAGCTGGGCGTTCCCTTTTCAGATCCGATGGCCGACGGCCCGGTAATTCAGGCTGCCTGCGAACGGGCGCTGAAACATCGTGTCAGCCTGCACCAGGTGCTGGGTATGGTGCGCGAATTCCGCCGCACGGACGAGCATACGCCGGTAGTGCTGATGGGTTATCTCAATCCGGTCGAAGTCATGGGCTACGAAACCTTTGCCAGGCAGGCGGCCGATGCCGGCGTAGATGGTGTGCTGACCGTGGACTTGCCGCCGGAAGAGGCGCATGACCTGGTTGCGGCGATGAAAGCCGCTGGGCTGGATGCTATATTTCTGGCTGCACCGACCAGTAGTGACGAACGTATCCGGCGTATGGCAGCCAGTGGCGGCGGCTTCCTGTATTACGTATCCTTCAAGGGTGTCACCGGGGCCAATCGACTGGATGTGCAGTCGGTCGCCGACAAGCTGAGCCAGATCCGTGCCGCCACCGATTTGCCGGTCGGGGTCGGTTTCGGAATCCGCGATGCGGAATCGGCTGCCAGCATTGCGCGGGTCGCCGACGCGGTGGTGGTGGGCAGTGCGCTGGTCAGCCGGATCGCCGAACTGGCCGACCAGCCGGATAGTATACCGCTGCAGGCACCGCGACTGATCGCCGAAATGCGGGCGGCCATGGATGCGGTGAACGAGTAGATCGGGTGCCGATACAGGTTTACAGGTGGACGATATATTGGCAGGATTAGCACATGAGCTGGTTTGAGAAACTGATGCCGTCCCGGATTCGCACCGAAAGCAAGGGTGCGGTTCCGGAAGGTCTGTGGAGCAAATGTCCCGCGTGTGATGCCGTGTTATATCGCTCGGAACTGGAACGCAACCAGGAAGTTTGCCCCAAGTGTGATCATCACATGCGTGTGAGTGCGCGTCGCCGCCTGGAGCTTTTTCTGGATGCCGCTCCGGACGAGGAGATCGGGGTTGAGGTACAGCCGATTGATCCACTCAAGTTCCGTGACAGCAAGCGCTATGTAGATCGGCTCAAGCTTGCCCAGAAGGCAACGGGTGAAACCGACGCATTACTCGCCATGCGTGGGAAAGTGGAAGGTGTGCCGCTGGTCGCGACGGCGTTCGAATTTCGTTTCATGGGCGGGTCCATGGGCTCTGTCGTTGGCGAGCGTTTCGTGCGTGCCGCGAATACCAGTCTCGAACACGGGATTCCGCTGGTATGTTTCTCGGCCAGTGGTGGTGCCCGCATGCAGGAGTCGCTGTTTTCGCTGATGCAAATGGCGAAAACCAGTGCCGTGCTTGCACGCTTGTCGGCTGCAGGCATTCCTTTTATTTCTGTGTTGACAGATCCAACCATGGGCGGGGTGTCTGCCAGTCTGGCAATGCTGGGTGATATTAATATTGCCGAACCCAATGCGCTGATCGGTTTTGCCGGTCCGCGTGTGATTGAGCAGACCGTGCGTGAGACCTTGCCCGAAGGTTTCCAGCGCAGCGAGTTCCTGCTGGAGCACGGCACTGTGGACATGATTGTCGACCGGCGGGAAATGCGTGAGCGGATTGCTTCGTTGCTGGCCATGTTGACGCACTCTGCGGTAGTGGATTAACGCGGCGTACTCCCTGAGCAGCTCGACGGCCGACCCTCGCCGTTGTTTTGAATAATGTCCCGTTCTTCTCCCCGTTTTGAGTCTCTCGATGAATGGCTGCAGTGGCAGGAGCAGTTGCATCCCGTAGAAATCGATCTCGGTCTGGAACGGGCAGGGCGGGTCGCTGATCGACTGCAATGTTGCGCGCCGGCAAAAACGGTGATTACCGTGGCCGGAACCAACGGCAAGGGTTCATCTGTTGCCATGCTGGAGTCCATTCTGCTGCGTGCGGGTTATCGGACGGGCAGCTATACCTCTCCTCATCTGATGCGGTACAACGAGCGTATTCGCGTGCAGGGCAAGACGGTTTCCGACCAATCGTTGTGCGCAGCATTCGAGCGGGTGGATCAGGCACGTGCTGATGATTCCCTTAGTTATTTCGAATTCGGCACCCTTGCGGCACTGGATATCATGCAACGTGAAGCGCTGGATGTTGGTCTGCTGGAAGTCGGACTGGGCGGTCGACTGGATGCGGTCAATATCGTTGATGCCGATGCGGTACTGATTACCTCGATCGGTATCGATCATGTCGACTGGCTGGGCTCTGACCGGGAATCCATCGGCCGGGAAAAAGCCGGTATCATGCGCGCATCGCGCCCGGCGGTGTGTGCCGATGCAGATCCTCCTGCAAGTCTGGTTGATGCAGCAACGCGACTGGGTGCTGACCTGCGTGTTCTTGGCAAGGACTTCCGCTTGAGCCATGCCGGCGGGCGCAACTGGCACTGGCAGGGTGACCGGGTCAGCTATCGGCAGTTACCGATGCCGGCGCTGTCCGGAGCGCACCAGCTGGCCAATGCTGCCGGTGTGCTGATGGTGCTGGAAATGCTTGCCGGGCGGTTGCCGGTGCCGCGTCCTGCAATTGAGTCCGGACTGAAGTGGCTGAAACTCAGCGGGCGCATCCAGCGGATTCCGGGAAAGGTGGAACAGGTGCTGGATGTGTCACATAATGTGCAGGCCGCCGAGGTGCTGGCAGATACCCTTCGCCATCTGCCGCCGGCCGGCCGGGTGTACGCTGTCTTCGGATCGATGCAGGACAAGGACAGCGAAGGTTTTGCAGCGATATTGGCGCCGCTCGTTGCCTGCTGGTATCCGGTGGCGCTGAATAGCGCGCGCGCCAGCGTCCCGCAGCGGCTGGCGGAAACACTGGCCCGCGTTGTTGGCGAGACCCGGGTAATTCCCTGCACTTCGGTCGCAGATGCGCTGGAAAAACTGCGCCAGCGGGTGCAGCCCGGTGACCGGGTGCTGGTATGCGGGTCTTTCCATACAGTGGCTGAGTGGGCGGCACTTGAGCCACGATTTAACTAACGGAGCAGCATGGAATTTCTACTGAAACAGAGGCTGGTAGGTGCGGTGGTGCTGGTCGCGCTCGGGGTTATTTTTATCCCCATGTTTCTGGAAGGACCAAAAACGGTGGTTCCGGAAATGGAGCCTTTCCCGGAAGCTTCGCGGATCGGGTCGATTCGGCCCCTGCAGTCCTTCCCGCCGGCGGATGCTATTCCCGAAGAACCGCAGCAGGCGGTAGTGGTGAGTGAAATCGCAGTGCCGGCTGAAAAGAGCAAGCCTGCCGAAAAGGTCAAGCCGGCTGAAAAGAGCAAGCCGGTCGAAAAGGTGAAGCCGGTCGTCAGGAAATCTCCGCCAGCCGTGATTCCGCCGACTCCGGCAAAGCCGGTTTCAACCTCAAAGGCGGGGCAGCTTGACGGCTGGGTTGTCCAGGTAGGCAGCTTTTCCAGTGACAAAAACGCGGCAGGGCTTCGTAGCCAGTTGCGCAAGGCCGGTTTTGCCACCCAGATCGAGAAAGCGCGCATCGGAGGCAAGGTACACTACCGGGTCCGGGTAGGGCCGTACCTGGAAAAGCAGGAAGCCGAGAAGATCCGGCTGGAGCTGGAGAAGAAGATGCAACTCAAGGGACAGGTGTTGTCAAACTGATGTGCGGTATTTGCTCGCCATGTACGGGGTGGTTTGCGTAAAATGGCCTCATGATATGGATTCCCGTGTGCTTGTGTAGAGAGGTTTTCGAATGATCTGGGTAGATTACGTTCTGCTCGGGATCGTTCTGGTCTCTGCAGTGCTGAGTTTGTGGCGAGGCCTGGTCCGCGAGGCCATTTCACTGGCCAGCTGGATTGCAGCTTTGTGGGTTGCGATGCTGTTTTTCGACCACCTTGGCTCGTGGCTGGCCAGCTGGATCGAAACGCGGTCCGCTCGTAACGTGGTTGCTTTTGCTATTCTGTTTGTAGTGACAGTCCTGATTGGCGGGCTGGTGAATTATCTGGCAGGCCAGCTGGTTTCAAAAACCGGACTTTCCGGTACGGATCGGGCGCTGGGTATGATTTTTGGTATCGGGCGTGGCATTGTGATCGTGGCGGTACTGGTGATGCTGGCAGGCTTGACGGCGTTGCCGGAGGACCCATGGTGGAACGAGTCCGTTTTGATGCCGCATTTCCAGGATATGGCAATCTGGCTACGCAGTTTTCTGCCGGACAGTATAGCCGAGAACATCAGATTTTAACCGGAGTCCTGCTATCGTGTGTGGCATTGTTGGCACTGTATCTCACCGGGCTGTAAACCAGTCGATCTATGACGCCCTGACTATTCTGCAGCACCGCGGACAGGATGCCGCAGGCATCATGACCGGTGAAGGCAGTCAGTTGTATCTGCGCAAGAGCAACGGGCTGGTGCGGGACGTATTTCATACCCGGCATATGATGCGGCTACGTGGCAACATGGGTATAGGTCATGTGCGTTACCCCACAGCCGGCTGCGCGAGTTCGGCCGAGGCACAACCCTTCTATGTCAATTCGCCCTACGGCATATCGCTGGCACACAACGGCAATCTGGTAAATGCGGAAGAGTTGAAGGAAAACCTGTTTCGTGAAGACCTGCGCCATATCAATACGGAATCTGATTCCGAGGTATTGCTGAATGTGCTGGCACATGAGCTGCAGCTGTGTGGCAAGCTGAGAATCAACGAGGAAGATGTGTTCGAGGCGGTGGCCGGTGTACATCGGCGCTGCCAGGGCGCCTACGCGGCGGTTGCCATGATAACCGGTTTCGGTATTGTTGCCTTCCGCGACCCCTCCGGAATACGGCCGCTGGTTTACGGCAAACGCGAGGTCGATGGTAAAAACGAATACATGGTTGCTTCCGAAAGCGTTGCCCTGGACTCACTCGGTTTCGAGCTGATGGATGATGTTCAGCCGGGTCAGGCGCTGTTCCTGGGCAAGGACAGCACACTGGCTACCCGCCAGTGCGCCGATAAGCCGGAGCTGGCCCCCTGCATTTTCGAGCACGTGTACCTGGCGCGTCCGGATTCCATTATGGATGACGTCTCGGTCTACAAATCGCGACTGCGTATGGGCGAGATGCTGGCGGACAAGATTCTGCTCGAGCGGCCGGATCACGATATCGACGTCATCATCCCGATTCCGGATACCAGTCGTACCTCGGCATTGCAGATGGCCAATAACCTGGGGGTAAAGTATCGCGAAGGTTTTATCAAAAACCGCTATATCGGCCGGACCTTTATCATGCCCGGGCAACAGCAGCGTAAAAAGTCAGTACGCCAGAAACTGAATGCCATTGACCTGGAGTTTCGTGGCAAGAACGTTATGCTGGTGGACGATTCCATTGTGCGCGGCACCACCTCGCAGCAGATTATCCAGATGGCCCGTGATGCGGGTGCCAAAAAAGTATATTTTGCGTCGGCGTCGCCACCGGTACGTTATCCCAACGTGTACGGAATCGATATGCCGACCCGGGCGGAGTTGATCGCCCACGGGCGCAGTGTGGAAGAGATTGCCGAGGCCATTGGTGCCGACTGGCTGGTGTTCCAGGATCTTGATGACCTGATCGAGGCAGTACGGAAGGGCAACAGCAAACTGACAAGGTTCGATTGTTCGGTGTTTACCGGCGAATATGTCAGTGGTGGTGTCAGTGCCGATTATCTGCAGCACCTGGAACGGATGCGCAGCGACAATGCCAAGGCGGAGCGACTTGCAGCCGATCAGGAAGTTATCGAGCTGCACAATAACGCCTGAGGACAAGCTTGTCCGGGACGTATTCAGCTGGGGCCTACGCGGGAAAATTTATGTCCGATAACGATTCAACCACGCCTGCTTTCGAAACTCTTGCCGTGCGCGCCGGACAGGTGCGCAGTGCCGAAGCGGAGCATAGTGAGCCGATCTTTCCGACGTCGAGCTACGTATTCGAAAATGCAGCGGCGGCTGCGGCGCGCTTTTCCGGAGAGGATCCGGGGAATATCTATTCACGCTTTACCAATCCCACGGTACGGACTTTTGAGGAGCGTCTGGCAGTGCTGGAGCAGGGCGAGCGCTGCGTGGCGACAGCATCCGGAATGGCAGCGATCTACGCGACCTGTGCGGGGCTGCTGAAGTCGGGCGATCACATTGTTTCCTCGCGCAGCATTTTTGGCAGTACCACCCTGTTGTTTACCAACTTTCTGCACAAGTTTGGTATTGAAACCAGCTTTGTGGAACAGGGTAAACTACCGGGATGGGAGGCCGCCATTCGCCCCGAAACCCGTTTGCTGTTTCTTGAAACGCCCTCCAATCCGCTCACCGAAGTAGCGGATATTGCCGCACTGGCGGAGCTTGCCCATACACACGATTGTCTGCTGGTGGTCGATAATTGTTTTTGCACGCCGGCGTTGCAACGCCCCCTGTTGCTGGGAGCGGATATCGTTATTCATTCGGCGACCAAGTACCTCGATGGCCAGGGGCGCTGTGTAGGTGGGGCGGTGGTGGGTAGTGAAGCGGTAGTCGGTCAGGACGTATATGGATTCCTGAGGACCTGCGGGCCGACCATGAGTCCGTTCAATGCATGGGTCTTCCTGAAGGGGTTGGAGACTCTGCCGATACGTATGCGGGCACATTGCGAATCAGCACTGCAGCTCGCCGGGTGGTTACAGGAGCAGTCAGCAGTAAGCCGGGTTTATTACCCGGGGCTGACCTCCCATCCGCAGCATGAACTCGCCAGCCGGCAGCAGTCCGGTTATGGCGGTATTGTGGCCTTTGAGGTCGACGGTGGCCGGCCGGCGGCCTGGAAGTTGATCGATGCCGTGCAGATCTGTTCGATAACGGCCAACCTGGGAGATACCAGGACAACTATTACGCACCCGGCTACCACTACCCACGGACGGCTGACTCCCGAGCAGCAGCAGGAGGCAGGAATATCGGACGGGTTGATACGGATTTCGGTCGGGCTGGAAAATATTGATGACTTACGTGCCGATCTGGCGCGGGGATTGCCCCGGTAGGTCTTTGCAAACGAGGTAAAGAGAATGAGTAGAGTATTGAAGTACCTGTTATTGATGCTTGCCATTGGAAGTTTTCAGGCGGGAATTGCCCGCGCAGATGACCAGCAAGCCAGGCACCGGGTCAGCTTTCAGGTGGACGCAGAGCGTGAAGTGGCGAACGACCTGATGGTCGTGGTAATGAAGGTGCTGGCTGAAGATAGCAAAACAAAGCGGGTGGCCGAAGAGGTCAACCGCAGTATGCAGTGGGCTCTGGAACAGGCGAAGAGTGCACCGGAGATAAAGGTCCAGAGCGGTAACTACCGGACCTGGCCGGTCTACGACGATAAAAAGATCGTCCGCTGGAGAGGGCAGCAGGAGCTATGGCTGGAATCCGGTGATGTCGAGCAATTGAGTCAGCTGACAGGTGTGCTGCAGGACAAGCTGCAGGTTGAATCCATGCAGTTCCAGGTATCATCCGAGCGTCGCGAAGCGGTAATGAATGAACTGATCAGCGAGGCACTGGCCGCGTTCCGCCAGCGCGCCGGGATTGTACGCACCTCACTGGGCGCAGACGGTTACCAGCTGGACGATGTCAGCATCAACAGTCGCGGTCGGCCGCCAGTGGTGCCGGTACGTATGCGGGCGGCTGCGATGGGGGCATCGGATGAGGCGAATCAGCCGGCAGTCGAACGTGGCACCAGTCGTGTTACGGTGCAGGTGTCCGGGTCGGTGAAGCTGACCTTCAAGGGGCAGGTTGAAGACTGATCTTGCCGACTCCCCAGCGCTCGATCTCGTCATAACCCAGGCTGCTCGCCGTCGTCAGGTCGGTGCCCTGTGGTACGCGCGCAATGTTTACCGTGCAGGTGCTGGAAACGGCCCGGTCGATTTTGTCTCCATTGTAGCGCGGCGATACCAGCAATTGTTGTACGCTGTTCTGGCCATTTGGAAGCGGGCTCTCCAGCTCCAGCAGATAGTAATGATTGCGCAGTGGTCCCGCGAGTATGGCGACGCCATCCATCACCAGCGGGTTCTGGCCTTCATACTCGTAAGGCTCGTAAATCTCCAGGAAGTGCTGTTGTTGCATCATGCTAATACTCCGTCAGCAACCGTACTTCGAGCATGACAAAACGGGCCCTGCGTGTCAAAAGCGGGGTGAAGATATTCTTGATAATGAGTTAACAATGTTTCATATCCTATTGAAAATAATGCAGAGTATAAAAGGCATATTACTTGCTTGCGGGTTGATTTGCGCTGCATCGGCCGGCGGGTGATTGTCCGGACAACATGGCTAAAATGAATCTTTTTCAGCAGGCGCGACGCTGCCTGGACTGTGCCGACCCGACTGCAAAATGCGAGCTTACGGACCAGCTGGTGCAGGCGCTTGGCGAAGGCAGGGTTAGTCGTGAGGCAGTTGAACCGGTGCAGGCGATCGGCGAACCGGGCCGTCCGGCGCGGCCCGGACTGGTGGCGCCGCGGGAGCTGGCACGTCGCCGCACCGGGTCGGTTGAAGGGCGTGCTTCGTTGCTGCACGCAATCGCGCATATCGAGTTCAACGCCATCAACCTGGCCTGGGATGCCGTGTACCGTTTCCGGGACATGCCCGGGGAGTATTACCGAGACTGGGCGCGCGTGGCGGGAGAGGAAGCGCTGCATTTTCGCCTGCTATGCGGTCGCATGCAGGATCTGGGGTATGCTTATGGTGATTTCGACGCCCATAACGGCTTGTGGGAAAGCGCCTGTGATACGGCCCACGATCCGCTGGTCAGAATGGCACTGGTGCCGCGAGTACTCGAAGCCCGCGGCCTGGACGTGACGCCGGCCATTATGCAACGCCTCGGGAAATCCGGGGACCAGGCCAGCGTTGCAGTGCTGGAAGTCATTCTGCGTGACGAGATCGGCCATGTGGAAATCGGTACCCGCTGGTATCGCTACCTGTGCAGGCAGCGGGGTCTGGACGCCGAGCGTACTTTCATTGAGTTGCTGGAGCGTTATATGAAAGGTCGCGTCAAAGGGCCATTCCATCTCGAGGCGCGTCGGCAGGCGGGGTTTAACGAGCAGGAACTGGCCGATCTGGAAAAACTGGCCAACAAAAAATAGCGCTCAGGTGATGTGTATGATCAAACGGTTTCTCGGTGTATTGCTGCTGGCTCCCGTATGCGCCATGGCAGAGGTGAGTGCCACCGTACTCTGGTATGTCGAGCAGGAAACCGGCACCGGCCCCTACAAGGTACGCTATATCGTCAGCGAGGACTTTATTCGTTCCGACAACGGGAATGACAACGGGGACTTCATGTTGTACGAGCGGCGTAATCACCGCATCTCCAGTGTCACGCGGGAAGAACACCGGGTGCTGCAGATCGATGGTGCGGGCAGTGTGCCGGCCGTTCCGGACGGGCTCGAAATGGAGGTCCGCCAGTCAGTTGACAGGGAAGCGCCCACGATCGCGGGCAAACGACCATTAAAAGTACAGCTGATGGCGGGTGATCAGCTGTGCTACATGGCGACGGTGCTGCCAGGATTATTGCCCGATGCCCGGGAAGCTTTACTGGAATTTAACCGTGCGCTGGCAGTACAACAGGTACGCCTGATCGACAACACGCCCGAGGAATTCAGAACCCCGTGCTTCCTGCTGCGCTATCTGTATGCCACGGATTTCTTCCTGGTGCATGGACTCCCGTTGCTTGATCTCGACGGCCAGGGCGATCGCCGTGAGCTGGTGGATTACGAATCCGGTGTGAAATTCGACGACAGCCTGTTTGTTGTGCCGGATGATTATGAGGTTCAGGAACTGGGCGGGACTGCCGGTTGAGTAGAATCGTGGCGCTTGACAAGCGCTACGCACTGCAGCTAACGTAAAAAGACGCCGGGCCAACGGAAGGGCCCTGGCGGGTAAAGCAGCGAGATGAGCTGCAATGCCTGAATATACTCAAGGAGGAGGAAGCAAGGATGCTTCAATCAGCAAGGCCGCTTCGGATAGCGGTAAATCACTATTTGCATGCACTGCACATCCTGTTTGCCGTGCTGCTTTCCACACTCATTCCCTGCAATCAGGCCAGTGCCATGGCCGTTGGTTCTGTGCCGGGTTCGCTCTCGGTTTCACCGTCCGGAGCGGCCCGTTACAGCGTGCCACTGGAAATACCTCCGGGTATTGCCGGCATGCAACCGGAGCTGTCACTGGGCTACGACAGCCAGGCGGGGAATGGCTTGCTGGGTGTTGGCTGGTCGCTGAGCGGCCTGTCGACCATTTACCGTTGTCCGGCCACGCTGGCACAGGACGGCTTCATCGACCCGGTAGATTTCGACACTAACGATCGCTACTGCCTGGATGGGCAACGCCTGGTCGCGGCGGGCAATACCGGCTGTACCGGCGGCACGGAATATCGAACCGAGATCGATACCTATGCACGAATTTGTGCGTTCGGTGTACGCGGCAGCGGCCCGGCTTCGTTCCGTGTCTGGACAAAGTCCGGACAGATCATGGATTACGGCAAGACGCCGGATTCACGCGTGGAAGTTACCGGACGCAGTGACCTGGCAGCCTGGGTAATCAGTGCAGCCAGCGACACGGTTGGTAATTCGGTGCGCTATATGCATGCGGGCAACAGCAGCACCGGAACCCATAAGCCGGTTCGCATACGTTATACCGAAAACATTCAGGCCGGCATGAATGCCGTTGCGGAGATCGTCTTTCAATACGAAAACCGGCCGGATTCTGAAACCGGGTACGCATCATCGGCGCGCACCACTATTGCCGACAGGTTATCCGGTATCGTGGTTCGGGTGGCAGATAAAGTGATCAGCCGGTACCGGCTCGACTATACGACCAGTTCTGCATCGGGGCGATCGAAACTCATCCGCATTACGCACTGCGACGCTGCGAATAATTGCCGGGAACCGCTGGATCTGGGCTGGCAGACCGGCGAGAGCCGGCTGGAGTACAGCGGCCAGGGTTCCGGCGGCACGCATGCATTCTGGAACAAGGTAGTCGGTAATGCTACCTACAAGGGCAAGACTTTTACGGGCGACTTCAACGGCGACGGTCGTACAGATCTGATGATGATCTACCGGGACCCGAATCTCGACAAGGTATCGATTTACCACTGGAATGCAGCTGCGGACGGAAAACTGGCCTATGCAGGCAGGGGTTCCGGTGGCACACACGCCTGGTGGAACAAAGTGATCGACAGCGACAAGTACAAGGGGCGCGCCTTTACCGGGGATTTTAATGGCGATGGCCGGACTGACCTGATGATGGTTTACCGGGATCCAGGCCTGAACGAGGTGTCGATCTACCACTGGCAAGCGGACAAGACCGGAAAACTGGCCTATGTCGGGCGGGGCTCGGGTGGTACACATGCCTACTGGAATATCGTGCTTGGCAACAGCAACTACGGGGGAAAAGCGTTCACTGGTGACTTCAACGGTGACGGTCGCACGGATCTGATGATGGCCTACCGCGATTCGAATCTTGGCCAGGTGTCGATCTATCACTGGCAAGCAAACAAGAATGGAAAACTGGCTTACGTCGGTAGGGGATCAGGCGGTACGCACGCGAACTGGAACAAGGTGATCGACAGCGACAAGTACAAGGGGCGCGCTTTTACCGGAGATTTCAACGGCGACGGCCAGACCGACCTGATGATGATTTACCGGGATCCAGGCCTGGGCGAGGTATCGATCTACCATTGGCAAGCAGATAAGACCGGAAAACTGGCCTATGTCGGACGGGGCGCGGGTGGCACACATGCATACTGGAATGCCGTAGTCGGTAACAACAAGTTCAGGGGGAAGGCATTCACCGGAGACTTCAATGGTGATGGCCGTACCGATCTGATGATGATCTACCGCGATCCCGGCCTTAACACGGTATCGATCTACCACTGGCACGCCATGGAGGATGGCAGGCTGGGTTACGCTGGAAGAGGTAGTGGAGGCACACATGCATACTGGGACAAGGTGCTTGACAGTAATACCTACGAAGGCCGTGCCTTTACGGGAGACTTCAACGGAGATGGAAAAACCGACCTGTCGATGGTGTACCGGGATCCGAACCTGTCCACGTTATCCATCTGGCACTGGCAGGCAGGTACTTCAGGAAAACTGGAATACGTTGGCAAGGGTGTCGGCGGCACGTCTGTCCGGTGGGACAAAGTGCTGGACAACGAGACCTATCGTGGCGACGCATTCGTCGGTGATTTCAACGGTGATAGCAAGTCAGATCTGATGCTGGTGTACCGGGATCCGGGGCGGTCCAGCGTATCGATCTACCACTGGGCCATGGACCGGAAAAAATCCGACCTGCTGGTTACGGTTAACCGGAAGAAGCGCGGCACAGTCGAGAAATTTTCCTACGGTCTGCTTACTGATACCGCAGTGCACCGGAAATCCGGTGATGCGCAGTACCCGGGTATTGACCTCCAGATTCCATTATCGGTCGTGGAAAGCACGCGCACGAGCGACGGAATTGGCGGAACGCGGACGTCAAGCTACAAATACGAAGGACTGAAGGCGGATTTGCAAGGGCGAGGCTTGCTGGGTTTTCGCAAGATAATTGCGGTGGATGAACAGACCAGTATGGTTACCAGTACGCTGTACAAGCAGTTATTTCCATTGACCGGTCTGCTGGAATCGAGCGAAACGCGGCTCAAAGGTGCCGCACGTCCCTACACCAGGACGTCGTCGAGCTGGAAAAGTGTGTCCTTCAGTAATGGAAAACGTCGCGAGGTTCAACCGGTTTCCACAACGGAACGATCCTGGGAAAATGATGGCCGGCTGGTGTCCACGCTAATAACCAATTACCAGAGCTACGGAAAGTACGGGAACGTGCTGAAAATGGCGGTCACGACAACTGCCATGGGAGTCAGCTATACCAAAACAACGGTCAACTCCTATGCCAGTGAAGACCCGGCCGCCTGGATTCTGGGGCGCCTCACCCGCAGCGAAGTCACCAGCAGTACACCGGGTGACTCTGCAACGCGTACCTCAAGCTTTGGATATAACGTGGCCACCGGCCTGCTGACGACCGAGATTGTCGAGCCCGACAGTCCCGATCAGAGGTTGCGCACGGCATATACGTATGGCGACGGGTATGGAAACAGAACAGTGACCTCAGTGAGTGGATCCGGCAACGCCCGCTACCCGATCAGCAAGCGCACCACCAGAACCAGTCATGACTATACAAACCTGCTGTCAGGTGGCTATACCTACGGGACTATTTCGACCAATGCAAAGAATCATACCGACCGCAGCGTTCACGATGTACGTTTCGGGGTGATACGTTCCCACACCGATATTAATGGCCTGAAAATCTCATGGAGTCACGACGGCTTTGGCCGCAGGGTGCGCGAGTTGCGCGCGGATGGTACTGAAACCACGTGGAAGTATGCCTGGTGTGGTACATCCTGCCCGGGCACATCGGTCTACAGGATTACGGTCGAAAAAACCGGGTCAGCCCCGCTTACCCGGTATTTCGATGCACTCGATCGACAGGTCCGGATCAGGGCAACCGGACTGACGGGGCGCAGAATTCTCCAGGATACCGAGTATGACAGCCTGGGTCGCATTCGCCGTGAATCGAGAAATTATTTTGAGGGTGCCCCCCGCTTCTGGACCAATTATCGCTACGATGAGCTCGGGCGAACCATTCGGGTTGCCAGCCCGGATGGCGGCGTGGGTGAAACAAGCTATCAGGGACTGACCACGGTACTGAGAAAGTTTGACTCAAACGGTGACTACAACCAGACCATTACCCGGACAACCGATGCCCTCGGGCGGGAGATCGAGGTAATTGATGAGGCCGGGCAAGTACTGTCCAAACGTTATAACGCCTTCGGTAACCTGGTGGAAACCATCGATGCAGCCGGAAATTCCACCTTGCTGAGCTACGACCGCAGTGGTAACCGGATCACCATGAATGATCCTGATATGGGGTACTGGCGGTACCGGTATGATGCCCTGGGTCAGCTTCGCTGGCAGAAAGATGCCCGGAACCAGATCGTGCAGATGGACTACGATGTCCTGGGCCGCACGACGCGTCGCGTTGAGAAGGAAGGTGTCACCACGTGGTCATACGACAAGGCGGGCAATGGTTCCGGTAAGTTATACCGGGTGGATGCATATGACGGTTTTGCGCAGATTCTCGGGTATGACAAACAGGGCCGACAGACGTCTGACAAGCGCAGGCTGAATGGTTCATGGTATGAAGTAAACACTCGCTACGACAGCTCCGGCAGGGTATCGAAACTCATCTATCCGGGTGATTTCCAGCTCCGGTACGGCTACAACAAAAATGGATACCTTGTCAGTGCGACTAATGCCAGGGTGCCGGCAGAAGTTTTCTGGAAAGCAGACGACTCCGATGCGGATGGCAATGTTGTGCTTTCAACCCTTGGTAATGGCCTTCAGACGGTCCGCCTCTACGAGCCTTTCAGCGGTCGCTTGCTCGGTATCAGTAGTGGCCGTGGTTCATCCAGTGATGTCCAGTTTATGACCTATCGTTATGACAGCCTGGGTAATCTTGAAAGGCGTACTGATGAGAACCGGCAATACCGGGAAAACTTTTTCTATGATCAACAGAACCGGTTGATCCGGATGACGGCTACGGGTGAGGATAGCACCGCTTACACCTACGACGTATTGGGGAATATAAAGGCCAGGGGTGCGTTATCCGGCTATCGTTACGGTGAAAACGGCTCCGGGCCGCATGCAGTTACCCGCATTGGTGGTCGGCAATACAGCTATGACGCTAACGGCAATATGCGCATAAGCGATGGCAGGAAGATAACCTGGTCATCCTTCAATAAACCGGTTGAGCTGGAAGGACAGGGTGTTTCCCTGCAGTTCAGTTACGGACCCGGGCGGTCACGTTACCTGCAGAAGAAAACCGGCAGTTCCACCTCCGTTACGCTGTACTTCGATAAACGCTACGAAAAAATCATCAGCAACGGGGTAATCGAACAGCGCAACTACATATCTGCCGGTGGAAAAACGGTGGCGTTGTACACCAGCAAGAGCGGCGGGGGCACCGTTACCCGTTATCTACATCAGGACCATCTTGGTTCGACTGAAGTGATCACAGACGAATTTGGAAATGTGGTCGAACGTCGGGGCTACAAGCCATTCGGCGAACAGAATAATCCTGAATGGCAGCCTGTTGACGGCGTTCAGCTGGATGCGGTAACTACACGCGGCTTTACCGGGCACGAGCAACTTGTCGAGCTTGGTCTGATCCACATGAATGGCCGGGTTTACGATCCGGAGATTGGTCGTTTCCTGTCTGCAGACCCGCAAGTCCAGTTTCCCGGCAATATGCAGAGCTATAACCGTTACAGCTATGTGCATAATAATCCATTGAGCTATACGGACCCCAGCGGCTTTGGTCTCTGGAGCAAGGTGAAGAAAGCGGTAAAACGCGTTGCCGGAAACGACTGGGTCAGGTTGGGTGCCGGTATTGCGGCAGCCAGCATAGTGGCGCCGTATGCAGCCGGATATTTCGGCCTGCTGTCGGGAAGCTCTGCAGTGTCTGCAGTTGCAAACGGAGTCGCCGGTGGTCTGGCACTGGGCGGGGTAACAGCCGGCAACGTTAGCGGCGCATTGCTTGGCGGGGTGCAGGGCGGCGCTTTCGGGATTGTCGGACATGCCGGTTTCCTGAGTGGCATCCGGTCCTCTGTACCCGGCGGTAGCAGCTTGCTACATGGCGCCGTCGGCGGTACTTTCCGCAGCCTGTCGGGCGGCTCCTTCCGCGAAGGATTCCTGAGTGCGGCGGTAACAAAATTTGCCAATGCCAATATCTTCTCGACCACAAATAATGTAATACTCGGCTCTGTCCGTTCGACGATCGCCGGTGGCCTTGGAGCAACGCTTGGTGGCGGGAAATTCATTAATGGCGCGCAGACCGGGGCGTTTAGTTATTTGTTTAATGATGCATTCGGGAAAATTCAAATGCGCAGGGTAGGTAACAATATTTACCCCGTGCGTGCTTTTGAATGCGCAACCGCAGAATGCGTTGCAATGGGGGCGAATCTGAATATGAGCGATCCAGGTACGCAAGCATATCTCAGAGCATTGGATGAAAAAGCACTGTCTGATCTTGGAACAGCAGCTTCACTGGTTGTATTAAAAACGCCCGTTTCAACTCTTGGTAATATGGCAGCTCGAACGTCGCTTGCTGCAGATGTCGCAAAGACTATATTGACTGGCAATCCTGCCACAATAATTTCAGTGATAACGGGCCGGTTTGCACAGGGTGTTGCAGAAACAACATTAGGAATTTCTAACGCTGCCACGGTTAATAGGATTGGTGTGGGAGCAGGGTTAATTACTAACAAAGTGATCAATACATATGAATGAAGAACTGATTGGGATGG
>JAUXGZ010000010.1 GCA_030621785.1 Gammaproteobacteria bacterium | reverse complement strand
TTCCTTTCCGGCTATTCTTCCTCGTTTTCGGAGCTGTCTGCTTCGTCTTCGTCTTCGTCTTCGTCTTCGTCTTCGTCTTCGTCTTCGTCTTCGTCTTCGTCTTCGTCTTCGTTTTCGTCTTCATCGGTGGCGGTATCTGCGACCGGCGGAGAAACGATCTCGATCTGCGCATTCTCGCGCAGTTGCTGAATATATTTCTGAACTTCCTGACCCTGCATGACGCTCTTCAACTGGGTCTTGATCTGTTCGAAGGGCGGGGGGCTGGAGTCGCGCATGTCATCCAGGATGATTACGTGCCAGCCGAACTGGGTTTCTACCGGCTCGCTGGTATAGGCGTCCTTGTCCAGTTTGGACGCGGCTTCGGAGAACGGGGCAACCATCTGCGTCGCAGAGAACCAGCCGAGATCGCCGCCATTTTTCCCTGATGGACCGGTTGAATGTTCCTTGGCCAGTTCCGAGAAATCAGCGCCATCGTCAAGTTCGACGATAAGTTTATCGGCTTCTTCTTTAGTCTTGACCAGAATGTGGCGGGCCTTGAATTCCTTGCCGCCGGTCATCTTTTCGGCGTACAGTTTTTTCAGGTCGTCATCCGTAATCGGATTCCGGGTCAGGTAATGCTGGATGGCTGCGGTTGCGATCACTGCGCGTTGCTGTTGATCAATTTGCAATGCCACGCCAATTTCCTTCTCGACACCCTGTTTCAAACCGTCTTGTCGTGCCAGTTCGAGGCTGATGACTTCTTCCAGGATGGCGGCGTTGTCAGTGGGGTCATTTGGCCGCCGTGTCTGGCGCTGCTTGGTATATAGCGTGACCAGGTTTACGGTAATGGGTTGTCCATTGACCGTTGCGAGCACCGCGCTGGTGTCAGGGGAACTGGCTTCAACAACAGCTGCGACGGTCGGTGCCTGACTCTGGCCGGCTGACGGTGTCTGGTCGCAGGCGGATAGAATCCCGGCGGCGCCGAGCATGAGTGCGAGCGTATGGAGTTTCATCTTCTCTTCCTATGGTTGGTAAATCAGGAACCTGCTTCGGCAGGCGTTGTTGCCTTAATGCTTAAAGCGTGAATTTCGTTGTGCATAATGTCCTGCAGTGCATCGTATACCATGCGGTGTCGTTGCAGGGTGGGTTTGTCCTGGAAAGCATCCGCCACAATTTCGACAACGAAATGACCCGCACCCCCGGCACTGGCGTGTCCGGCATGCAGGTGGCTTTCATCAATGATGTTTAGTGACAGCGGAGAGAGTGTTTGGTTCAAACGCGAACGTATCATTTCTTCTCGTTCATGACTCATTGTCAGGGCAGGACCTTTTTGAAGGGTTTAACGGCGATTTCATCGTAGACACCCGCGGCGACGTAAGGGTCCGCATCGGCCCAGGTGCGGGCATCTCCGAGGGATTCGAATTCTGCAACTACCAGGCTGCCGGTAAAGCCGGCCGGACCAGGGTCCTCGCAATCAACCGCCGGGTGAGGCCCGGCCAGAATCAGTCGGCCCTCATCGAGTAGTTGCTGCAGGCGCTGCAGGTGTTGCGGTCGTGTCGCCAGTCTTTTATCCAGCGTGCCGGGAATATCGCGGCTGATGAAGGCATACAACATTCAGGATTCCTCTCCGGAGTTTTCCTGTTCCATGTAACGGCCGAGATAGAAAGCCTGACCGATCACGAATGCGAAGGTAATACCGAGCATCCCGAACAGCTTGAAATTTACCCAGGTTTCTTCGGAGAAGTTGAATGCCACGTAGAGATTCAGCAGACCTATGCCGATAAAAAACAGGATCCACGCCCAGCTGAGCCGGACCCACACCGGCCGTGGTGCCTGGATGGCGTGGCCCATCATGCGCTCAATGAGCAGTTTGTCACTTACCCAGTGACTGCCCATGAATACGACAGCGAATAGCCAGTTGATTACGGTAGGCTTCCATTTTATGAACAATGGGTCATGCAGAAATATCGTCAGCCCGCCGAAAACCGCCAGCAGACCGAAGGTAACCAGGTGCATTTTTTCGAAGCGGCGGTGCTTGATCCAGAAGCCGGCGGTCTGGACTGCGGCGGCGGCAATAGCCACTGCTGTTGCCACATAGATGTCGTACATCTTGTAGGCGATGAAGAACAGCAGGATAGGGAAGAAGTCGTACAGGAGCTTCATGATGATGTCGTGGTTTTCAACTAGTGAAGGGAGCGGTCGATGCTCCATTTTCTGAAGTAGCGGTCCATGACTTCCCGCACATGGGGCGGATAGTCCAGCAAGTCCATCTGTTCCATGCCCTGGGCGAAGAAATCCGGTGCGTCTTGTGGAAACTGTTCGCTCAGGAGAGCAAATGCCTCCTCCATAATGTCCGGCTGATGAGTGCGTGTCGCTACGATAGCCCGGTTCAGATTCAGAATACGCCAGGGGCGACCCGGATTGGTCGTTTCCAGATCTTTGCGGATAACGACCGCAGTCGCATCCATAATTTCGCCCATGATCTGGTACAGTGCCAGCAGATCGCCCGGATCCTGCTTCTGGTTAGCAAGCCGTGCCAGCGCATCTACCACGGTTTCCAGGCTCAGCAGCTGGCCACCCTGGCAGGCTACCCAGCGAGCCATGACAATCACCGCGGTCTGCAGTGTTGCGTGCTCTTCCTCAAGATCAAGCTGCTCAGCCCGGCCCAGCGCCTGTCTGAACAGCTCCATCGCGTATTCTCCCAGTTCGGAGGCACCGTCGGGCCCCGCCTGATTCTCGTTAACGTAGCTGACTTCGGTCTGTCGCATGGCATGCAGCAGCCGGGCAAAAGCTTCAGCGATCTGTGACGGGGTGGAATCCGGCGAATCATCGTCTACCGGTTCGCTTTCCGACAGCGCGGCCAGTGGCGCGGCAAGTTGTTCCTGTAGCGTCGCGCTGGTGGGTTTTTGAGCATCCATGGAGCTAATGGTACCGGATTGTATCCTGGTCCGCATGTCTTGCCTGACGGCGGGGTACCTCGTCCGGTACAATGGTTCGGATGTGTACCGTATACGACCTCCACAGTCATTCGACGGCTTCCGATGGCACCCTGGACCCGACCACGCTGGTGGGAAGGGCGCGTTCTGCGGGCGTCGGTGTGCTGGCGCTTACAGATCACGACACGCTGGCCGGACTGACGGCAGCCACGGCGGCGGCTGGCGAAGACCTAATCCTCGTGCCGGGTGTGGAAATATCGGTGACCTGGCACGGCATGACTATCCATGTGCTCGGCCTCGGAGTGGAACCCGATAACGCGGCCTTGCTGCAGGGCCTGCAAGCGCTACAGGAATTCCGTATCTGGCGAGCGGAGGAAATTGCCCGCAAGCTGGAGGCGAAGGGTATTCCTGGCGCGCTCGAGGGCGCGCACTATTTCTGTAAGGGTGCGATTCTCAGTCGCACCCATTTTGCGCATTTTCTGGTGGATAGCGGTCGCGCCTCCTCGCTACGCGAGGTATTCCGGAAATTTCTGGTAAACGGAAAACCGGGTTATGTAAACGGGCAGTGGGCCTCGATGTCCGATGCGGTTGGCTGGATTACGCGGGCGGGAGGCATGGCAGTGATTGCGCATCCGGCGCGCTATCGATTGACGCGCAGCAAGCTCAGGGCGCTGGTCGACGATTTTCGCGCTGCCGGCGGTACCGGTCTGGAGGTGGTTTCGGGAAGTCACTCGCTGGATGAGGCAAGATGTATGGCTGCCGTTTCACGCGAACACGGCCTGTATGCGTCTGCCGGCTCCGACTACCATGGTCCGGAAAAGCCCTGGGTCGAACTGGGCAGGTTGCATCGGCTACCGGAAGGTTGCACACCGATATGGGAAGCAGATACCTGGCCTGTTGCGAACCGGCGAATCGAGGCATGAGCCAGTATTTCGAGGTTCATCCTGATAATCCACAGCCGCGGCTGATGCATCAGGCGGCAGAGATCATCCGGGCAGGCGGGCTGGTGGTTATGCCTACCGACTCGACCTACGCGATCGCCTGTCGTCTGGATGACCAGAATGCCGTAGAGCGTATCCGATATATCCGTGAGCTGGACAAGAAACACAATTTTACTTTGGTGTGCCGGGATCTTTCCGAAATCTCGATCTATGCCCGGGTAGATAATTCAGCCTATCGCCTGTTGCGGGCCAGAACGCCCGGACCCTATACCTTCCTGCTGCGCGCGACCCAGGAAGTGCCGCGCAGACTGCAGCATCCGCGGCGCAAGACGGTCGGTATCCGGGTGCCGGATCATCCGGTGGTTGCGGCATTGCTGAATGAACTCGGGCAACCGTTGATGAGTTCATCGCTGATTTTGCCGGGTGGTGAATTTCCCGAAACCGATGGCTGGGAAATTCGTGAAAAGCTGGAGCAGCAGGTCGACCTGGTGATTGATGCCGGGCATTGTGGTGTCGAACCCACCACGGTCATCGACCTGCTGGATGCGGTGCCGGGAATCGTGCGCAAGGGCAAGGGTTCGGTGCAGGGGTTTTGAAATCAGAATGGTCAGGCGGGCGGGCTCCTGGCCGCGGGGATTCATAAAGTGATAACAGGTATACTCCATTGATGCTACAAATTAGTCTGGCACAGAAGATTGCCGCATGGCTGTTGCCGGTATTGCTGGCAATCACTGTGCATGAAACCGCACACGGGCTGATGGCGCGCAGGCTCGGTGACAAAACGGCTGAAATGCTCGGGCGCCTGACGCTCAACCCACTGAAACATATCGACCCGGTCGGTACCATCCTGGTCCCGGCACTGATGCTGTTGCTGCCTGGCGGGTTTGTTTTTGGCTGGGCAAAGCCGGTGCCGGTCGACTGGCGAAATTTGCGACGACCCAAGCAGGACATGGCCTGGGTGGCGGCGGCGGGTCCGGCATCCAACCTGGTGATGGCCTTGCTATGGGCCTTGCTGGTACGCATCGTACTGGGGCTGCCGGCGGACAACTGGATTGCAATGCCGTTATTATTCATGGGGGTGGCGGGCATTTTCATCAACACCATTCTGATGGTGCTGAATTTGTTGCCACTTCCGCCGCTGGATGGCGGCAGGGTCGTGACCGGTCTGTTGCCGCCGACCTGGTCGTACCGCTTTGCCAGGATAGAGCCCTACGGTTTCTGGATATTGATCGCCCTGTTGATGACCGGCGTGCTGGGCTGGGTACTGTGGCCGTTTGCGAGTTTTTTTCTGGATATGCTGGCGGGGGTTGCAGGAATGAAGCCGGATTATTTTCAGACGGTACTGTTTGCACTGATGGGGGGGTGACAAGGTTTGACGGGCATATCGCAAAACAGGGTGTTGTCAGGGATGCGGCCAACGGGTCGACTGCACCTCGGGCACTACCATGGCGTATTGAAGAACTGGCTTGTCCTGCAGCATGAATATGACAGTTATTTCTTTGTCGCCGACTGGCACGCACTGACCACGCACTACGCTGAGCCGGGCATTATCGGTGACAGCGTTATGGAGATGGTCATCGACTGGCTGGCGACCGGTGTAAACCCCGCCAATGCCAAGATCTTCGTGCAGTCCGACGTCCCGGAACATGCTGAACTGCATCTGCTGCTGTCCATGGTTACACCACTGGGCTGGCTGGAACGTGTACCCAGCTACAAGGACCAGCAGGCGAAGTTGCGTGAACGTGACCTGGCGACATACGGGTTTCTCGGCTACCCGCTGTTGCAGAGTGCGGATATCCTGATTTACAAGGCCGGCCTGGTGCCGGTGGGTGAAGACCAGGTTGCGCACGTGGAGCTGACCCGGGAAGTGGCACGCCGTTTCAATCATTTCTATGGGCGCGAGCCTGATTTCGAGGCGCGGGCCGACACCGCGATCCGGAAAATGGGCAAAAAAAATGCGCGGGTCTATCGCGACCTGCGCAGGCGCTACCGGGAGCAGGGCGACCACGAGGCACTGAAGACCGGGCAGGCCTTGCTGGAGAGTCAGGCCAATCTGGCGCTGGGTGACCGTGAGAGGCTGTACGGCTATCTGGAAGGTAGTGGCCGGATCATCCTGCCCGAACCGCAGGCTATGTTGACACCGGCGTCGAAGATGCCTGGCCTTGACGGACAGAAGATGTCGAAGTCTTACGGCAATACCATCGCGTTGCGGGATGATCCGGCAGAAATCGAACGGAAGCTGCGCACCATGCCGACCGATCCGGCGCGGGTGCGGCGCGATGACCCGGGCAACCCGGATATCTGTCCGGTTTTCCAGCTGCACAAAGTGTACTCCGACGAAAGTCGGCAACAGTGGGTGAGGGAAGGGTGTACGTCTGCAGGTATCGGCTGCCTGGATTGCAAGCAGCCCATCATCGAGTCGGTACTGGCCGAGCTGGCGCCGATCCGCGAAAACGCCTTTGAATATGAACAGGATCCACAGCTGGTGCGTAACATACTGCGTCAGGGAGCCGAAGCTGCACGCGAGATCGCACATGAGACAATGCTTGAAGTAAGATCTGTAATTGGTTTGAATTATTAATAAAATTATATTTACCGGATGTTCCGGTTTGCGGTTTTCATCTGAGCGGCAGACGTATACAATGCGCTATTACCGACGTGAGCTGATCGCATGACCGAAACACCAACGGCGCCACCCCCGGCCGAACCGGTACCACAGCAAGCCGAGATGCCTTTTGCCTATGTACAGGGCGAGGCGGTCACCACGCTCCCCAAGGATCTCTATATTCCCCCGGATGCACTGGAGGTATTCCTCGAGGCGTTCGAGGGTCCACTGGATCTTCTGCTATACCTTATCAAGCGCCAGAATCTCGATATCCTCGAAGTACCGATTGCCGAGATCACCCGTCAGTATATGGATTACATTGGCATGATGGAGGAGTTGCGGCTCGAGCTCGCGGCAGAATACCTGGTGATGGCGGCGATGCTGGCAGAGATTAAATCCCGCATGTTGTTGCCGAGACCGATCGAGGAAGGTGATGAGGACGATCCGCGTGCCGAGTTGATTCGGCGTCTGCAGGAGTACGAACGCTTCAAACGCGCCGCGGAAGACCTGGATACGATTCCACGAGTCGGTCGTGACGTGTTCCCGCTTGCACTGGATGCGCCGGAAAAGCAGACCCTCGTGAAGCCGCCCGAAGTCTCTTTGCAGGAGTTGTTGATGGCGGCAAGGGATGCCATGGCCCGTGCCGAGATGTTTACCCACCACCATATACAAATGGAACCCTTGTCGGTGCGCGAGCGCATGTCCTCGATTCTGTCCAGCATTGATGCCAGGGACTTCACCGAGTTTGGTCGACTGTTTAAACGGGAAGAGGGTCGCATGGGTGTTATCGTTTCCTTGCTGGCCATACTGGAACTAATCAAGGAGTCACTCATTGAGCTGGTGCAGTCCGAACCTTTTGCACCGATCTATATAAAGGCAGCCGGTTCTGCGGCCGTGCTGGAAGAGGCTCCACAGCAGACCACCGGCGGAGAGGTCTGAATTCGGGAACTGCGTATGAGCGAGTTGAATACCAAGAATATCGTCGAAGCTGTTTTGCTGGCGTCCGGGAAACCGTTATCGATTGATCAGATTCTGAAAATCTTTGATGCAGACACCGTGCCCGTGCGTGACGAGATTTGCAGCGCGATCGAGTCCTTGCAGGAAGATTATGCGGAGCGCGGTGTGGAACTTGTCGAGGTCGGCAGCGGCTGGCGGATTCAGGTCGGGCAGGAAATGGAGCTCTGGGTATCGCGTCTGACCGAGGAAAAACCGGCCAGATACACCCGGGCGTTGCTGGAAACGCTGGCCCTGATTGCGTACCGTCAGCCCGTTACCCGCAGCGAGATCGAGGATATCCGTGGCGTCAGTGTCAGTACTTCCATCATGAAAACCATGCAGGAACGCGAATGGGTGCGGATTGTCGGGCACCGCGATGTTCCCGGCCGGCCGGCTATGTATGGAACTACGAGACATTTTCTCGATTACTTCAATCTGAAGGGACTGGCAGACCTGCCGACCCTGATGGAGTTACGCGACCTGGACTCGATCAATGCGGAGCTGGAACTGACCCTGCCCGGTGAAGGAGCTGACACTGTTCCTGCCCCGGCCGCTGACGAAGCTGAACCGGGGGTACCACAGGCAGACACTGCTGTAGTTGTGCCGGTGGCAGCGGACGCGCCGGATAGCAGCGAAACAATTCACTAGCCCGCACTTCATACCCATGACGGAACGACTGCAAAAATTGCTGGCCCGCGCCGGTGTAGGTTCGCGCCGCAAGGCGGAGGCGTGGATCAAGGAAGGTCGTATCCAGGTAAACGGCAAGATTGCGGAACCCGGTTTGCAGGTCAGCGGCAAGGAACGAATCCTGCTGGATGGCAAGCCGGTGCGTATCGATACGGAAAAGTTGTCCTGTGTCGAGGTGCTGATGTATCACAAGCCGGCGGGTGAAGTTTGCAGCCGCAAGGATCCCGAGGGTCGGAAAACGGTTTTCCAGACATTGCCCAAACCGAAGCACGGGCGCTGGGTAGGTGTGGGGCGACTGGATATCAGCACTTCCGGGCTGATGATTTTTACCACCGACGGTGAACTCGCCCACCGGCTGATGCACCCTTCACAGGAAATCCAGCGTGAATATGCGGTGCGTATTCTCGGCGACGTGAATCTTGACATGCTGAAGCGTCTGACAGCGGGCGTGCTGCTGGACGATGGTCCGGCTCGCTTCGAGGTGGTCGAGGAATCCGGTGGTAGTGGCGCCAATCGCTGGTTTCATGTCATTGTCAAGGAAGGGCGTAACCGCGAGGTGCGCCGTCTGTGGGAGTCGCAGGGCGTTGTGGTCAGTCGTCTGTCGCGAATTCGTTTCGGACCACTCGTGCTTGGCCGGGATTTGCGGCGCGGAGCTGCACGACCACTCACCCACAGGGAAAAACAGCAGCTTTACCAGGCCGTTGGCCTGACGGTGCCGAAAAACGTATGACACGCTATTCGGCCGAAGCGCACCAGCCTTCCGGTTTGCCACCCACCACGGGTGTGTTGCTGGTGAATCTGGGGACGCCGGATGCGCCTACAACGGTTGCCGTGCGCCGCTACCTGGCGGAATTTCTGAACGATCCACGGGTTGTCGAGTTCCCGCGTGTTCCCTGGTGGCTGGTCCTGCACGGTGTGATACTGCGTATCCGCCCGCCACGGGTGGCTCGCCTGTATCGCAAGATATGGTCGCAACAGGGTTCTCCGTTGCTGGCGATATCCAGACAGCAGGAAACTGCGCTGGCCGCTGCGTTTAAGCAGCGTGCGCCGGGGTCGGTCGAGCTTGCACTGGCCATGCGTTACGGCCGGCCCTCAATTGAAGAAGCGCTGGACAGTCTGCGTGCCAGAGGGATATGCCGGCTGGTGGTGTTACCGCTATACCCGCAGTACTCGGCGACTACCACGGCTTCGGTGTACGACGAAGTATTCCGTGTCCTGCAGGGCTGGCGCCGGGTACCCGAGCTGCGCCTGATCCAGACCTATCATGATGATGCCGGTTATATAAACGCGCTGGCAGCCAGCGTGCGCGAACACTGGGACCGTAATGGCACACCGGAGCGTTTGCTGATGTCTTTCCACGGTATTCCGAAACGCTATACCGATGCCGGTGACCCGTATCTCTGCGAATGTCAGAAAACCGCTCGTGACCTGGCCGGAGCCCTGCAACTGGACGATGCGCAGTGGCAACTGGCTTTTCAGTCGCGTTTCGGTCGCGAGGAATGGCTGCAGCCGTACGCGGACTACACGCTGAAGAGCTGGGCAAAACAGGGAATTCGAAAAGTGGATATCGTCTGCCCCGGGTTCAGCGCCGATTGCCTGGAGACGCTGGAAGAAATTTCGGTAGAGAATCGGGACCTGTTTCTGGCGGCCGGTGGACAGGACTTTGCCTATATCCCCGCGCTGAATGATCGAGAAGATCACATTCAGGCACTGGCGAAACTCCTCGAAAGACATATGCAGGGGTGGGACGATGCTGGCTGTGTTGAGTCCGATAATTGCCACCAGCGTGCCCGGCATCTGTGATGCTTCACGGCCGCTGCTGGCAATCAGCAGCTGTCTGTTGGGCCGGCCGGTGCGCTATGACGGAGCACACAAGCTCGATGCGCTGGTTGCCGAGGTGTTGGGAAATCAGGTGGACTGGTTTGCGATCTGCCCGGAAGTCGAGATTGGTCTGGGCGTGCCGCGTCCACCCATTCACCTGGTTGGTGAAGCAGATCAGCTGCGTGCTGTCAGGGTTGCCGATGCCGGGCTGGATGTGTCTTCCCGTTTACGCGGTTTTGCGCGACAGCAGGTAGAGCAACTGACGGGAGTCAGTGGTTATATCTTCAAGAGCCGCTCACCGAGTTGCGGTCTGGACGATGTGACGTGGACCGATAGCAGTGGTCGTTCCGCGGGAGTCGCGAGCGGTCTGTACGCGGCTGTGATCAGGGAGCGACTGCCTGCTTTGCCGGTCATCGACGAGCGGGCCTTCCGGGACGTGGAGACCAGAGAGAGATTTCTACGGGCGGTGTTTGCCCTGCACGAACAGCGCGGGGGGAGAGGGTGAGCGTTCTGTCGTTGGTGTTGCGGAGAGCGCAGACGCAGCTGGATGCGTTCTGTCAGCGACGTAACGCGCAGGCGGGAAATGTGCAGGGGGTGCTTTGCTGCCGCCAGGAAAGCGAGAACGCGCTGATACTCGTGCGTGAGCGCGCATCTCACCGGAATCCGACGAATGATGACCGGCAAGAGTTGCTTCGACTGGTGCTGGACGGTTCGCAATGGCAGCTGTACTGGTCCAGGTCAGACGGGGTATGGGAGGTGTACGCGCAGCTTCCCTGTGCGCCTGATATTGACCGGGTCATCGATGAGCTGGAGCAGGCCCCGCTGCACGTGCACTGGTGACATTTCATGTGTCGCGGTCATGGAGAAAGGGTATAGTTGCGCTTTAAACGTCTTTATTGGTGCGAGGTTGGTCGAAATGAACGTACGTTGGATTGCAGGGCTCCTGTTAGTGCTTGGGTTGTCACCGGTCGTGGCAGCAGAGAAAGTTCTCCAGGTTGGCAGTGCTCCCTGGGCTCCCTATACCGATCAGGGCTTGCCGGAAATGGGACTGGCAAATGACCTGGTGAATACGGCGCTGCGACGTGCCGGTTATAGCCCTTACGGTACCATGGAACACTGGAAGCGTATTCTGGAGGGGGCAAAACTCGGCGTCTACGACGTGGTTGCAACACCCTGGTACAGCGAAGAGCGTAACGAATACCTGGATTTCAGCGAACCTTACCTGGAAAACCGTATTGTTTTCGTGAAGAAAAAAAAGAGTCCCTTTGAATACAATTCATACGAGGACCTCAGCGGTATGATGATCGGTGTCGTCGTTGATTATGCCTACGACGAACGTTTCAATTCGGACCGTAACCTGATCAAGATTGCCGAGCGGCACCTGATCCAGAACCTGCTCAAACTGACGCAGGGACGCATCGACATTACCCTGGATGACTCCAGGGTGCTGGATTACGAAATCAACCAGTTCATGCCGAACCGCAGGAGCGAGCTGGTGTTTCTGTCCCAGCCGCTGGCAGTGCAGGGAATGCGGATCGGTGTGAGCCGACAAAATCCTGACCACGCAAAAATTGTGGCTGATTTCAACAAGGCCATGGAAGACATGAAGAAAGATGGCTCCTATCAGAAGATCATTAACAAGCACAAGGCATACATAGAAACGCCGGTGCAGTGAAACAGTGGATCCTGACGGCGTTATTGCTGGGCCTGCTGTGGTCGACAGGTCTGGTGGCTGCAGGCGATGTCGAGAAGGTTTTGTTCATCGTGATCGATGGCGATGATGTGATCGCTTCCAATACCAAAGCCGGTCGTTTCGACCGGCTGAAACTCAGCGCCAAGGAAAGGATTCAGGATTACACGGTCGCCAATGCTGTTGCGGTAGTGGTCACCAACCAGCGTTATGTTGCCTACGGTGTGCTGGCCGGTGGCTGGCAGAGCCTGCGTCGCCGGGCAAAGGAAAAAACCGAGAATATAGAAGTTCAGGATTATTCGGCAACGGTGGTCACCAGTGACCGGATACTGAATTTTTACAGTCGTACCGGAGCCTGGAACGAGACGCCGCGTTCGAAGTTTTCGTTCAACTGAGAATGCGAGGCGGGCTCAGCCCGACAGTCGACAAATCTCAGGTGCTGTCCGCCTGTCGTGTCACGTCCACGTACAGTTTGAGTTTCTGTCCCGGTTGCAGGTAGCGTTTCTCGGCCAGGCGATTCCACTTGCGAAGATCGGCTACACTCACCTTGAATCGCTGCGAGATTCTTGACAGCGAATCCCCTTTACGTACCGTGTAGTGTACCGATCGCATCAGGTTTGCGGACTTGCCGTTGCGGTCTTTCAGGTCGGTCCAGACCACCAGTTTCCGGCCAACGCGCAACGTGTCGGACGGCGCCATGCCATTGGATGAGGCCAGCTTCCGTATTCCCACCTTGTACTGTCGTGACAGATCCCACAGGTTATCACCACTGCGTACAATGTGTTCAGTTCGCTTGCTACCGCGTGCGGTACCCTGGATGCGGCCGAGGCGCTGGCTGGCGCTGAGGCTGTAGTTCTTCTGCCCCTGGCTGGGTATCGGAACCAGCAGGTATTTCCCCATGCGAATGACGCTGTCATCCAGGTTATTGGCTGCTTGCAGGTTCCTGGCCGTGGTGTGGTAGTGGTTGGCTATGCCGCCCAGCGTTTCGCCGCTGAGCACCTTGTGCCTTTGCCAGCGCAGCCGTTTTTTCAACGGCAGGCCGGCCAGTCCGGTCCTGAAACGTTCTGCATCGTCCACGGGTATCAACAGGCGGAACGGCCCATCCGGATCCGTAGCCCACTGGTTGTAGCCGGGGTTCAGGCGGTACAGGGTTTCCAGTGGAATTCCCGCCAGTTCGGCAGCTACGGCCAGATCGATCTGGCCACCGGTATCGATTACCTCGAATTCGGGTGTATCGGTTATGGGCTGCAGCTGGATGCCCCAGCGCTCTGGCGTGCTCACCAGCTGCTGAAGCGCCAGCAACTTGGGTACGTAGGCGCGCGTTTCCTTCGGCAGGTTCAGGTTCCAGAAGTCGGTTCGTCGACCTTTCTTGCGGTTGTAGCGTATGGCCCTGGAAACCGTGCCTTCGCCGGAATTGTACGCTGCCAGCGCCAGTGGCCAGTCGCGATCGAAGCGCTTGTGCAGGTACTGCAGATAGTCCAGTGCGGCACTGGTCGAGTCGATCAGGTCGCGGCGGCCGTCGTACCACCAGTTCTGCTTGAGACCGAAGCGTTTGCCGGTGGTCGGGATGAACTGCCATAAGCCTGCTGCCTGGCCGTGTGAATAGGCAAAAGGATCGAATGCACTTTCCACAATCGGCAACAGCGCGATTTCGGCCGGCATGCCGCGTTGGCTGACTTCGTGCTGGATATGTTGCAGGTAGTGCCTTGCGCGTAGCGTGACTCGATCGATGTGCTCCGGGTGGCGGGCGTACCAGTTGCGCTGAATATGCACACGCTCGTTGTCCGGAACCTGGAGCTGAAACTGTTCACGCATGACCTGCCACAGATCCCGATCGATCAGTTCGTCGAGCTGGGTTACCTGAATGCCCGTAACCGGCTGTGACGACGCCAGCATGGTTGGTCGCTTGCCGGTGGTAGCGGCTGTAGGCGGAGGTGTGGATTCCGCAGCACTGTCGGTGATGCCGGGCTGGCTGTTCTGCAGGGATACACCACTGCATGCGGAGAGGCCCAGCAGGACTGCGGGTACGAAACAGAGCAAACTTGTAGCCATACACCCCTTATCGGCCTCCGGCGACGGAGGTTAATAGCGAAGGTCGAAATTTCTGAATGCGCGGTATGCTGGCAGGCTGATCCGGTGCCGTCAAGTATTGTTGTTGTGTTCTCTGGATACGTTATTATGCGTCTGATTATGACGCCGAAATTTCTACTGAAAACCACGCCCGTTCTGCTGCCGGAATTGCGGCACTGGTGCCGCCAGCCGTTGGGAATGCAGCTCGCTCATGCCGAGCAGGAAGCATTGCGTGAAGCGCTCAGCGACGTATTTGGTTATCACCTGGTGGTGCTCGATCCACCCTGTGAACCCGGTGCACTGGATTCCAGCCGGATTCTTCACCGGGTGATCGAGTCCTGTACGCCGGACGGTCTCGAGCGCTCACCCGAGATCATCGGCAATGCAGAACAACTGTCACTCAAGTCGGACAGTGTGGATGCTTTCGTGTTGCCACATGTGCTGGAACTCGTTGCAGAGCCTCACCAGGTATTGCGTGAAATCGATCGCTGCCTGATCCCGGAAGGCCATGTGATCATTCTGGGTTTCAATCCACTGGGCTGGTGGGGGGTGAGAAAGCTGCTCTGCGGGTGGCGCGGCCAGATCCCCTGGGCCCTGCGCTTCATCAGCCTGCCAAGGGCAAAGGACTGGCTGTCCCTGCTGGGTTTTGACACGATACAATCCCGCTACCTGTTTCCGCACCCTCCCTGGCAGAACAACAGGGCAACAGACAAGGAGAACGTGCTGGATCGCATCCACCGTCCCCACTGGCCACTGTTCGCCGCTTCCTGGTTGCTGGTAGCGCGCAAGCGGGTGGCAACCCTGACACCGATCAGACCACGCTGGAGGCCGCGCCGGGCGGTTCTTTCGGGTGGCGTAGCAGCGACCAGACACGGGAGTATGCCGAGACATGGCTGATGTAGAGATTTTTACCGATGGCGCCTGTCGCGGGAATCCCGGGCCGGGCGGGTGGGGTGCACTGTTGCGTTCCGGCGAACACGAGAAGGAACTGTATGGCGGCGAGGAACATACGACCAACAACCGTATGGAGCTGATGGCCGCGATTCGCGCACTGGAAAGCCTCAAACAACCCTGTGAGATTGTTCTTACCACGGATTCGGAATATGTGCGCAGCGGCATAACCCGGTGGATGGATAACTGGAAGAAGCGCGGCTGGAAGACAGCGGCGCGCAAGCCGGTCAAGAATGCAGATTTATGGAAGCGACTCGACGCGGCTTCCCGGGCGCATCGTATCCAGTGGGAGTGGGTCAAGGGCCATAGTGGTCACCCGGGGAACGAACATGCAGATCTGCTGGCTAACCGGGGCATCGATACACTGGAGGAGGGCTGAGCATGCGCCAGATTGTACTGGATACGGAAACCACCGGTCTGGAACCGGCAGAAGGTCATCGTATTATTGAAATTGGTTGCGTCGAACTGATCGATCGCCGCCTGACGGGCAACAACTTTCACCAGTACATACAGCCGGACCGGAAAATCGACGCCGGGGCGGTTGAAGTGCATGGAATCGATAACGCCTTTCTGGCTGACAAGCCCCGTTTCGAGGATATCGTTGACGACTTTGCAGGCTATATCAGCGGTGCCGAACTGATCATTCACAACGCTCCTTTCGACGTCGGTTTTATGGATCACGAGTTCCGGCTATGCGACTGCGGCCACCAGACTGCAGATCTGTGTACAGTGCTGGATACACTATCGATGGCGCGCAGGATGCATCCCGGGCAGAGAAACAGCCTGGACGCACTATGCAAGCGTTACACCGTGAACAACACCCACAGGGAGCTGCACGGGGCGCTGCTGGATGCGGAAATCCTTGCGGATGTGTACCTGGCCATGACGGGCGGACAGGTGACGCTGTCGCTGGGCAGCGGGTCCGGGGCGGATAGCAGCACCGGGACAGCGGAGCCGATTCGTCATCTGGCGGCTGACCGGCCTGCGCTGCGGGTTATTCGTGCCAATACTGAAGAAATTGCCGCACATCGAAGCAGGCTGGAAGCGATTGCCGAACTGTCCGGTGCGCCTGCGGTCTGGACCGGGCTGGAGGATGATACCGCGCAGTAACACTATACGCGCAGCGTATTATCCGGTCACCGGAACTGAAAAGGTGTCAGCGTTGATCCACATGTGTACCAGTATGCTGGCGGTGTAGCCGAGCGCGATGGCCGTCGCCGGTCAGGGAGTTACTCGTCGATGAGTGTGTTCAACATTTCCTGGTGTTCTGTGGAGATATCGATGATCTGGAACCCTGTCCAGCAGGTACCCGAATTATTGACGTCCTGACACCACAGGCTCTCGACACCCACCAGTAGTTGCGCGTGGATGTCTTCCTGCTCAACCTGGATACACAATTGATGCAGCGTGCCGGGAGCTATACTTACCGGACCTGCCAGCATCATACCGTCTACGGAAAGGTTTACGATCTGACCCATGGTTTCCCCGCTGTGTGCGTCATACGCTATCGGTGGCTCTGGCAGGGAGATTCTTGTCTTTCTACGTTGTTCGACGGGGTGAAATTCTACCTTGTTGCTCATGCGGGTTCCCTCTCAGGCATTGGCCGTGGTTTTTGACCGTTGGTCAAGCACGCGATAAATTGCGGCAAGGGCTCGGTTGACAAAGGGTTTGTGCTCGTTTTTCAGAATGCGCGCATGGCCTTTCAGCATGCTTTCAGCGAGCTCACGAGACGGTACGATAGCGACCTTGGCCCCCAGTTGATCGACAAACATAAACTTTTCGGTAACCGTACTGTGCCAGGAAAGTTTTACTCGCTGTGTCGGGGCATCCGCTCCGGAAAATTCAAACCAGGTGCCAAAATCTACCGCTTGCAGTCTGGCCAGCACTGCGGCGATTTCTGCAGTTTCCAGGGTTTGCCCCGCCGGCGCGTGCTCCGGTTGCTCGACGGGTTCGCCGGCTTCCGGAGTGTCCGGCGACCCGGTATCGACGCCTTCCAGTGCGGCCCGTTGCCGGCTGAATAACATTCCCAGCAGTTTTTCCTTGTTGGCCTGCTGGAGGTTGAGGCTCGCATCGCGGATGGTCGTTTGAAGGGTGTCCAGCGATGCCAGACGCTGGCGTAGTATTGCCTCGTCCGGAGGAAGGCAGGTCGAGGTCACGATCCGGTCGGCCAGTGCAACGGCGTTGCGCCACTCCTCACTTTCAGCACCATTTTTGTTGCGCAGCATGATGAAGGTCAGTTTGTCGGACCAGATCTGTGACAGGAATTCTTCCGCCGAGGCATCGATTCTTTGCCCGGTGGTAATTTCCTGAATCTGCTTGCGGGCATGCTTGCGGGCGGTTAGAAGTTTTTCCTGGCCGCTTGCAGCTTCATTGGTGCGCTGCTCGATGACGCTGGAACGACGCTGGAGTTCATCGATACGGGCATCAAAATCGGACTGTATTCCAACGAAGACACCGGGGTCATCGTGGAACTCGTTCAGGACCTGGTCGACGGTTTCTTTCATGCCGGGGAAGATCCCGCGTTCGAGTTGTTGTTCATCAATCCATCGACTACCGGCCGAGATCATGTTGTTCAGGAGTTTGCGTGCAGGCTGGTCGCTGGTAGTAAAAAACGTGCGATCGAGTATCGCCGCCTTGAGCAATGGCGTGTGCAGGCGACTGAGCAGAGCCTTGCCCGTATTGGGAAGACTTTCTTCCTTGAGCATGAACTCAAACAGCATACCAACCAGTTCAATGATGTTGTTGTCTGCCGCCGGAATCTTGCGTCGATCCAGCGAGCCGAATATTTTCTGGCGTTCCCTGCTCAGGGTGTCCTGCAGACGGTCGATCAGAGTTTCATCGATTTCGATGTTCGCTATGAATTCGGTGCTGGAAACGGATGCTGCACCGGATTGTGCCCGGGTAACCGATACCGACGTGTCTTTACCGGCCGCTGCGCCGTTGCCAGGTCTGCCCCCCCCCGGCATGGCGGCGCCCGGACCTGGTCCGCTGGCGCCGAATCGGATCGGGGTGACGTTGCCGGAGACTGTCCCGGTCTGACCATGTGCCTGACTATCCTCAGCCTGTGGTACGGATAGCAGGCCGCAGATACGGTCAAACAGGTCATCGTCCATTTCGTCCGGTGTATGTCCGGCATCTTGCGTGTTCCCGAAGTCCGGATCAGGTATTTCACCATTCCGTGCGCCCGGGTTCAGGATGGTGACATCCGTGGCCGGGTTCTTGCGAACTTCGTATTTCAGGTTCGGCAGTATGCCGGCCTGTATCAGGCGCTCGTTGTATTCTTCGAACAGGCCATGTGCCTTGTCGAGTACGTACTTGTCGAACAGGGCAATGATTACCAGGCGAATCCGGGTCTCGAACTCCAGTTCTCCCACAGCTTTCTGGAAAGCCGCTCCCAGCCATGCCGGTCCGGCAGGAATCTGCTTTTCCCGCACCACAGTTCCGTGGTTCACAATAGAAAGCCTTTGTTTCAATGCGAATACAATTTCCAGGATGCTTCTGTTGAGCTTGCGCACAGCATTCTGGGTGGCCACCGATTCTTCCACCTGTTTGGTATCGACCAGCGACAGACGGCCGGCGTCCATGGTTGCCAACGATGCGCCGGTCTCGACAGGACTGACAGGGAAGTTGCTGAAACTGCGTTTGAGTTCGCTGAAAAAAACCTGCTCAATGACGGGGCGTTTTTTTCGCACCTCGTTCATGGCGTCGAAGAACAGCGCCTGGGTCTGATTGCTCTCGGCTTTTTCCGCGAAGCGCAGCAGCGCGACGTCCGAGTTCTCGAACATGTGGTCGAGCAGTGGGCGCAGGTGGCTCAGTACCACATCCTGGCAGTTATTGAGCAGTGTATCGAATCGGTCTTCGGTTTCCATAGGCGGGTTCTGGCCTGATTTATAGGTAGAAATCGGAATCGTGGTTCCACAGGCTGTCGGCAGCGATTCGCCGAATCTGAAGGCCGGCATCGATTCGCTGCTGCTCAAATGGTCGCAGCAACGGCATTGTTTCACGCTACATTGACCTAAATTATTGATTTAGACTTTGATCTTGGTAGTATCCGGTGTGTCGAAAGACGCCGTGGCGAACTCGTTTGGCACGTGCAATCAGCCCGGAAAATTGCTTTGGAGATCATAAAAGACGAAGGTTTTGTCTATCGAATGGTGATCGGTCTTGCTGCCTTCGTCGTGGTCGTAGCAGGCATGCGGGCCGCGCAAACGATCATTGTGCCGTTCCTGCTGGCTACGTTTATTGCCATTATCAGCGCACCCCACCTGATATGGCTGCAATCGAAACGGGTGCCCCTGCTGCTGGCGCTGCTTATTGTGATTACCGTGATCGTGGCAATCGGGTTCGGGCTGGCGGCCATGCTGGGGACCTCGCTTGAAAACTTCAGTCAGGCGTTGCCTTCCTACCAGGAACGACTCCAGAACGAGGTTGTCCGCCTGTTGGAGTGGGTGCGAAGCATGGGGCTGGAGGTCTCCCAGAGTACCTTTACCAAGCTGCTCGATCCCGCTTCGGCGATGCGTCTGGTGTCCGGCATGCTCATGGGGTTGGGCAGCATCCTGACAAACGCTTTTCTGATCCTGTTAACGGTAATCTTCATCTTGCTGGAGGCATCGACTTTTAGCAGTAAGCTGCGTATGTCCATGGGTGGGCGCGAAAGTGCGCTGAGTGAGATGAGCATTATCCTCGCCAATATTAATCGCTATATGACCATCAAAATGTTCACCTCGGCCATGACCGGCCTGATGGTCGTTGTCGGCCTGGCCATCATCGGTGTGGATTTCCCGGTTTTGTGGGGGTTTTTTGCGTTTCTGCTGAACTTCATTCCCAATATCGGTTCTTTTATTGCGGCCGTGCCGGCTGTACTGATCGCACTGCTGCAGCTGGGCCCGGCACCGACCCTGGTTACCGCCGGGTTGTACCTGGGGGTGAATGTCATGATCGGTAGTATCATGGAGCCCCGCTGGATGGGCAGCACCCTGGGCCTGTCACCCTTGATCGTGTTTCTCTCGCTGGTCTTCTGGGGCTGGGTGCTGGGGCCAGTGGGTATGTTTCTGTCGGTTCCACTCACTATTTCGTTCCAGATTGTGCTGGCATCCAGCAGTGATTCACGCTGGCTGGCGATCCTGCTTGGCCCCGGGGTTCGCGATACCTGAAAGTTCATCGACCTTGTTGCCAAGCTCGCAAAGCACGAAAAACCGGTAGTTCCGGCCGGTGTGCTGATCCACAAGCAGCCAGTTCGGTTCGCGATTACTGGCGGGTGACCAGGTATTCTCTACATGGAAGCGACCGTCCAACGTGGTGTAGCCCGCGTTGCCCGCTGGTATGAGATGAATATCCTGCTGCGATGAAATCTGTGGAGGCACTGGAGTTCCCGGCTGTTGTTGGTGGATGAAGCATAGACGGGTAATGCTTGCCCCGGAATGTCCGAGTCCGCCAATGTCTTGTGCAGACGCGCCATTCTGTGTGCAACGTTAGTGTTCGATCCTGAAGCAAGGCTGCACAAAACACCCGTAAGTATCACGTTCAACTGATTCTCATCGCGAGTCAGAGCGCGGATCTGGATGAACGGCAGATGAAGCGCGGTCGTGCACCTGGGGAAGCACAGGCTCCGGAAGCGCCGTAATCGTGGCCGCTTCGAGCAGTGTGGCCGCAGTTGCGCGGGTGACCTGTGTCAGGAAAGTATAGTTCAGCGTATTGCTGATATCCGAGGGCTGATGATAGTGGGGGTTACGGAAATTAGCGGTATCGGTCAGCATAATGGCACGATAACCGTTGTCCCAGTAGGGCTTGTGATCGCTGCGTAGCGCGTCCCGGAAAAATCCACCCAGTCGATTGGCGCTGAAGTAGGGCAGTGCGGGGACATAGGTATCCGCGGCATCCTCGAACTGATTGCCCAGGCTGCCGGAATGCAGGTTGCCCACAACGGCCACGAAATTGCCGGTCGTAGGGGGTGAGAACAACAGGGGGATTCTGGCTGGTGTTGCCTGGCTATGCGGCGCATCGGTTGCGTACCCAATCATTTCGACGATGATAACGCCATCGAGAAGCTCCTGCCTGTCCTGTATTTGCTGAACGTGAAAGTAGCTGCCTTCGCGTCGGCTTTCCTCGAGCGCGTAAAAGCAGAAGCGGATTGTTCGCCCGGTTTTCAGGGGTGCAATAATCCTGGCAATTTCCAGCATGGCGGCGACCCCGCTGGCGTTATCATCTGCGCCGGGACTGGTTTTGACGCTGTCATAATGTCCGCCGAGTTCCACGATTCGGGCTGGTGTTGTGGTACCCGGATGCTCGGCGATAATGTTGACGAAAGTGTTTCTGCGGTCTGTAGCCGGCGCAGCGTACTCCAGTACTTCTTCCCGGGGCTGATAGCCATACTGCGTGAGCTGCGACTTGATATACGCCACGCTATGGCGGAGGGCCGGACGGTTCCCGGGATCGCGTGGCCCGACCTGCGTCAGTGTCTCGACGTGCTCCTCAAGCCGTGCGGCGTCGATCTGCGCTATCTGCCCGGCAACCGTTTGCTGCCACTCGCGATCCGTGCAGGCGGTGTTTAGCAGCACACCGATGGCTACCAGTAGTATGGATCTGTGTATTATCCTGGATTCCCCGGTTAGACGGTCAATGTAGTCGCAGTGGCGTTGAATCAGCCATTATCCGACCGTAACTTCCTGTGTCTTTGCATCGGCTGCACGGTGTTCACGTGCCATCAACAGGTATACTGCGGGAACCACGAACAGGGTAAACAGCGTGCCGATGCCCAGCCCGGTGGCGATGGTCAGGCCGATGTGGAAACGGCTCACTGCGCCCGGTCCGCTCGCGGTCAGTAACGGTACCATGGCGACAATCATGGAGATGGTGGTCATGAGGATAGGGCGAAGGCGGATGGCTGCAGCGCGTTCCACCGCTTCGCGCTTGTTCAGCCCTTCGTGAAGCTGCAACTGGTTGGCGAATTCCACAATCAGAATGCCGTTCTTGGCGATCAGGCCGATGAGTGTGATTAATCCTACCTGGGTATAGATATTGATGGTGGCAAACCCCAGCGTAATGAATGCCAGTGCACCGGCAATAGACATGGGTACTGATACCAGGATGATTACCGGGTCACGCCAACTCTCGAACTGGGCTGCCAGGACGAGGTAGATTACCAGGATCGACAGAAAGAAGGTGATGACCAGCGCACTTCCTTGCTGTGCAAACTGGCGTGAGCCACCGGCATAGTCCCAGCTGAAGCCGCGCGGAAAAAGTTGCGCAGCCGTTTCCTCGAGATAGCCCAGTGCATCACCGAGTGATATGCCCGGGGCCATTACTCCCTGCACGGTCAGTGAATTGAGCTGCTGAAACTGGGTGCGCTGATTTGGTTCGACCGATTCTTCCAGGCGTATGAATGAATCCATTGCGACCAGTGGTGCCGCCTTGTCATTGCCTGTCAGGTTGTTTGTGGCCAGGTAGACCAGTTCACCGCTCGCGGGCCGGATGTAGTAGTTCTTCAGGTCCGCCGGCTGCAGGCGGAATTCACGCGCCACCTGTGGAATGACCTTGTAACTCCGGCCCTCGAGACTGAAGCGGTTGACGTCGTTTCCCCCCAGCAGGGTTGCCAGGTTACGGCCGATATCCCGCATGCTGATGCCAAGATCGCCGGCACGGTCACGATTGATGATCAGCGTTGTGCGTGGACGGTTGTACTGCAATTCTTTCATCAGGAAGATGAACCGGCCACTGCCCATGGCACGCCCGACCAACTGGTCGGCGAGGGCGTCCAGGTCCTGGAAACTGCTGCCGCCGGTGATCACGAATTGCACCGGCAGACCGCCACCGGAGCCCGGCAGGCTGGGACGTGGAAATACCGCGGTCTGGAAACCGGCAATTTTCTGCAACCTGCCCTGCAATTCCGGTTGTATCTCCATCTGGGAACGCGGGCGAAAGGAGGGCGGCTGCATTTTGAAACCGCCAAAAGTCGTAGAGGGATTGCCACGCCCCAACAGAAAGAAGCTTTCGTGGTATTCGGGGATACCTTCGAAGATTTCCACGATCTGGCGTGTATAGGCCTCGTTGTATTCTATGGTTGCGGTTTGCGGGGCGGTTGCCTGAAAAAACAGGATGCTCTGGTCTTCCACCGGTGCCAGCTCGTTCTTGCTGGTAACGAACATAAAGAAAATCGATACCAGCACCACGGCGGCGAACAACAGGGTTGCCGGGAGTGTGTCCAGTATCACGTGCAGCAGTTTCCGGTAACGAGTCGCCAGGCGTTCAAACCAGTGTTCGACCCACTGCTCGAAGCGGCCCTGCTGACCGTGCGGTTTGAGTACCCTGGCGGATAGCATGGGTGAGAGGGTCAGGGCGACCACGCCGGAAACCAGCACAGCCGCTGCCAGCGCGAAGGCGAACTCGGTGAACAGCGTTCCTACCAGGCCGCCCATGAAGCCGATCGGTGCATACACTGCGATCAGGGTGGTTGTCATAGCGATGATTGGCAAAGCGAGTTCCCGTGCGCCGTTGATGGCGGCATCGAAGCGCGAGCTGCCCTGCTCGATATGACGGTGTACGTTCTCGACCACGATGATGGCATCATCGACCACCAGGCCGATAGCCAGTACCATGGCCAGCAAGGTGAGCAGGTTAATGGAGAAGCCCATCAACATCATCAGGAAAGCGGCACCCACCAGGGAAAGCGGTACCGCCACCGCGGGTACAATGGCGGCACGCATCGAGCCAAGGGAGAGATAGATCACCAGCAACACGATGCCGATTGCTTCAACCAGGGTCTGGAATACCTCGTCGATGGAATCCTCGATATACACGCTGGCATCATAAGGAATGTGTGCCTGCAGCCCTTCCGGCAACTGCCGGCGGATTTCGGGTATCAGTTCACGCACCCGCTTCGCAACGGTCAGCGGGTTGGCCCCCGGGGCCTGTTCCATACCCATGAAAATTGCCGGTTTCCCCTTGTACCAGCTGGTCGAGTCGTAGTCTTCGGCACCCAGTTCCACATCGGCTACATCCATCAGGCGCACCAGGGTGCCGTTGCCAGAACGCACCACCAGCCTGCGAAAATCTTCTTCACTGGCAAGATCCGTAGTAGCGGACAGGTTGATGGAGGTGAAGTTGCCCTTGGCTTCCCCGATACCGGCCAGGTAGTTGTTAGCCAGCAGCACGTCGCGTACATCATTGGCGGTTACGCCCAGTGCCGCCATGCGCAGCGGATCGAGCCAGATGCGCATCGCGAAGGTCTTGTTGCCGATCAGTTCGGCCCTGGCGACACCGGGCACCGCCTGCAGCTGTGGCTGAACCACGCGCAGCAGGTAATCCGTGATCTGCGACGGCAGCATACTGTCACTGTAGAACGCCAGGTACATGAGTGCTGTGCTGTCACCGGTGGTCGAATCGATAACCGGATCATCGGACTGTTCGGGCAGAACGTTACGTTGACTGGCTACTTTGGCCTGTATTTCCGCCACGGCTGCATTGGCGTCATAGTTGAGTACCATGTGGGCCTCGATGGTAGAGCGGCCCTGGGTGGAGCGGGAAAACAGGTAATCAATGCCATTGGCCTCGGCAATGGCTTGCTGCAACGGTGTGGTGATGAAGCCTTTGACCAGCTCGCTGCTGGCTCCCGGGTAAGCCGTGGTGACGGTTACCACGGTGTTTCTGGTCTCCGGATACTGGCGTACTTCCAGTGAACTGATCGAACGCAACCCCACCAGCAGGATCAGCAGACTGATCACGGTGGCGAGCACCGGCCGGTATACGAACAGGTCGGTAAATTTCATCCGCCGTGTATCCGCTCATCCAGCTGCACCGAGTTATCGATATTGACCGTCTGACCGTTACGCAATTTATTCTGCCCGGCCGACACCACTTCGTCACCTGCCTGCAGACCCTCGATAATCTCCACCTGTCCATCACGGACCTCGCCGGTCGTTACCGGACGCCGTTGCACACTGCGCCGGCTGTCCTCGTCGAGGATGACGAAGACCGATTCACCGTAGGGGTTGTAGCTGATGGCGGTACGCGGCAAGGTCAGCACATCGTCCCGCAGGGGTAACACCGTGCGAATATCGGCAAACATGCCCGGTCGCAACAGGTTTCCCGGGTTGGGCAGGGTGGCCTGCAGGCGTACGCTGCGGGTTCCCGGGTCAATGCCCGGATTGATCGCGCTGATCCTGCCCTCAAAGGTTTTGTCTGCAAAGGCCTGTACCTTGACGATGATCGTCTGGCCAACCCGGACACGGTCAAAATGCCGTTCCGGCAGCGTATAGTTCACGAATACCGGGTCAAGTGCTTGCAGGGGTACGATATGGGCTCCCGGTGACAGGTACTCACCCAGATCAATTTCACGAATGCCCAGCTGACCGCTGAACGGTGCCCGGATTTTTTTCTTGTGAATCGTTGCCTGCTTGGCATCGACGCTGGCTTGCAGGTTTTCCAGTTGCGCCTGTGAATCATCGAACTCGGAACGGGAAACGGAACGTTCCTTCACCAGTTTCTTGTTGCGCTCGAAACGCAGCCTTGCCTGTTTTCTGAGTGCAATCAGGCCTTCCAGGTTGGCCTGGTCAACACTGTCATCCAGATGCAGAAGAACCTCACCGGCGGTCACTTTCTGGCCGGATTTGAACAGGATTTTCTTTACCTGCCCGGGTACCTCGGTAGTTACGAACATCCCCTGCGTCGCTTCCACACTGCCAACGGAATACAGGTAGGGTTGCCATGATTCGGTGAGTACTTTTGCGGAGGCGATGGTGGCTGGCGGTGGTGGGGTGGCCATCATGGCGGCCATTTTCTGGCCATTGTAGTACTTCCAGCCAAATATGCCGCCCAGTATGACAACCAGAAACAGTACCACAGGAAAAAGTCGCTTGATCACCGGAATGCGTGCTCTGCTGTTCTAATGATCTGCATTCTGAGTGGATTCGGGCGGTACGGCAAGATTATCTGCAAAGTTTGCAGGATGGCGGGCAGCATATGGATGCTGTTACGGTGCCGGCGAGTTGCCGCCCTGCAGATACTGCCTGCGCAGTTGCAGTTTATCGCCGGCATCGAGATTTCTGCGAAACCCGTAGAGTGCCTGTTCCCAGGAACCGTAGGCGGGGTTGGGCAGGATGGACCAGCGTAGCCCCCAGAAATCAGCATATTTTTCGACTATAGCGCGGCGCTCTGTCGGGTTGCCGGCCGCGGCGGAAGTAAAATCGTTGAGGTCGTCCCCGACGATCATAATGACGCGGTAGTCGTGCGCGACAAGGGCGCGGCGTGATTCCTTGTCGCGGGTCCACCCCGGCTTTTCATTGCGCATCAGCACATTGTCGAAACCGCTTTCCAGCGGGAAGCCCCGACGTTCCAGGTTGGTGCGGGTGGCAGACTCCAGGCTGGCATCACGGTTGGTGACGAAAAAGATGTGTATGCCCAGTTTTTCGGCGGCCTCGATGAATGCGGGTGCGCCCGGTACCGGGGGTGCGGTTGCCGAGTCTGTCCAGGTCTTGAAAAGTTCGCGGTTGAAGGTCGTTGCCCGCTTGATCAATTCGCCCTGGAAGCGGGCATTGCTCAGCACGGTCTCGTCGATATCCATGATTATCGCCGGCGGCAGGGAAGGTGTGTTGTGAGCGGATCCCGGGATTGCGCTCCAGTCCTTGTCTGCCAGCGCTTCCGGCAAGGCCCGGCGGGCGGCTGCGTACGCCTGAATGGTCAATGCCTCGTATTCTGCGCTGGTCTGTAACCAGAGGGTGCTTTTCATGCCCTGGAGAATCAGGGCCTGATCCGCGCCACCGGCCCCTGCCGAGGCCATTGCGCAGACCATCAGCAATCGGAGGGTGAAGAAGATGCGAGCGAATACTTTCATTGTCCTGTATTTCGATCCGGTTCGCCGTAGTATAGACCCCCCTGGCCCGGCGGGCACCATCCCGCCGCAGCCGGACACGCCCACCCGGGTTTTTGATCGTTGCGAATCCTCAGCCGCTCATAATGTCAGCGTGAACACCATGACGCTGCAGTTGTCGCAGGATAGCAATCGGGGATACGTGTTCTTCCTCGAATTCGATCAGCATATTGTGCGACGAACCGGCATCCATCTCGACGTCGGTTACATGACCGATACTGCGCAGGTTATCCCGCACCGCACCCATGTCGTACTCACCCAGATCTTCGTCGATCCTGATATAAATCGTATGCATTACTGAATCCTCCGTCCGGAATGTTAACTATACGATGCTTGCGCTAAAAGTATAGTTCAGGGGGTTCAGTCTGCAAGTTCGCCGATTTCCAATGCGCTGTCCCATAGAGCCTGCCAGTTCCTGGCTGGAACGCTGATTGCCTTCCATGAGTTTGAGAATTTGCGCAGTGGATTGCTGGGTCATGGATGCCAGTTGTCGCACTTCATCGGCAACCACGGCGAAGCCGCGTCCGGCCTGGCCGGCGCGTGCCGCCTCAATTGCGGCATTCAGAGCCAGCAGGTTGGAAAGTATCTGGATACTAGCCACGATTGTGTCCCTCATTACCGGGTAGTGGCAGGAATGCGGTACATCTTTAGCGTTTGCGGCAGAATAGCCAGTGGCTCAGCATCCATAGTATCCAGGCATTGATCGCTATCCCCGCCGCCAGGAGCGCGACGTTGATCAGCATGCTGTCGATGGCCAGACTGTCGATAATGGCACCGGTCAGGATGACCCAGGGCATGGCGAGGAGAACAAGGAAAATGCCGTCCAGCGGATCGTCGCCAAAGGGAATAATGACTGCACTCGCCAGGGCAAGTGCGAGGTACATTCCTGCAATGAACCAGGGTGTCCGGCAATTTGCGGCGTCGTTCCGGATCATTGCGGTCTGCACTCCCGGCAGGCCGCTGTGTCGCTGTCTTCGCGCAAAAAGCGTCCGGCCACCCAGCCCTCGGCACCCTGGTAGTTCACCTTGCACCAGTAGTGCCTGCGGCTTTCATCACGCTGATTTTTCGTCATCTGCGTCCACTCGCCAACGGAGGGTAGTCCCTGACAGCCAAGGTTTTGCAGTCCATGGGCATTGTGAGGGATCGTTGCAATTGGTTCTGCATCGTCAGCCGGGGCTGAGCGGAGGATCAGGACGTCTTCCGCTGTAATGCCTGTCACCGCGTAGAAGTCCGGGCCATCGGCCGTTGCGAAGGCTACCGTTACCCAGCCTGCGGCTGCCAGTAATATGGTGGCGGAAATTTGGCGTGGCATGCTTAACATTATTATCCGTACTCTATTGCAATACGCAAACGGAAGTGACATGACTATCAGGATAGCAGGTAAAAAATGCTGCGTTATGGCAGGCTGAGCCTGATTTATAGTCCCTGACAGGGGATCCGTCGAACTCCGGCCTGAACTGTACGCTTGCATATGATCAGGAGCTGTATATAATCACAGTATCTACTGGATAAACATACAGCAGGTGGACCAATGGAAAAGCTGACCCCACGCCAGGCCGAGATTCTGGCACTGATTCGTGAATATGTTCACACAGAAGGCTATCCGCCAACACGTGCGGAAATTGCTACTGCCTTCGGGTTTCGTTCTCCCAACGCAGCCGAGGAGCACTTGCGGGCCCTGGAACGCAAGGAGGCGATTGAGCTGTTGCCAGGATCTTCTCGCGGGATCCGATTGCTGGAAGCCGTAGAGGAGGGACTCCCGGTAGTTGGCCGGGTCGCGGCCGGCGATCCGATCCTGGCTGAGGAACACATTGAAGATCATTATCCGGTCGATCCTGCCCTGTTTCATCCACGTGCTCACTACCTGCTGCGGGTGCGTGGCATGAGTATGCGTGATATAGGTATCATGGACGGTGATTTGCTGGCCGTACACCGGACCCGCCAGGCACAGAATGGCCAGGTTGTGGTGGCGCGCCTGGAGGACGAGGTTACGGTCAAACGTTTCCGCCAGCGTGGCTCCATCGTGTACCTGTTGCCCGAGAATGAGGATTTCGAGCCGATCCGGGTCGATCTTCGTCAGCAGCCACTGGTCATCGAGGGGCTGGGTGTCGGTATCCTGCGGAATCAGTCGCTATGAATCTGGATAGCCTGTTACAACGTCCCGATATCTGGCGCGGTAGTCACCTCAATACTGCCGATGAAGCGATCTCCAGTGGTTTTCCTGAACTCGATGAGCATCTGCCGGGTGGTGGCTGGCCGCGCGGGGCGTTGACGGAAATTCTCATGCCGCAGCATGGTATCGGTGCGCTTCGCCTGTTGATGCCGGCACTGGCTCCGGCGAGTCACGAAGGACGCTGGATCTGCTGGGTGGCGCCACCTTATATTCCCTACGCACCGGCACTGCTGGAAGCCGGTGTCGATCTTTCGCGTGTACTGCTGGTGCATCCAAAGGCGGATCAGGACGGGATGTGGGCAGTGGAGCAAAGTTTGCGTTCCGGAACCTGCAGCGCCGTACTGGCCTGGCCAACCCTGGATGACTCGCCCACATTGCGACGCTTGCAGCTGGCGGCAGAGGAGGGCAATGCCATGGGTTTCCTGTTCCGGCCCCGGCGGATGGCGGCAAGACCTTCACCTGCGGCCCTGCGAGTACAGTTGCAACCCGAAAGCGGTAGTGAGCTGTCAGTGACGATTCTTAAACGCAGGGGTGGTTGGGCCCGTGGGCCTGTTCACCTCGATATACCGGTACAGACGCATGACCGTGCACTGGCTTTGCATCCACATGCCACGGCTGCCACTGGAGATTTTCACACGCAGTGAACGCGCAGGGGAGCATGCACTGGCCGTTGCCAATGTTGGGCAACGTGCCGTTGTGCTGTTGTGTAATCAGGCCGCGCATGACGCCGGTATCTGTGCCGGTATGCCGGTATCATCAGCACGGGCGCTGATCGCGAGCCTGATAGTTCACCGCCGGGATGTTCGCTCCGAGCAGTATGCCTTGCAGCAGCTGGCCGGCTGGCTGTACCAGTTCAGTTCCCGGGTGAGTCTGCGCCCACCCTGCACCCTGTTGCTGGAAATACAGGGTAGCCAGGTGCTGTTCGGTGGCCGGGCAAGCCTGCTCGATACTGTTTTCAGCGGGTTGGCTGCACTGGGCTATCAGATTCACAGTGCCGGCGCACCGACGCCGCTGGCCGCATACAGCCTGGCTTGTGGTGGCAGCGGTCGACAGGTTGAATCTGTGCGCGAGTTGCCGGCGGCACTGGCACCTCTGCCGCTGTCGGTGCTGGACTGGGAACAGAAGCTGCTGGACCGCCTGGAGGGAATGGGGGTGCATCGTCTCGGGGAGTTATTCCGGCTGCCACGAGACGGGTTGGCACGGCGTTTGGGACCAGTCAGCGTGCGGTCCCTGGATCGTATGCTGGGATGTTGCCCGGATCCACAGGACCTGTACCAGCCTCCCGCCCGTTTCTGTAGTCGTTTGTCGCTGTCGGCCGAAGTTGAACAGGCCGGTGCCCTGTTATTTTCCCTGCAACGTCTGCTACTGGGTTTACCGGGAGATTGGAGGTGGACGACGCTGGTTCCTGCACGGTATTTTTGAGTAGACCGGTTGCACGGCTTGCCTATTCGGCCTTGCCCTCGCGCACGGCGTTCTTGTAGTCACGGTAATGCCGGCTCATATTTTTCCAGACGGCCCCGGGGCGACCGTCGTTGACCAGCTGCCCGTCCAGCACCGTGACCGGCACGATCTCGCGGGTGGAGCTGGTGAGCCAGATTTCATCTGCACTGCAAAGTTGTTCCTTGCTGATATCCGTTTCGTGGCAAGGTATTCCGTGTTGTGCCGCCAGTTCCAGCACCAGGTCGCGGGTGATGCCGGGTAGCATGTAGTTGCCGTTGGGCGGAGTCAGGATTTCTCCCTTGTGGACTATGAAGATATTGCTGGCGGAGCCTTCGATCACCAGGTTGTTGCGTACCAGGATGGCCTCTGCCGCATCTGCATCGACCGCCTGCTGCCGCAACAATACATTGGGCAACAAGGTGATGGATTTGATATTGCAGTACTGCCAGCGGATATCTTCCAGGGTGATGGCCGCCAGTCCCCGCTCCAGCAATTTGCTGTCCGGCTCTGTCATGGGATTACTGGTGGCGTACACAGTGGGTTTTACCGGGTCCGGAAACGCGTGATCGCGTTTGGCGGCCACGCCACGGGTGACCTGCAGGTACACCGACTGGTCGTTATTCGGTTCCGCCTGCGCCTGGTTTCGTTGCAGCAGTTCGTTGAAAATTTCGCGCCACTGATTTTCGTTGAGCGGATTTTCCAGCCGAATGCCGTCCAGGCTGTTCTGCAGGCGTTGCAGGTGATGGGGCAGGCGGAACAGTCGCCCGCCGTAGGCCGGGATAACCTCGTAGACACCGTCGCCAAACAGAAAGCCGCGGTCGGTTACCGGTATGCAGGCGTCTTCAATGGGCAGGAAGGCGCCATTCAGGTAAACGCTATTCAAAGTACAGCAGGGCTTCGTCGGTAATGCGCTGCCAGAAGCTGCCTTCATCGACCGGTTCCAGTGCCACCAGGTTCAGCTCCCTGACGCTTTTGTCTCCCAGTCGAACGACAGCCTGCCCCAGCGTCTGGCCTTTCGCTATCGGTGCAATGATACGTTCCTGCAGTTGCATGGAAGCATCCAGGCTCTTGTATTCTCCACGTGGAATGGTGATGTAGAACGCCTGGTCCAGACCCAGGTCGACTGATTCGACACTACCTTTCCAGACACGGGCTGTGGTCAGTCGCGTATTGGCGTCGTAGAGCTTGTGTGTCTCGAAAAAGCGGAAGCCGTAGTTGAGCAGTGACTGGCTGGCATCCGCTCTGGCGTTCTCGCTTTTGGTCCCCAGTACCACACTGATCAGACGCATGCCGTCACGCTCTGCTGAAGTAACCAGGCAGTAACCGGCCGATTCCGTGTGTCCGGTCTTGAGCCCGTCCACTGACTCATCCCGCCACAACAGCTTGTTGCGGTTGTATTGCGTGATGTCGTTATAAGTGAATTTCCGGACCGAGTACCAGCGGTAGTATTCGGGAAATTCCTCGATCAGCGCCCGCGCAATGCGTGCAATATCACGTGCCGAGGTATAGTGCTCGCTGGCCGGAAGTCCGGTGCTGTTTACGAAATGACTGTTGGTCAGTTTCAATTCCTGCGCATGGTGGTTCATCAGTGCGGCAAAGCTCTCCTCGCTGCCGGCCACTTTTTCCGCCAGTGCAACCGTTGCGTCGTTGCCCGACTGGATGATCATGCCCTGTAACAGGTCGGCGACGCTGACTTCTGTGTTGACCTCGACGAACATGCGCGATCCTGGCGTACGCCAGGCTTTCTCGCTGATGCGGACCTTGTCTTCCAGGTTCAGGGTGCCACCCTGTATTTCCTTGAAAATGACATAGGCGCTCATCAGCTTGGTGATGCTGGCAGGCTCTACCGGGTCGTCGGCATTTTTCTCGGCGATCGCCTGGGTGCTGTGAAAATCTTCCACCAGGTAGGCTTTGGCTCCCACGGACGGGGCTTTCGGGACAGGCGCGGCAGCCTGGCTCCAGGAGCAGACCAGCAGGGATACCAGGAAAAACAGTCGTACGAACGTGCGGTCAGGGTTCATTCATTATCCAGTTGGTTGGTGTAGCGGCACATTGTCTGTGCTTGTGCGCTGATTTTCAATTAATTCAGTCGATTACGACACGGGGCGGGTCAATGCCCTCCTGTTGCAGCGTTTGCGATAGCCGGTCGGCGCTTTCTACCGAGTCCAGCGGGCCAATACGCACCCGGTAGAGCTGCTTGCGGTTCAGCCAGCTTTCCTGGATGTGCAGTTTGCCCTGAAAATCCAGCTTGCTCAGGCGATTCTGCAATCGCTCCGCGTTATTACGATCGAGGAAAGCACCAAGCTGCAGGTACAGTTCCGGAGGTTCGTCCGGAATCGTCGCGACCGGTTCGGGTATTTCCTCAGGTTCGGAAATGGTCTTGTCCTGCTCCGCAGGCGAAGACTCCCCGGGGTCGATGGCGCGTACTTCCACATAACCTGTACCTTTGGCGAGTATACCCAGTCGGGAAGCCGCGGCATAGGACAGGTCGATCAACCGATTCTCATGGAACGGCCCGCGATCATTTATCTTTACGATAACCGACTTGTTGTTATCCAGATTGGTGACACGAGCGTAGGTTGGCAAGGGCAGGGTTTTGTGTGCTGCCGACATACGGTACATATCATAGGACTCGCCACTGGAGGTCCGGTGGCCGTGGAACTTGTTGCCGTACCAGGAAGCGATGCCGCGTTTCGCGTACCCCTTGCTGCTTTTCATGGTGTAGTAGCGCTTGCCGAGTACCTTGTAGGTTTCCGGGTTGCCATAGCGGCTGGGCGGTTCTGCCCGGGGTACGGCGTCGGCGACCTGAGACACATTGACCTTCCGGTCCGGCCCGCTATCGACCGATTGGGAATAGCGTCCGGAGTCCTTTGGGGAGGAACAGCCGCTGCCCAGTACGGTCAGCCAGATTACAGCCAGCCATGCTCCCGCAAGGCTGGCGTTATGGTTACTGCTTGTAGGCATCCCGTATGGCTTCACTGAGCTGAAATACAGCCATCGCGTAGAGTGGGCTGCGATTATAGCGTGTTATCACGTAAAAGTTATCGGCAACCAGCCAGTATTCCGGTCCGTCGCGTTGTTCCAGCTTGAGTAGTGCGGCCGGCATCCCGGCCGGCAGTGGTGGCGATACCTCAATGCCCGCGTCATAGAAGTGACCGGCTTTTTCCGACGGTTTGACACTCCCGGAGACCAGGTCAGCGGGAACCGCTGCCTTGCTGATGACCTTGCTGGCGACCGGTTCGCCCAGCTTCCAGTGGTGCTGGTGGAAATAATTGGCCACGCTGCCGATGATGTCATCCATGTTTTCCCACAAATCACGCTTGCCATCCTTGTCAAAATCCACGGCATAATGACGGTAGCTGGACGGGATGAACTGGCCGTAGCCCATGGCGCCGGCATAGGAACCTTTTGCTGAAGCCGCGTCTACCTGCTCTTCCTTCGACAGGATCAGGAACTGCTCCAGTTCGGAGCGGAAAAACTTGCCGCGCCTCGGGTAGTCGAAGGCCAGTGTCGAGAGTGCGTCAATAACCCGGTAGGAGCCGGTATTGGCGCCGTAACGGGTTTCCACCCCGATGATGGCAACGATGATCGCCGCATCCACGCCAAATTCCTTTTCGGCCTTTGCCAGCAGGGCTGCATTCTGTTGCCAGAATTCCACTCCGCCCTCGATACGCCTGGGCTTGATAAAGATCTGCCGATATTCGTACCAGGCCTTGCCTTCCGCCGGTCGGGAGATGGCCTTGAGGATATCGTCGCGTTTTTTGGCCTGGGCAAACAGATTTTCGAGTTGTTGCCGATCGAAGTCATGTTTCACGACCATTTCGTCAATGAATTTCTGTACCTGCGGGTTGTCCGAAAAATCACCGGCACATCCGGTGCCGATTGACAGCACAGCCAGCAGCGTGGTGAACAGTATCTTGATGGATTTATGTTTATGCACAGGCTTTTCCTAGGTTGGTAGCAGTTTTCTGTGTGTGTGTATGGACATGAGGATACCGAAACCTGCCATGAGGGTCACCATTGATGTGCCTCCGTAACTGATCAGCGGCAGGGGCAGCCCCACTACCGGCAACAGGCCGGTCACCATGCCGGTATTAACTATGATGTAGATGAAAAAAGTCATCGACAGGCTGCCGCCGAGCAATCGCCCGTAGGTGTCCTGCGCCTGGGTAGCGATATACAGGCTGCGAATGATGACAAAACTATACAAAACCAGCAATGCAATAATACCGATCAGCCCCAGTTCCTCGCCCAGCACTGCAAAAATAAAGTCCGTGGAACGTTCCGGAAGGAATTCCAGGTGGGCCTGGGTTCCGTTCAGCCAGCCCTTGCCGAACAGACCGCCCGAACCGATGGCAATCTTGGACTGAATGATGTGATAACCGGCGCCCAGTGGGTCCTGTTCCGGGTTGAGGAAGGTGATGACCCGCTGGCGCTGGTAGTCGTGCATGAAATGCCAAAGTACCGGCGCGCCCGCAGCAGCGATTAGCCCCAGGCCTGTGAGCAGGCGCCACGACAGACCGGCCAGAAACAGCACGAAGAAACCGGCACTGCCAATTAACAGTGAAGTGCCGAGATCAGGTTGCCTGGCGATCAGCAGCACTGGTACCACAATCAGCGCACCGGCGATTAGCAGGGTAGAGCCGGCGGGCGGCAGGCGTTTGTCCGACAGGTACCAGGCCACCATCATCGGTACAGCCAGTTTCATCATTTCCGATGGCTGGAAACGGATGATGCCGAAATCCAGCCAGCGTTGCGCGCCCTTGCCGACGTCGCCGACCACCAGTACTGCGATCAGCAGCAGCAGGCCGAATCCGTACATCCAGGGTGTCCAGCGAAACAGCCACTGCGGACGCAGCTGGGCAATAAAAGCCATGGTGCCGAAGGCAATGCCCAGACGGACAAGCTGCCGGATCAGTACCGACTGCTCCTGACCGCTGGCGCTGTAGAGCACGAACAGACCCAGGGTGGAAAGCAGTACCAGGTTGAACAACAGGGTGGCATCCAGGTGTAGTAGTGATTGCCAGTCGCGTTGACTGGCATCTTCACGACTGTCGTCAAGCAAGGTGCTCATGAGGCGGGTTCTGTTAACACGGAATCCGGTCCCAGTAGATAGGCGTCGAGTATGGTGCGCGCGATCGGTGCGGCCACGGCACTGCCGCTGCCGCCGTGCTCGACAATGACCGCAACGGCGATGCGTGGTTTTTCGATTGGAGCAAAGGCAATGAACAGCGAGTGGTCACGCAGCTTTTCGGCCAGTTCCTCGGCGTTGTATTTTTGCTCCTCCTTTAGTCCGAATACCTGTGCGGTGCCGGTTTTGCCGGCAATCTCGAATTTTGCATCTTTGCTGATTTTGCGTGCGGTGCCTCGTGCCCCCTGGACTACCTCGCGCATGGCATGGATCACCGTGTCCCAGTGATGACGGTTCATGATGGGGGCATTCGGGACAGCGGCAATCTGCAGCGGCGTGAGTCCGCTGTCGTCCGGCTGCTGGGTGGCAAAAACCACGTGCGGCCTGCGGCGCTGTCCGTATTTGGACAGCGTTGCCACAGCGCTGGCCAGCTGAATCGGCGTCGCCAGCATGAACCCCTGGCCGATGCCGGTAATCAGCGTCTCTCCCGGGAACCAGACCTGGTCTCTGGCAGCCCGTTTCCACTGCCGGGACGGCAGCAGTCCGGGGAGTTCGCCGCTGATATCGATGCCGGTACGTGTACCAAAGCCAAATTTGGCGAGAAAGTCGTGGATCCGGTCGATGCCCATGGACAGGGCCAGATCGTAAAAATAGACGTCACAGGACTGGGCAATGGATTTGATCAGATCCACCTTGCCGTGTCCGCTGCGTTTCCAGCAGCGGTATTTGCGTTCATTGCCCGCCAGCTGATAGAAGCCCGGGCAATACGTGGTTGAGTGTTCGTGGGTAATACCTTCCTCGAGGCCGCCCAGCGCCACGAAGGGCTTGATGGTGGATCCTGGCGGATATTGTCCGCGCAGTGCACGGTTGAACAGTGGTTGCTGTTCATCGTTGCGCAGTGCGTTGTAGGTGGCAGTGTCGATGCCGTTTACGAACAGGTTGGGATCGTAGGCCGGCAGGCTGACGAATGCCAGTACTTCGCCCGTGTCCGGGGCGATGACGACGGCGGCGCCGGTCTTGCCTTCAAATGCCTGCTCTGTGGAGCGCTGCAGACGGGTATCCAGTGTCAGGTACAGGTTTTGTCCCGGCCGCGGCGGGGTGCGTACCAGGGTGCGCAGAATCCGGCCTTCGGCGTTGGTTTCCACCTGACCGTAACCTACGTTGCCATGCAGAATATCCTCGTAAGTTCGTTCGATACCTACCTTGCCGATATGTGTAGTACCACTGTAACTGGAGGTGTTGACGCGTTGCAGGTCGCGCTCGTCGAGCCGTCCGACGTAGCCTATTGCATGCACCGCCATGCTGCCGTACGGATAGTGTCTGGACAGCCCGGCAACCACTTCCACCCCGGGGAACCGGTGTCGGTCGACCGCGAAGCGGGCCACTTCCTCGTCACTCAGGTGAAATCGCAATGGCACCGGTTTGAATGCCGGCATGCGCTTGCGCAGCTTGTCGAAACGCTGGCGGTCAATGTCGCGGACGTTGACCAGTGACGCCAGGATATCCAGCAGGGCATCCATGTCGTGGACCTGCTCCGGTGTGATTTCGAGCCGGTAGGACGGCAGGTTCTCGGCCAGTACCAGGCCGCTGCGGTCAAAGATCAGCCCCCGGTTGGGCGGTAGTGGCAGAATCTTGATGCGGTTGTCGTCGGACAGGGTGATGTAATGCTCGTGCGCCAGCACCTGCAGGTGGACCAGTCGCACGATTAGCACAGAAAACAGCAGTGCCGCGAAAACTATGGCCTGTACCGAACGCTGCATGAACAGGCGGCTTTCGAAGCGGTAGTCCTTGATGGTAACCCGGAACGACATGTCCTACTGCACCGAGAAGTTGATGCGCAAGCTGGTCAGGATTTGTGAGTAGATCGGCCACAGCAACGCGCTGATCAGGGAGGGGAGCCAGAAGCTGATGCCTGCAAGGGGCCGTCCGATGGTGCTGTCGATCCACAAGGTCAGTAGTTGATGCAGCAGCAGCAGCACCAGCACTGTAAGTGCCTGCTGCCACGGAGGGTAGAGCCGGATACGCTGGTGCAGACGCGCGCTGGCATAGGCGATCAGGCTCAGCGCCAGCGCGTGCTGCCCCAGCAGGGTTCCTTCCAGCGTGTCCAGGAAAAGTCCGGCCATGAAGCCGGAGCCTACGCTGACCCGGTCCGGCAGGGACAGGCACCAGAAAATGAGTGTTAGTGTCACCCAGTCGGGGCGCAGGTTCTGCAGGCTGTCACCCAGGGGGATTATCGTCAGCAGCATGGCCAGCGCAAAGCTGAGCAGAATGATGATCCCGCCGTGGTGTCGTGTCAGGCTCATGGCGATACCGGGTCCGTGTTGGCTTTCGGCGCTGCGGGGGGGGTGTTTTCGCCGGCGGCGGGAACCGGCAGTACCGGTCCCTCGATTTTCGATGGCCATACCAGAAGGACTTCGCGGCTGCGGTCAAGCCGGGCGCGCGGGCGCGCCGTGATCTGCGAAAAGGCCCGGCCGGGATCCTGGTCCACCTCGGTTACTTCGGCAACCGGGTAGCCGGGTGGAAAACGGCCGCCGAGGCCGGAAGTGACCAGCAGGTCGCCAACCCGGATATCAGCATTGTTGGGAATATTCGGCAGTTTCAGCCGGTTCAACGAGCCGGTACCCAGGGCGATGGTGCGCAAGCCGTTACGGTTCACCTGCACCGGGATAGCATGGCTGGGGTCCGTGATCAGCATGGCGGTTGAAGTAAAGGGCGATACGTGGATCAGCTGCCCCATCATTCCGTTGCTGTCCAGCAGTGGCTGGCCTTCGTACAACTGGTCAAGCGAGCCCTTGTTGATCAGGATTTCGTGGCGGTAGGGATCCATATCCACTGACAACAGATTGGCGATCAGCAACGGTCGTTCGCCAACTTCGAAAGAGGAATCCAGCAGAGCCCGCAGACGCAGGTTTTCTGCTTCCAGGGCTTCCATTTTCTGAAGCTGGACATTCAATACCAGTTGCTGGGTGCGCAGGCTGGCATTGATTTCCTGTAATTGCCGGCGTGTAGACAAGGATTCCGTGAACCAGTCGCTGGCTGAATTGGGCAGATCGACCAGTAGCTGTAACGGGTAGACCAGCACCGATAGCCCGCCGCGCAGATTCTCCAGGTACTGCTGTCGGTGATCGACTGTCATCAGGATTACCGACAGCAGCGTCAGGCCCAGCAAGCGGGCAAATAGCGGCGGGCCAGCTGAAAAGAGCTGCTTGATTGTCTTACCTCTTGAAATCGGGTGCGGGCATAAAGCCTGATTTTAGGGCCCGGTTATGCACGCTGCCCGGATGTTACTCGAATGCGAACAGGTCGCTACCGCGCTCGTCGAGCATTTCGATAGCGCGGCCGCCACCACGTGCCACGCAGGTTAGCGGGTCGTCGGCAACGACTACCGGCAGGCCGGTTTCTTCCATCAGCAGACGATCCAGGTCACGCAGCAGCGCGCCCCCGCCGGTGAGAACGATGCCGCGCTCGGCCACATCGGCGCCCAGCTCCGGTGGTGTTTGTTCCAGCGCGGTTTTTACCGCACCGACGATGCCGGCCAGCGGTTCCTGCAAGGCTTCCAGGATTTCATTGCTGTTAAGGGTGAAGCTGCGCGGCACACCCTGCGCCAGATTACGTCCCTTGACTTCAATTTCTTTCATTTCGGCGCCGGGGTAGGCCGAACCGATCTGCTTTTTGATGCGCTCGGAGGTGGATTCTCCGATCAGGGTGCCGTAGTTCCGCCGTACGTAACTGACAATGGCCTCATCGAAGCGATCGCCGCCGATGCGTACCGATGAGGAGTAAACGATGCCGTTGAGCGAGATAACCGCGACTTCGGAAGTTCCACCGCCGATATCCAGGACCATGGAGCCGCGTGCTTCATCCACCGGCATGCCGGCACCGATGGCCGCTGCCATGGGTTCCTCGATCAGGTACACCTCGCGTGCGCCGGCACCGGCGGCGGATTCCTTGATGGCGCGACGTTCCACCTGGGTAGAACCGCAGGGTACACAGATCAGCACCCGCGGGCTGGGACGGAAGAAACGCGCCTCGTGCACCTTGTGGATGAAATGCTGGAGCATTTTCTCGGTGACCGTGAAATCGGCAATCACACCTTCCTTCAGCGGGCGAATGGCGGTGATATTGCCCGGGGTGCGGCCGAGCATGGCTTTGGCCTCGGAACCGACGGCGGTAATGCTTTTCGGTCCTCCCGGCCCCCGGTCCTGGCGAATGGCAACCACGGAAGGTTCGTCGAGGACGACGCCCTGGCCGCGAACGTAGATCAGGGTATTTGCAGTTCCCAGATCGATGGAGAGATCGTTGGAGAACAAACCCAGCAGGCTTTTGAACATGTAAGGGGAGATTCCTGGCTAACTCAAAAGGCGTAATCTAACAACGGCGGGGATTTTGGGCAAGCGATCAAGTGTGCTACCTTTCCCGTTTTCCCGACCGGCAAACGGAATTATACCATGTCGCTGGATACCGACACCGTCCATAAAATCGCTCATCTTGCACGCCTGGGCGTGGACGACGGCGAATTTGAAACCTACGCACGCAATCTGTCCGACATTCTTTCCTTTGTCGAACAACTGAACAGCGTCGACACCGAAGGCGTGAAGCCGATGGCACATCCGCTGGATGCCAGCCAGCGATTGCGACCGGACGAGGTGTCCGAGGTCGATCAGCGTGATGCCTTCCAGGAAGTCGCGCCCAGCGTCGACAGCGGCCTGTACCTGGTTCCCAAAGTCATTGAATAGCGCGGTACGGATCTGTCATGTTGCAAAATAGCGTTACCCAACTGGCTGCGGGCCTGCGCGCCGGCGAGTTCAGCAGCGAGGAGCTGACACAGACCTTCCTGGAGCGTCTCCGACGTCTGGACGAAAAACTTAATGCCGTGCTGACGGTGACCGAGGCGTCGGCGCTCGAGGCGGCAAGGCTGGCTGACCAGCGGCTGAAAAGCGGCGAGGGCGGGGTGCTGACCGGTATCCCGTACCTGCACAAGGACATTTTCTGCACCACCGGCGTCCGTACCAGTTGCGGTTCGCGCATGCTGGACAATTTTGCAGCGCCCTACGATGCCACGGTGACTGCGAAGCTCAAACAGGCCGGTGCCGTCATGCTGGGTAAGACCAATATGGACGAATTTGCCATGGGATCGTCCAACGAAACCAGTTTTTACGGTCCGGTGCGCAATCCGTGGGATACGCAACGCGTGCCCGGTGGTTCATCCGGCGGTTCTGCGGCCGCGGTGGCTGCGCGCCTGGCGCCCCTGTCTACCGGTACCGATACTGGTGGCTCGATTCGCCAGCCGGCGGCACTCTGTGGGATTACCGGTATCAAGCCGACCTATGGCCGGGTGTCGCGCTACGGAATGATTGCCTTTGCCTCCAGCCTTGATCAGGCCGGCGCCTTTGGTGCCAGTGCCGCAGATGTCGCC